>DATIPT010000001.1:0-8873 GCA_035471625.1 Anaerolineales bacterium
GGCCAGCACCCGGTCCAGGTCCAGCGACGAGTTCATAACCTGACCGACATTCGCCAAGGCGGTGAGATTCGCCCGTTCCTCCTGAATTCCTTGGACCTGGTGCTGGAGGGTCTGGAGCGTGCCGCTCAGCAGCCGGAGCGCCTCGAGGATTCCCTGGGGAAAGTCCGACTTCGGACCGCCGAGGCGCTGGCGATACGCGCCGAGCTGGGCGCGCAGGTCTTCGACCTGCCGACTCAACCGGCCTAGATGTTCGACCGGCCCGAGGCGAAGCGTGGGCTCAACCATATCTGCTCGATTGAAGATCTGGGCTGCGGGCGACCTGATTATACGTTGGACGCCCACGACCGACATGGCCTGGGGCGGTTCCCGGCCGGGGAAGAAGTCGCGCGCAGCCTTCCGAAGCGCGCCATGCGAACAACAGCACCACCAGGCCGCGAAGGTCGAGCGCTGGCGACTAGAGATCCTTGCGGAACATTCGATGCGTCTTGTAGAAGTCGACCCCGAACTCGCGTAGCTCTCGCAGCATCGGGAAGTTCTCCGACCCGATCTGAACCAGGACGGCATGCCGGAAGCCGCCCTCCCGTACGCTGCGGTACATCTCGGTGAAGAGCAGCGCGGTTCCGCCAAGCCCGCGGTACCCTTCGGTGATCCCGGCGCCGTTGACATTGACCCACTGGGTGGTCCTCATCTCTCGAAGCCACTCGATCCACCCGAACGGCCACATCCGGCCCTTCGTGCGTTGGACGGCGGCGGAGATGTCGGGATAGGCGAACAGGAACCCGACCGGCTCGTCTCCCTTGGAGAGGACTTTGATCAACCGCGGGTCGGCGAAGGCGATCATCTGCCTGGCGATCGCGTCGATCTCACGGTCCGTCAAGGGCACGTTCCCAGCGGTCCCGCCCAGGCTCTGGTTGTAGAGATCTCCGAGTTTTGGCGCCAGTCGCCGAAGTTCCCCGCGCTTCCGGAAACGCTCCACCCTCAATCCGCGGCGCTCCATCACGCGTTCGCCCACCCTCAGGATCCGATCCGGCAGGACTACGTGCCCCCCAAGATACCCGGACAGGATATCGGCCTCGCGCGCCAAGCCGGCGTCGGTCAGGAACCGCTCGTAGTACGGAGGATTGTAGGGGATCCCAAAAGCCGGCCGGTGCTCGAAGCCTTTGACGAGCAGGCCCAGCCCGTCGAGCGCCGAGAAACCGTGTGGCCCTCGGATGACCGTCAGTCCGCGGCTGCGGGCCCAGTCGAAGCCGGCGTCCAGCAAGGCGCGGGCGACCGCATCGTCCGGCTCGCACTCAAACAGCGTGAAGAAGGCATCCCGCGTGCCATTGAAGCGGTTGTAGTTCTCGGGATCGAGGACCGCCATGCGCCCAACGGCCCGGCCGTCGCGGATGGCAAGCAGGAATTCCGCCCGGGAATGCTGAAAGTAGGGGTTCCTGCGCCGGTCCAACTGGCGACGGGCGTCCCCGGCGATCGGCGGAACCCACTGGGGTATCGACTCATAGATGCGGAAGGGCAGCTCGAGGAATCGCCGGGCATTGCGAAGATCTCCCTGCGCGAGGCGGATGACTTCAATCATGGCAGGGGAAAGGGAAGATGCCGGGCGTGCAATAAGCCAGGGTGCCTCGCGGGCGCGGTCGGGATCACATCCCAAGGATGTCGTCGATCAGCTTGTTCACGCGAGCCCAGTACAGATGGCCCCGAAGCGATCGCCAGGCCCGGGAAGGCTCGCCGCGTTCGGCCGGGCGATCCCCGTAGCGTTCGGCCGCGTACGACTCGACGATGCGGTCGATCGCTTGCTGCTGATCGGGAATGACCTCGGCCAGGGCTGCCCCGCGCTCATGGGGGGTGATATCTCGGCGCCGGAACTCGACTCCCAGGCGGGAAGGCCATCCGGCCAGTCGTCGGAAGACTCTCCCGGCTTCGGTCTTCGGCGGCGCCGCCCACTCCTCGACCCAACCTGGAACCGACATTCCCGCCCGTCGCGAGCCGGCGACCGTCACCCGCGCTGCGACGGCGCGCGCCGGGGTCACCAGGATCAAGATCACCACCGCCGTCAGGCCAAGAAACGCGTAGGGCAGCCAGCGGAAGGGACTGACGGGAGCTTCGGGCACCTCGACGTCTTCTGGAAGGCCGCGCAGGATATCGTCCCCCCCCTCTTCGGCGCCGATCGGACCGAGATCATCCTGCGCGCCGATGTCCTCGGTATCGGGGGCGGTTTCAGCGGCGCCGCCCTCCCCTTCCGGCCGCACCAGGGCGGGCTGCGACGCCGTCGGTTCGAACTCGACCCAGCCGTAGCCCGGGAAGTACACCTCCGGCCAGGAGTGCGTGTCGGAGGCGGCCACGTAGTACAGGTTGGACTCCTCGTCAAAGACCCCCGAGGCGTACCCGACCGAGAAGCGGGCCGGGACGCCCAGGGCACGCAGCATCACGACCGCCGAACTCGCGTAGTAGTCGCAGTAGCCGACCTTCGAGTCGAACAGGAACCACTCCAGCGGATCTCGGCCAGGCGGCGGGGCCTCCGTCACGCGCGCGTAGGTAATGTTCTCGCGAAGCCAGGTCGTGATGGCATCGGCCTTGGCGTACGAATTGGGCGCCAAGCCGGCGATCTCCGCCGCCAGCCGCAGGACGGACTCGGGAACATCTTCAGGCAACTGGAGGTAGGCGTCCGTCACCCAAGCCGGATACTCCGTCCCGGCGATTCGCAATTCAGTCGCCGTAGGAGCGGGGACGCTGGAGAAGGCTCGGTAGGTCTCGCCCGGCAGGATGACTTCGGACGAGGAAACCTCGAGCACATCGACGACGCGTCCATCCGCCTCGACCTGACGCACGTCCACCGTCCGATTGACCCCGTCGGCGCGGGCCGGCAAGTAGAGAAGCTTCACCGCCGGGACGAAGGGGGAAATCGACACGTCGACCCCGACCCGGGCCCGGTCTTCGGTATCGGCCATCGCGCGATCGCGCGGCCGATACCTCGCCACTTCGCCGACGGTCCTTGTCCAACCGCCGGCTTCGTACCGGTCGAAGGTCCGCGCTCGCCAATACAGACGCGTCCCCTCGGTCATCTCGCCGCGCATCGCCGCCTGGAAGATCGCCTTGCTACCCGGGTCGGCGCCTGCGCCCAGGCTCAGGGAGTCGGCAAACGTCTCACCGTACAGGTTGACCGGTGAGCGCAGACCCGCCAACGCATCCGAGAAGACTTCACCGAAGGGATTGTAGGAGGGCGCGTCGGCGATCAGACCGCCTTCAGCCTGTGCGTCCGGAAGGGAAGGCCACATCCACGCAAGGGCGATGACGACCAGGGCCACCACGACACCGGCCTGGGTGATGCGGCCCGAGATATCCGAGGGGACCTGCGCCCGCAGGCGTTCCCACGATGTCTTGCGGCCGGTCAGCTCGGTTCGCACGATCAGGGCCAGCGCCGCCAGCAGGAACACGGGAAGGTAGATTTGCAGGCGCTCGCCGTAGCGGTAGTAGTACACGTTCAGGAAGACCGCCAGGCCTGGCAGGAAGAGGGCCAGCCACAGGGAACCGTGTCGGAGCAGCCACCACGTCCCGAACACGGCGACGACCCAGAAGGCGATCGACATCAAGAGAACGAACATCAAGGTGTCGTGGTTGGGTTCACTGGCGAGGATCTTGGAGATGAAGACCTCGACGCGACCGGCGACGTCGAAGACTCGATCGCGCCACGCCATACCCGGATCCAGCAGGCTGGTCATCTCGTACAGGATGAACGCCGCACCGTATCCAAGCGCCAGGATGGCGGCGGCCCATCCGCCGAACCGCGACCAAACCAGGACCGCCCCGAGGGCGAGCCCGATCGCTGCCACCACGGGGATCAGGCCGAGGTCATCGGTCCAATTGGCTGCCGGCAGGGCCATCGCAGCGATCAGGACGGCCGCCGACCAAAGGATGATCGTCCACAGATCGGCCATCGGTCGCGAGCGAGGTTCGGCGGATTCACGCGCCTGACCTGGGAGGATACCTTCCTGCGTGGCCATCGGTTCCAGTGTAAACCAGAAACCCGGGCCGCTCCAATCGGACCACCCGAGCGTCGCTTGTCCGGCCCCATCGAACCTGCTATCATCCGCGACCGACGATGGTGCGGCGACGGAATCAGACCCTTTACTTGGTTCTTGCCTCGATCATCGTGGCGACGATCCCGTGCTACTGCGCCGGCGTCATCGCGATCCGCAACGCCCCGGGCTCCGCCACACCCACCGCGCCGGCGAGCCCGACCCCGGCGCCTCCCACGGCGACCCCGGCGTCGCCCGTCCCCGCCACGAATACGCCGACCGAGACCGGCGTTCCGGTCACGGCCACGAACACCTTCGCACCACCGACGCCGACCGAGACCTTCACGCCCTTCCCGACCGAGACCTTCACCCCGACTCCAACCTCCACGCACAGTCCAACGCCGACGTCGACGACGCCCGCACCGGACACGCCCACTCCCACGGAAACCTCAACCCCCGGCTAGGGCAGATCCCCGGCACGAAGCTCGGCAACCGGCGGCCATGGTGAACCACCCGGGGGCGCGGGCTTGGCTATCCTTGTCAACTTCGGATGGATCGGGGGACAGCCTAGAGGACGGCCTTCATATCCGGAGGCGGCGCCTGCTTGAGCAGGTTGCCGGGAACGCGCTCGCCGAGCAATCCGACGATCGCCGCGACGTCGCCTTCACGGGCCAGGCGGCCGAGCTCATCGATCGTCGCGTTCAGGCTCTCGCCGTGAAGCGGGATCTCGTCTTCGACTCGGACGATTTCGGGATGGTCGGTCAGTTCATACGTCATACCTTCATCCCACAGGGACTCGCTGAGCTTGTCGCCGGCGCGGGCGCCGGTGAAGACGATCTCGATATCGCGGCCCGGTTCGAGGCCCGAAAGGCGGATCAGGTCCTCGGCCAGTTCCAGGACGGAGACCTGCTCGCCCATCCGCAGCACGAACATCTCCCCGCCTTCCCCCATGCCGGCGGCCTGCAAGACAAGGTGCACGGCTTCGGGGATCGTCATAAAGTAGCGCTTCATGTCGGGATGGGTGATCGTCAGCGGACCGCCCAAGGCGATCTGACGCTTGAACAAGGGGACGATGCTGCCGCGGCTCCCAAGGACGTTCCCGAAGCGGACTGAGACGAACGCTCGGCCGGAGCGGTGGGCGGCGTCGCGTACGATCAGTTCGGCGACCCGCTTCGTGGCTCCCATGATGTTGAACGGCTGGACGGCTTTGTCGGTCGAGATCAGGACCAATCGCTCGGTGCCGTAGGCCAGGGCGGCGTTCACGACGACCTGCGTGCCCAAAACGTTGTTGCTGACCGCCTCTTCGACGTTGATCTCCATCAGCGGTACGTGCTTGTGGGCGGCGGCGTGGAAGACGACTTCAGGACGGAACCGCTCGAAGATGGCGTCGATCCGCGGTTGATCGCGCACATCGGCGATCACGGCATGCTTGGGCAGATCGCCGTTGTCCTCCTCGAGCTCGAGCAGGGCTTCGAAGATGCTGTTCTCGCCGTGCCCCAGAAGCGCCAGTTCGGCCGGGCGCCAGCGCGTGATCTGGCGGCAAAGTTCGAGCCCGATCGAGCCGCCTGCCCCGGTGACAAGAATCCGCTTGCCGGCCAACGTCCGCCCCACGGCTTCATCGTCGATGGCGGCCGGCTCGCGGCGCAGCAAGTCGCTGATGTCGACCTCGCGCAGGCGGCTGACGCTGACCTTGCCGCCCAGGAGCTCGTAGATGCCGGGCATCGTGCGGAAGGTGATCCCCTGGCGGCGGCAGGCCTCAGCGACCTGGCGGACAACCGCGCCGGCGGCCGTCGGGATGGCGATGATGACCTCATTGGCGCGGGTCCGTTCGACGATCGATGTGAGTTGTTCGAGTCGACCGGCGACCCGGACGCCGTAGATCTCCTTCTTGAGCTTTTCGGGGTCGTCGTCGACGAACGCCACCGGCCGAAGGTGGAGCTGCGGATTGCGCTGCATCTCGCGCACCATGAGGGTGCCGGCGTCGCCGGCCCCCACGACGACGACCCGCCGGGCGCCGCCGGGGCGCGCCTCGGCCCGTCCACGCTGCGAGACCTCCGCCATGAATCGGATCGAGAACCGCAGTCCGCCCACGAGAAGCAGGGAGAGCAGCCAGTCGATCCCCAGGACGGAGCGCGGGAAGCCGCGCATCCCGAACAGCGGGACGAGCAGGATCACAAACAGCGCGACGACGATCGACGCGCTCGTCGTCGCCAGGGCGATCAACTGAAGCTCACGCACACTGGCGTAGACCCAGTAGCGGCGATACATCCCGAGCAGGTAGAAGACCGTCGGCTTGACGACGACCGCGACGCCGACCATCAGCATCGCCTGCGGGAGATACGCCACGAAGACCGGGCCGATATCGAGCCGCAGGGCGAAGCTGGCGAACACCGAGGTCACGATCAGAAGCAGATCGGCGGCGAGCAGGAAGCGATTGCGGACCTGAAAGGGCAGTTTCATGACTTCACGGGCCCGGCGTGGGCCCGGCCCCATTCTACCGTTTCCCTCAGACCCTGCTGCAAGTCGCGGGCCGGACGATAACCCAACGTTTCCGCCGCTTTGCGGATCTCCCCGCTTGAGAAGCGGATATCCCCGGGGCGCTCCGGCCCGAACATGGGCTCGGGCGCCTGGCGGATCAGGCCCCTCAGAGCCGCCACCAGGTCCTTCACGCTCACGGACGTCCCGGTCCCGATGTTCAAGATCTCACCAGCCGCACCGGAGGCTTCGGAAGCCAGCAGGTTCGCCTGGACAACGTCACCCACGTAGACAAAATCCCGGGACTGCTGACCGTCGCCGAAGACCGTGACCGGTTCTCCGGCGAGCATCGAACGGATGAAGAGCGGAATGACGGCAGCGTAGGGAGATCTTGGGTCCTGCCGCGGTCCGTAGACGTTGAAGTATCGCAGGCAGACGGTTTCGAGGGCGAACGCATTGCAATAGAGCCGCGCCAAGTCTTCCATCGCCAGCTTCGAGGCGGCATAGGGCGAGAGCGGGCGCGTCGGCGATGTCTCCGAGACGGTCTCGGCCGAGTCCCCGTAGACCGCGCACGACGATGAGAGGACGACCCGGCGCACGCCCTCGCGGCGGGCGGCCTCCAGGACGTTGAGCGAGCCGAGGACGTTGGCCTGATAGGCCGCCGCCGGCTCCTGCATCGAGGCCGGAACCGAGATCATCGCCGCCAGGTGGAAGACAGTATCGATCCCGCTCACGGTCGCCCGCACCTGGGCCGCTTCGCTGAGGTCGACGACGCGCAAGTCGACCTCGAGCCCGTCCAGATTCTCGCGATGTCCGGTTGACAGGTTGTCGAGCACCCGCACCTGGTCGCCGCGCCCAAGGAGCGCGCCCACGAGATGCGAGCCGATGAATCCGGCGCCGCCGGTGACGAGGGCTTTCATCCGGCTAGGATCCTCGGGAACTTCGCCTTTCCGGCCGGAAGCAGGCTATTCGAGAGCCGCCTTGGAGCTGCGCGTGCGGGAGACGACCTTCGCCGCCAGGGCCAGGGAAGAGATGCCCAGTCCCAGGATGACAAGGGCGGAGAAGCGAAGCACGGTCCACTCTCCCGAGAGATCGGGTTCGCCGTGGGCGATATCGGTCAGAGCCAGGTAGCTCATCGCGACCGCGCCGATCGTGAGCAGAGACAGGACCAGACATAGGTAGGCCAGGCGTCGTGGGGCTGCAGGCATCGCAACCTCCGGCAATCCGTCGGGGCTTGATTGTAGCACCCGCTCGGGGTAGACCCCCTAGAAGGCCCCGGTCCCGCGAACGACGACGACTGGGGTCATCGCCAGGATCCGGATGTCCAGCCAGAGGGAGTAGTTGTACACGTAGTAGAGATCATCCTCAGTGCTCAGGTGCATCGGCTTGTCCGATCGGCCGTTGACCTGCCACCACCCGGTGATTCCCTGGGGAACGGCGAAGCGCTTCCGCTGCCACGAGTCGTATCGGTCCACGAGCCAGGGAAGCTCCGGCCTTGGGCCGACCAGGCTCATATCGCCGACGAGGACGTTCCACAGCTGCGGAAGCTCATCCAGGCTGTAGCGGCGCAGGAATCGCCCGACCCGCGTCACCCGGGGGTCACCGGCCTGCTTGTGGATGATCTTGCCGTCCTGCGTCTTGACCAGGACCTGTTCCTGGAGCGCCTCGGCATCCTCGACCATCGTGCGGAACTTGAGCATCCCAAACAGACGGCCGTTCTCGCCGACGCGCTGCTGTCGTAACAGCGCCGGCCCCGGTGACCCAAGCCGGATCGCCAGGGCGATCAGCGCCATCGGAACCGCCAGGATCAGGAGCGAAAGGACTGCCAGAACGATGTCGAAGGCGCGCTTGACGACCCGCGCCGAGCCCTCGATGAGCGGTTCGCGCAGCCCGATCAAAGGAATCCCGGCGACGATCTCGGCCCGGGCTCGGACGAGCGCCAAGGAGAAGAAATCGGGCGCGATCTTGATTCGGACCGGCGTGCGCTCCAGTTGGGCTACAACCCACTGGACCCGCTCGTAGGATCGCCCGGGGAGGCAGATCCAGACCTCATCTGCCTGTCGCTCTGAAGCGACGTCGGCGACGCGGTCGATCGCCGCCAGGATCGGGTGCTCGACGAGCTTCTGGCCGATCTTGGCCGGGTCGTCATCGACGAAGCCTGCCAGCGTGTACCCCCAGCGGCTGTGGTCGATCAGGACCCGGGCTGCTCTCCGCCCGAGGTCGCCAGCGCCCACGATCAGGATTCGGTTCTGCCACCCCGGCCTCGACTTGCCGACGGCGCGGTGATAGACCCGCAGCGCGGCGCGGCCGGTGAGGACGAGCCCGAGAGAAACGACGAAGAAGTAGCCGAACTGCAGTCGTGAGATATCCCGGAAAGTGAAG
>DATIPT010000002.1:0-16140 GCA_035471625.1 Anaerolineales bacterium
GGCCCGTCGTCCATCAGCCACAGGACCTGCTCAACGATCTCCCCGGGAGTCAGGTTGCGCAGGAACCCGAGCTGCCCCGTTGCACAGAAGGTGCAGCCCATCCCGCACCCCGACTGCGTCGAAATGCACGCCGTGTGGCGACGATCGTAGCGCATTTGGACGGCTTCAACGGGATGCCCGGTCTGGGTGGTCAGGAGGAACTTCGTCGCCCGCCCGTCCTCGGAGACCTGCCGATCGCGCACATGCAGCGACCGGAAGGCAAAGGCCTCCCCGAGGCGATGTCGGAGATCGACCGGAAGTTCGGTCAGGGAGGATGGTTCGACAGATCGTCGCTGGTAGAGGGCATGCCAGATCTGTCGCGCCCGGTAGGCCGGCAGATCCCAGTCGGCGACGACCTGCCCGATCTCGGCGAAGGAGAGATCGAGGATCGAAGGGCGGCTCACGCCGTTGTCCGGCTCAGCCACGCCACCAGCTCCGGGAGGCCGTCGAAGACCAGGCCGGGCTTCTCCGGGTGATCCCTGAGATCGGCGGCGGAGGTCACGCCGGTCAGCACCAGAGCGGTACGCATGCCAGCCCGTTGGCCTCCGACGATGTCCGTCTCCACCCGATCCCCCACAACAAGCGTTTGTTCCGGGGGCACGCCCAGGCGGCGGGTGGCTTCCCGGAAGATCTCCGCCTCAGGCTTGCCGACGATGACCGGGGCTTGCCCGGTCGCCGTTTCCAGCGCCGCCAGGATCGCGCCATTGCCGGGTGCGATCCCGCGCTCCGTCGGGAACGTCCGGTCGGGATTCGTTCCGATGAATCGGGCGCCGGCGGCGATCGCAAGACCGGCCTCAACGAGTTTCGCCCAGGTGAGCTGGCGATCCATCCCCACGACGACGACCTTGGCGTCTTCGCTGCGGTCGACAAGGGTGCAGCCGGCCCCGGCGATCGCCTGGCGCAAGATGCCCTCTCCGATCACGAAGACCGGAGGCGGCGCATCGAAGGCCCGCTTCAGGTAGCCGGCGGCGGCATCCGCCGACGTGACGAGATGTTCCGGACCGAGAGAGGCCGAAGTCCCTTGCAGACGCTCCATGACGCGGTCGATGGTGAGGGTTGCGTTGTTGCTGGCGAGGCAGAACGGAACGGCGTGCTCATGCAGCCACGCGAAGAGCGGCGCCACGCCGGGAAGGATCCGATCGCCGCGCCACAGGACGCCGTCGAGGTCGAGGACCAATCCCCGCACGGGGTGCGACGGTCCATCTCGGTCGGGCATAGAAGGGTCAGGCGCCAAAGCGCCTCACAAGAAACTCGAACGCCGGGCGATCGATCCAGCCGGCTTCGAGATCGGAGCGGTCTTCGAAGTTCTCATTGCCGATGAAACTTCGGAGTGCCGAGCGGACCTCCGGCCCGAGCGTGGAGGTTTCCGGTCCCCGATAGTAACCGAGCCGATGAAGCATACGCTCCAGAATCAAGAGCGGCTCGCCTTCCAGGGGCACGCGGTCGTCCGGAGGACTCTGATCGAAGTACAGGCGATGCAGGTCGAGAAGTTCGATCAGGCGGGGCACCGGGTCCGGGTGGTCGTCGACGCGGTAGTCGATCCATCGATCGTTCCACCCTGCGTATCCGCCGCCCTGGCGCACCACGAGGAGGGCAGCGCTCTGGCGGCCTCTCCGGTCGCCTCCGGCCCGGTCACCCGCCAGCACGGACGCCACAAGACGGTCGGGGAAATCGCCGTCGGCATCGCCGAAGGCGAGCGCCATGGCTTCGACCACGTGAGGTCCGGCCAGAATGTTGCCTTGGATGGCGAAGCCGTCGCCGGTCAGGCCTCCGGCCCAGGATAGACACTCCGGTCCGGTGAAGGTGGCAGCGCCTCCGGAGGCATCGACGAGCCCGACCTGTCGCTGGGCCCGCCCATCATCGTCAGCGAGGAGTTGGTCGAGCGTCGCCTGGGCGGGTCGGCCTTCGGCCATCCGGTCCAGGCCGCGCGGGCCGAAGGTGGTATTGGCGTACGACTGGGTGGCCACGGCGCCAGCGCCAGCCCGAGCCCAGGGCACCACGGCGCCGACCGCCGGGAACTTGGAGGCGACGGCGATGCCCCAGGCGGGGAGGCTTCGATCCCAGGCGACGATCGAGAACGTGGCTACCGGACGCGTCGAGGTCATCCTGATGGTCGGCAAGACGCTGATGCTCCGCCGTGCGTGGGTGGATTGCCGGGCCGTCCTGGGAACCCGGTTCGGGAGGTTCAGGCGGCGTCGGTCAGGGGTCGTTCGTCGGTATCCGCCAGGTCGTGGCCGGAGGCGTCCAACAGCTTCGGCGGGGCGACGCCGCGCAGGGTGTCTTCGTCGACGACGACCAGGCGCACTTCCGGCCGCGACGGGATTTCGTACATCACGTCCAGCAACACGCCCTCGATGATCGAACGAAGGCCGCGCGCCCCGGTCTCACGCGCCATCGCCAAGTCGGCGGCGGCGTCGAGGGCCTCCGGGGTGAATTCGAGCTGGACCTGGTCGATCTCGAGCAGGTGCTGGTACTGACGCACGAGGGCGTTGCGTGGCTCGGTCAGGATCGCCCGCAGCGCGTTGCGGTCGAGCGGTTCGACGCTGACGGAGACGGGCAGCCGGCCCACGAGCTCGGGGATCAATCCATAGTGCATCAAGTCGTCGGGGCTCAGCAGGCGCAGGAGTTCGGCCTCCCCAAGCTGCTGTGGGTCGCTCAGATCGCGGGTTCCGGCGAAGCCGATCCGGCCGCGGCGCCCGACCCGTTCGGCGACGATCTCGGCCAGCCCGTCGAAGGTGCCGCCGCAAATGAAGAGGATATCCCTGGTATCCACCTGGATGAATTCCTGTTGCGGGTGCTTGCGGCCTCCCTGGGGCGGGACGTTGACCGAAGCGCCTTCGATGATCTTGAGCAACGCTTGCTGGACGCCTTCACCGGAGACATCGCGCGTGATCGACGGGTTGTCGCCCGACTTTCGGGCGATCTTGTCAATCTCGTCGATGTAGACGATGCCGCGCTCGGCCCGTGGGACGTTGAAGTCGGCTGCCTGGAGCAGGCGCAGCAGGATGTTCTCGACATCCTCGCCCACGTAGCCGGCCTCCGTCAGGGCGGTGGCATCCCCGATGCAGAACGGCACGTCGAGGATGCGGGCCAGCGTCTGGGCGAGGAGCGTCTTGCCGCAGCCGGTCGGGCCGACGAGCAGGATGTTGCTCTTATCGAGCTCGACGTCCGAACCGGCGCGGCTCCCGATCCGCTTGTAGTGGTTGTAGACGGCAACCGAGAGGACCCGCTTGGCGTGGTCCTGGCCGATGACGTACTCGTCGAGGCGTTCGAAGATCTGGTGGGGGGGCAGGGGCGGGCGAGAGGCCGGGCCGGTGTGACCCCCGTGCCGGACATCCCCCTCGAGGATGTCGCGGCACAGGTCGACGCACTCATTGCAGATGAAGACGCCCTCCGGCCCGGCGATCAGCCGTTGGACCTCGCTCTCACCGCGGCTGCAGAAGGAGCATTGCCGCGTCGGAGGGGTGCCCGCCTCGCGGGGGGTCATCCAGGTCTTGGGCTAGGTCTTCTCGGGCTCCGCGACCGGAAGCAAGACATGGTCGACGATCCCGTAGGCCTTTGCCGCCTCCCCATCCATGTAGAAGTCGCGCTCGGTATCCCGCTCGATGACCTCGCGCGGCTGCCCGGTGTGGTTCACCAATATCGTATTCAGTTCTTCCTTCAGGCGCAAGATCTCCTTGGCCTGGATCTCGATGTCGGTGGCCTGGCCCTGGGCTCCGCCCAGCGGCTGGTGCAAGTGGATGGTGGCATGGGGCAGGGCGTAGCGCAAGCCCTTCTGCCCGGCGGCCAGCAGGACAGTCCCAAAGGACGCCGTCACCCCGACGGCGACGGTCGAGATCGGGGCGCTGACCTGCTGCATCGTGTCGTAGATCGCCAGGCCGGCGTAGATCCCGCCGCCGGGGCAGTTGATGTACATGTTGATCTGGCGCTCGGGATCCTCCCGGTCCAGGAACAACAGCTGGGCGACCATCAGGTTCGAGACCTGGTCGTTGATCGGTGTGCCCAGGAAGATGATCCGCTCCCGTAGGAGCAGGGAGTAGATGTCGTAGGCGCGCTCGCCTCGACCGGAACTCTCGATGACCATCGGAATGAGCGCGCGCGGATCGTCGTTCGTCATGAGTCAGTTTCTCCTGGCTCGGGGGCCTTGTCCCCCGGCGGGGTGGGTTCACCGGGCGGAGGCGCCTCCCCCCGGGCGATTTGCACAAGCCGTGCCACGGCTTTGTCGGTCAGCAGATCGAGAGCGATCCGGCGCCGGCCGGCCGGTTGATCGAGGGCCTTGCGGACCTGCTGACTCTGGTCCGACATGGAGGCCGAAAGCCGGTCGAGAGCACCGTCGATATCTTCATCTCCGACTTCGAGACCCTCCGCCTCGACCACGCGACCCAGGACGAGCGCCCGACCAAGCCGGCGGCGAGCCTGAGGTTCGAGCTCGGCCCGGATGTCGTCTTCCGACTTCTTCTCGATTCGAAGGTAGTCGGCCAGCGTGAGGCGCTGTTCCTTGAGGCGGCGATCGAGATCGGTCAGTGTGTCGTCGATCTCCTGTCGCAGGAGCACCGGGGGGTACTCGAGGCGCGAGCCGTCGACGACCTGCTGGATCACCTTCTCGGCGTACTCATCATCCGCCTGGGCCAGGCTGCGTTCCTCCAGCGACTTCCGCACCTTCGCCCTCAGATCCGTCAGATCCTCGAAGTCACCGAGATTGCGGACGAGGTCATCCGACCAATCCGGGACCTGGCGAGATTTGACCGCCTGAATCTCGAAGTGGAAATCCGCCGAGCGGCCGCGCAGCTTCTCGTTCGGGTAGTCTTCCGGGAAGGTGAACTCGGCGTCGACGGATTCGCCCGCCGAGCGGTCGACCAGGTGGGACGAGACGCCCGGGAAGGGGAAGTCGGTCGTTTCCGCAAGGAGCAGGGATACCCCCTTCTCGTCCATCAGGATCCCCCTCTCCCCGTCCGGCTCGGTAGGATGGAGGCTCCCCTTCGTGTCGAGCACCACGACGTCCGACATTCCGGCCGGGCGATCGGCGGGCTCGATGAGAGCCTGTTGCTGGCGCAGGCTTTCCAGGAGCTCTTCCACGGCATCATCGGTGACGTGCGGGGTTTCGAAGGGGATCCTGACGTCCCGATACGCGCCGAGGTCGATCTCGGGAGTCAGGGGAACCGTGTAGCGGAGCACGAGCGGCTTCCGGCTCACGACGTCGTCGAGTGAGCCCGGAGCGACCGGATCGAGCGCCGAGTCCTCGAGCGCTTGGCGGTAGATTTCTTGCCCGAGGGTGTCGAGGGCTTCCTCGAAGATCGCCTCCTCACCGTACCGCTGAAGGATGACCTCGTAGGGTGCCTTGCCGGGGCGGAAGCCTGCGATCTTGGCATGCCGACTGAGATGGCGAGCGGCGCGGTGCATTGCCGCCTCAATGGCCTCATCGGGGACCTCGACGGTAAGCTGAACCTGGCGCTCGGTCAGGTCTTCGGTCTCGATCTTCAAGGGCGTCATGAGCGGCGCCGTACTCCTCGACCCGGCGACCCGCGGTGGGCACCGGAGTGGGGAAGGAGGGACTTGAACCCTCACGCCTCGCGGCACGTGATCCTAAGTCACGCCTGTCTGCCAGTTCCAGCACTTCCCCAAGTCCAACGATTATATCCATCGCTCCGGGGCCGTGTAAAGCCGAGGCGACGTAAGAGGTCCATTGGAATCGCTGCGGCCGCACCATGTCCGGCCGGCCCTCGCGACAAAGAGCACAGGGCGGCAAGGAACATTGTTTCGGCCTAACTTCAATAGAATGAAGGCTGAGGGGAACCCTCTTCGCAACAGCCCGCGGCGGCCGGCCGCTCAGAAGCGCGGATGAACCGAGTCGGAAGGCATTGGCTATCCCCGAGGGCCGGCGTGGCCGCCGATCACGGGAGCCTGGGCGGGCCGCCCGGCGAGGGTCCGCAGGCGATCCGCAAAACGCGCCGCCGGAACCGACGGCGAGCTCCACTCATCGACGGCGCCTGACGAGGCGTCGGACTTCTCCAAGGAGGGAGACATGAACAGGGGACGCTTTATCGGGGGGATCATCTGTCTGGCGATCGCAGGGTTCCTGACCTTCATGAATCTCACCCGGCCGCCAGAGGACCTGATGTTCATGGTCGGGAACATCAATATGCCGTGGGTCCCGCCGTTGGTGCTGGGGATCGTGGGGATCGTCCTGGTCGTGAACGGCGCCACCAGGCCGCCGGCGCCGGCCCCGCCGCCGATCGCTGTGGATCCACAAAAGGCCGCCCTGAACAAGCAGTTGGAGACGGCGGCGTGGGGGGCGTTCCTGATCCTGCTCGGCGGGTTCATGTTCGTTCCCGAAGAGATCATCAAGGGGGGTTGGTGGTCGATCGGCGTGGGCCTGATCATGCTGGGCTTGAACGCTGCACGGTACCTCAACAAGCTTCGGATGAGCGGGTTCACGGTGCTGCTCGGCATCCTCTCGATCACGGGCGGGGTTCTAGATTTGGTCGGAGTACCGGGCGTGAACGGCGCCATCCTGTTCATCGTCCTTGGCGCCTACCTGATCCTGAAGCCGTGGTTTGAGAAGCGCCAGATGTTCGGGAAGGCCGAGCAGGCCTAGGTCGTCTCGTCGGTGCGGGACCTTCCGAGAGGCAGGTGGGAGGGCCGCCCGGCGGAGTGCGGAACCGGCGGTTTCATTTGCGGGGAGGGCAGCCGCGTCCTTGCCCCGGGATGACGGTCAGGCGTCTTCCAGGGCGGCGACAATCTCGCGGCAGAAGGCAGGGATATCGGGGACGACGCGGCCCCAGACGAGGTTGCCGTCTCGGAACGCCGGCTCGTCGACCCAGGTAGCGCCGGCGTTGACGAGATCATCGCGGATCCCCAGCGAACCGGTGGCGCGACGACCGCGCACAATGTCGGCCGAGATCCCAACCAGCCCGGCGTGGCAGATCATCGCCACCGGCCTGCCTTGTCGATGGAGCGCTCTCACCAGGCCGGTCACTCCTTCGTATCGGCGGAGTTTGTCGGGTGCCCATCCCCCCGGCACAACGACGCCGTCAAACTCCTCTGCGGTGCAATCGTCGGCGCTTCGCTCGGTCGTCGCCGTCAGGCCCCCGCTCTTGCTCCGGCAAGTCTGACCACTCTTCGGTCCGACAATCGTGGTATGGGCCCCTTCTTCCTGCAGGCGCATCAAGGGAACCCAGAACTCGAGGTCTTCGAACCCGTCTTCCACGAGGACAGCCACGCGTTTGCCTTCAAGACGCATGTTCCCAGCCTCCTGCGCGCCCTGGCGAGCTAGTCCGCCACCCGGACGTGGCCCACGTGGCGCAGATCGTGTTCCGTGACGACAGCGATCCATCCGGCCAGCGTGATCGGGCCCAGCAGCGCGTGCCGCGCTGTCCGGCTCCATTCGGTTTCGTTCAGGTCTCGCAGGCGGGCAATCACAAGCTTGCGCGTCTCCACGAGGCCCGCAACCGCCGCCGCGGGATCCTCGCCAAGGTAGCCCCGCTCGACGATCCACTTGTCCGTGTCGACTGCGGAGAGGAAAGGATCATCCTCGAGCAGAATCCGTTCCAGCCTCGGGAGATTCACCTCGCGATCCACATCCCGCAGATGGCAGATCACCTCGAGCGGGCTCAGGGCCCCAGGTGCAGCGATCCTGGATAACCCTGCGGGGTCGACGCCTTGGATCACTCCAAGAAGGCCGGCCAGTTGACCCTCCAGACGCGCGACCAGGGCTGCCGGCCTCGAGTCGGCCTCGCCGGGGTGATCGGCCAGCGCCTGGAGCCAGGTGCGGGCCTGGAGCAAGTCGCCGGAGGGCCATTCGGGGTGTTGAGTCGGGCCGACGAGGAACCCGCGCGCGCCCAGCGAGGCGGCCGGCCCAAGATCCTCGCCGGGGTCGTTCCCGATCATCACCGCTTCGGTTGGCAAGCAGCCGAGGCGTGCGAGGACCTCGGCGTAGTAGGCCGGCCTCGGCTTGGCGAAGTGGAACTGCTCCACGGTGGTGATGACGGCGTACGGAAAGCTCGACGGCGGCACACCGGCCCATTCGAGCCGCTGCTCAACGGCGTGGCGGGTCATCAGCGGATTGGTCGCCACGGCGATGGTCATGCCGCGCCCGGCGGCCTCCTTCAGGAGGTCGCCGGCGCCGACCATCGGTCTCGTCAACCGGGAAAGGCTGGGGTACGACTCGGCGTAGAAGCGGCGGATCGCCTCCGCCACCGGGGCGGTCGGGCCACCGCTGACCTCGGTGAACCCTCGGAAGAACGCTTCCAGAAGCGTGACCGCTGGATCGGCGTTGGCCAGCATCGCCTCGGTGCCGCGCTGGACAGCCCCGACAACCCGGTCTGGCGGGCCGAAGGCCGAGAGGTCCTTGGTCAACAGTCCCAGATAGGCCGGGAGAAAGCGCGAGACGTCGTTCTCGAGGAGTGTATCGTCCAGGTCTACTAGCAGCGCCCGGATCATTCCGCTTGACCGGGTGACAGGCGGGCGTCGAGGCCCTCATGGCATCGACCGCAGCCGATCTCCGGCTCGGGGACGGAGCTCAGACTCAACAGGCAATCGGCGGTGACTTCGACTTTCCGATTGAGTCCCAGGATCCCGGGATTGACTTTCGCGTGCAGCACGAGGTTCGGGCAGGCGTTTGCCAGGACAATGCGCGGAACCCGGCAGGAACGACACAGATCGGGTTGCCAGGGCCGACTGGCCGGATTCTGGGCCACGAGGCGGCACTCTTGCTTCTGCCGCCCTCGATGGAAGTCTTCGAAGTAGTACGGGCAGTCGGCCCCGGCGGGCGTCCGCATCGTCCGCTCAGACCCGCGTGAGGTACGCGCCGGTGCGCGTATCGACGCGGATCATGTCGTCGGCCTCCACGAACAGCGGGACCTGAACCCGCAAGCCCGTCTCGGTGGTGACGGTTTTTGTTGCGCCGGTCGCCGTGTCGCCCTTCACGCCGACGTCCGCCTGGGTCACCTTGAGATCGACCGCCGTCGGCAGCTCAATGTCGATCGCCTCCTCGCGGTAGAAGGTGAGCTTGGCCTCCAAGCCCTCGGTAAGATAGTCGGCCACATCGGCCACCGCCGAGCGGTTGAGCGTCGGCTGCTCGTAGGTCTCGGTATCCATGAAATGGAAGAAATCCCCGTCACTGTAGAGAAAGGTGACGATATGGTGGTCGAGGCGGACATCCCGGACCCGGTCGCCGGAGGTGAAAGTCTTCTCCAGCACGCCGCCCGTGCGCAGATCGCGCACCCTCGTGCGGATCGTGGCGTTGCCCCGGCCGGGCTTGTTGTGCGAGTACTCCAGGACCTTGTACAGGTTCCCGTCGAGCTCGAAGGTGACCCCCTTGCGCAGTTCGTTGACATCGATCACAGCCGCAGATCCTCGGTTGGAATTGTTGTCGGATTATATCGCGCCGGGCCGAACGGCTCGTACGAAGCGCTCACACGCCCAGCCAGCGAGCCACTTCGCGTGGCGCGTCGCGCAGAGATCCCTGGCGGACGGTGCAGGTCGGGAGCGACTTGAGGAACAGCGAACCGTAGCGCTTGGTGAGGATGCGCCGGTCGAGGACGACGACGGCCCCGCGGTCGCTGCGAGTGCGGATTAGCCGTCCAAATCCCTGGCGAAACCGCAGGATCGCCTCCGGCAGGGAGTACTCTTCGAAGGGGGATTCGTACGTCTCGGCGCGGGCCGATATGATCGGATCGGTCGGCACGTCGAAAGGGAGGCGGACCATGACCAGGACGGAGAGCGCCTCCCCGGGGACATCGACCCCTTCCCAGAAGGATTTCGTCCCCAGAAGAACGGCCCGACGGTCTGAGCGGAACGACTCCAACAAGGCATGGCGCGAGCTGCCCTCGGACTGTTCGTAGACGCTGATGGCGTCCTGCGCGAGCGAATCGGAAAGGGACCTGGCGGTGCGTTTGAGCTGATCGATGGATGTGAACAGAACGAGCATCCGGCCTTCGGAGGCTCGCGCCAGGGCTGCCAGCGAGGTCTCCACGGCGCGCTGGTAGGCCATCCGATCGGCCGGCTCGGGAATGTCGTTGGGCAGGTAGAGCAGGGTCGAGCTCTCGTAGTCGAAGGGAGAGCCGAGGCCGAGTTCATCGGCGGTGTCGGCATGCAGCCTGCGCTTGAGGTAGTCGAATTCGCCCGCGGTCGTTAGGGTGGCCGACGTCAGGACGATCGAATCCTTCTCGTTCCACAGATGCCGTTCCACCAGCGGGCCGATAGCGAGCGGGGCGGTGTGGAGCGAAAGGCGCCGACGTTCAGGCAGGTAGTCGGCCCAGTAGATCGTGGCCGGATCTGGCTCGAAGATGATCTGCTCGACCCGATCGACAACCTCGCGCACGGAGCGGGCGGAGGCCCGCAGGGCTCCGGCGAGGTCGCTGGCGGCCGGTCCACTGCCCCCCAGACCGATCAGGGCGTCGGCCACCTCGGCCACGCCGGAGACGATCGAGGTCAATCGGGGGCGGGTAGCTTCCCAGCCGACCTCGAGGTCGCTCCAGGCCGGCAAGGAGCGAAGGGAGCCGACGATCCGCACCTGGACCCCGAAGCGCGACTGGGCTTCCTCGGGATGGAGCCCTCCCACGAAGTCCATCAAGGACTCGAACAGCGCGCCCCAGGCCTGGATCGCTTGGCGCGACTCGGACTCGATGGTTTCGACGGCCTGCCCGATCTCGCGGGCCGCCGCCGGTGACAAGACCCGCCGGGCCAGGGCGGACGCCTCGGGCAGGAGCGCGCTCGTTCCCCCGGCGAGCTCGCGCAGCGTTCGGGGGATATCCGCCTCGTGGATCCGGGCGGCCATTCCGGACGTCATCGCCGCCTCGAGGTGGTGCCCTTCGTCGATGATCAGCTGCCGGTAGGCCGGAAGGACCCGGCCTCCGGCCTGGATATCGGCCATCAGCAAGGCGTGATTGACGATGACGACGTGGGCGGCCTCGGCCTGCGTCCGGGCGGCGAAGTAGGGGCATGCGCCTCCGGTTCGCTCGAGACACGCTTCGAGCGAACAACCCTCGTCGTCGGCGGAAAGGCGAGACCAGGCGGCGGTCTCGGCCGGGCCGCCCAGCGTCAGATCCGTCCGATCGCCCGAACCGCCCTGGGCCAGCCACACCAAGACCTTGGCCAGTACGCGCATCTCCTCGGGCGAGCGGGGCCGCAGGCGACGCAGCGACTCCAGTCTTGCCGGACACAGATAGTTGGATCGCCCCTTGAGGACGGCCGCCCGCAGATCTTCCCCAAGCACCCGGCGCAAGAGGGGGATGTCCTTGCGCATCAACTGGTCTTGGAGATTGATCGTGTTCGTCGAAACGACGACCCGCTGGCCGTTGCGTCTGGCCCACAGGAAGGCGGGGATCAAGTAGGCCAGCGACTTGCCGGTTCCGGTTCCCGCCTCGACCAGGAGATGCCTGCCTTCGGTCAGCGCCTCGGCGACGGCCTCGGTCATCCGTATCTGCTGCGAGCGGTGCTCATAGCCGGCCTGGACGCGCGAGAGGTCGCCGCCGGGCTCGAGCACGGCCGAGGCTTCGGCCGGATGCAGGGCCTCGGCCTGCTCGCGCGGTTCCAAGGGGGGCGCCAGGGACGGGGCGGTCCGCCGGGGACGTGGGGGTTGCGACGGTGGCAGCGGAGGCAGGGACTCGCCTACGGCTTCGAAGGCGATCCCGGCGCCCCAATCGAGATTGGCGCCAAGCTCGATGATCTCCTGCAGGACCTCGCGCGGCAGGTCGCTCGCCATGACCAGCAGCCGGGAGTAGATCTGGGATGTCGTGCGGGCGTCGGGCAGAGCCCGGTGCGCGGCTTCCGGGACGACGCCAAGGACTTGGGCCAGGGCCGAAAGCCGATAGCGGGCAGCCGTCGGCAGCAGGACGGAGGCCAGGTCGTAGGTGTCGAGCGCCGGGTTGCGAGTGAGTGCGCCGTGACGGTTCAGGAAAGCTACGTCGAAGGCCACGTTGTGACCTACGACCGGATCGTCCCCGACGAAATCGAGGAGGGCCGGCAAGACCCGCACCAGTCGGGGAGCGCCAGCCAGCATCGCGTCGGTGATCCCGGTCAACTGCGTGATGTAGGGTGTGAGCGGGCGCCCTGGGTTGACCAAGGTCGACCACTCAGCCTCGATTCGGGGGCCAGAGAACCGAACCGCGCCGATCTCGATCACCTCATCCGAGAGGGGATCCAAGCCGGTCGTCTCAAGATCCAGGGCGACGATCGATTTCATGAGGCGGGATGGGCATTATAGCACCGCCTCGCTCAAATGTGCTAATGTTCACCGAAGCCTGGTGGCGGGCTTTCCGGGGAGCCGGCTCCTTTGTCCCGAGCCCGGACCGGCAGCGCGCAAAGGCTGTGGTGGTAGCATACGATTGCCATGCGGCCGGCGATCACTGCGAAAGAACGGATGCCCGCTGTGGGGGTTGTATATGACAGCTGAGTCGAGCCGCGCCAGGACGTCAGGCGAAGAGTCGAAGGATGAGCTGGCGCTCGTTCGACGGGCGGCGACGGACACGGAGGCCTTTGGAGCTCTCTACGAGCAGCACGTCCGACGCATTTACAACTACATCTACTACCGGACCGGGAATCATCACGACGCCGAGGATCTGACGGCGCGGGTGTTCCAGCGGGCGCTGCGCCATGTCGGACGGTATCAGGACAAGGGGGTTCCGTTTTCGGCCTGGCTCTACCGGATCGCCCACAACCTGGTCGCCAACTGGCATCGCGATCGAAGCCGGCGGCCGATTGTCCCGCTGGAGGATCATGTTCTCCCGAGCGCGCCGGGGTCGCTTCCGGAGGCGGCGGCACTGGCCTCGGAGGAGCAGCGGGTGCTTCTGGAGGCCGTGCGTCGCCTGCCCGAGGAGAGGCAGCAACTGCTGATCCTCAAGTTCGTGGAGCGTCTATCGAACGCCGAGATCGGCGTGATCATGGGCCGGACAGAAGGGGCCATCAAGAGCCTGTACCATCGTACGTTGAACACGCTGCGGGACGACCTGACGGGATTGCCCGAATCGCAAGAGGACGGCGACGACGGCGGCGAGTCTCCGCAGACCGGGTAGGCGAGCCCGGGGAGGTCGTGGGAGATGGGAGTCGGATACGGAACCCAGCGCATGCAACGCAGTGAACTGGAAGCCTGGCTCGGCCGGGTTTTCGTCCCGGTAGAGCCAGGGGAGCGATTCATCGGGCGGCTGCGCGGACGGCTGGTCGAGTTGCGCGGCGCCAGACCGACGCGCGGCTGGACGGCTATGATCGTCGTGATCGGCCTGCTCGTCGGAGGCGCCCTGTGGTTCAGCGCCGCGATCCGCATCGTCCTCGCCGCGCTGGCGATCGTTGGGATCTTGGTCCAAAAGCGGCAGTCGAAGCGGAAACAGGCCTGAGCGGCTCGGGCCGCAACCGCTACCTGAATCGAGCAGCCGGGGCTTGTCCCCGGCTGCTGAGTCTAGCGTTCGCTTCAGGTGTGTCGGTTAGAACAGTCCCCAGGCCGCGCCGGCGCCTTCCTCCATGAAGCTCGGCTCCCACATCTCCATTCCCAGCTCGATGCGGGCGGGCTTGCCGGCGGCTTCTTCGGCCTTGGTCCGGGCCATCTCGAGCAGGGCAGGGCCGTAGGGGCAGAACGGAGTCGTCAGGATCATGCGGACCTGGAGCTCGTCCTCGGCCATTCGAACTTCGCGGATCAGACCCAACTCGACGATGTTCAAACCGATCTCCGGGTCTACCACCTGTCGAAGTCCGTTGCGCACGTCCTCGGCGAGCTTGGGATCGGTCGAATCGAGCTCCCAGATGGTCCGGGGGGTGGCTTCCGAATCACTCATGCAAAGACTCCTCGACTTGTGGAAGCACGGAGACGGCGAACGTGCAGTGGGTGTCTCCGTCGAGCAGGCAGGCAACCCGTTCGACCGGGAGGGACAACGCCGTGGCGATGAACGACTGGTCGACCAGGCAGACCTCCGGATGGTGTTGTCCGATGCGGTAGTACGGGCAGCTTAGCTCCCGGATGAGCACCCGGTCGCCTTCCCGGCGCAGGTCGGCATCGAAACCCTCGTCGCCCAGCAACTGGACCAGCTTCTCCAGCCGCAGCTGGAGGGGAAGGTCCTGCAGTTCGGCGGCGTAGTTCTCGGCCATCGAGCTGGCGACCCCGGCGAAGAGATCTCCGATCTCGGTTTCCGGGATTCGCTCCTTGATTTCGCTCAGCAGGCGTCGGGTGAGCTGGAAGTAGCGCGACGGGAACAGGTCCAGCCCGGCCTCTGAGAGCGAAAAGACGTGGCGGGGACGGCCGACCCCGTGACGGACCTCCTCGGCCTGGATCAGGCCCTCGGCCTGAAGGTTGGCGAGGTGGTGTCGGACGGAGACGGGGGAGACCCCGGTCGCCTCGGCCAATTCGTTCACGGTGCAACGGCCGCGCGCCCTCAGGGTCCGCAAGATCGTGTCTCGAGTGATGGTAGCCATTGCCGGGGAGTATATACCGCGCTCGGTTGGGTGTCAATATTTTTGATAATAATAGCGTATATTGCCCAGACGACTGGTCATATTTAAGATTTATATGATAGAAATATTGACACCTCTCGAGCCTGCGTGCTATAATCCCGGCGTTCGCCCTGGAACGTCCTTCCGGGTGCTTGGAGGCAGCTGATGACGGCAGTCCTGGAGGTCCGCGGCCTGCACGCGGGCATTGATGGTCGCGAGATCCTGCACGGTGTGGACCTGATTGTCCGGCAAGGCGAGGTCCACGCTCTGATGGGCCCCAACGGCACGGGCAAGTCCACCTTCGCCAATGTCTTGATGGGGCATCCGGGGTATGAAGTCACCGCCGGCGAGATCCTGTTTGAGGGCGTCGATCTCGTCGGGCTTGAACCGGACGAGCGATCGCGCCTCGGATTGTTTCTCGCCTTCCAGTATCCGGTGGCGATCCCCGGCCTTTCGGTCGCCAACTTCCTGCGCGCCGCCATCAACGCCCGGCGTCGCGCCGCCAATCCGGATGACAAGGGAATCACGGTACCCGAGTTCCGCGCGCTGCTCAAGCAGAAGATGGATCTTCTCGAGATGCCGCACGAGTTCGCCGGACGGTACTTGAACGACGGTTTCTCCGGCGGTGAGAAGAAGCGAGCCGAAATCCTCCAGCTGGCGACGCTCGCGCCCAAGATCGCCGTCCTGGATGAGACCGACTCTGGGCTCGATATCGACGCCCTGCGGATCGTCGCCAGCGGGGTCAACGCCCTGGCCAGCGATGCCCTCGGCGTGCTGGTGATCACCCACTACCAGCGGATCCTGAACTACATCAAACCACACCACGTCCATATCATGCTCGGCGGTCGAATCGTCGAAACGGGAGGCGCCGACCTGGCCAACCACCTCGAGGAGCACGGGTACGACTGGCTCCGCGAGCGGGCGGCGGGGGGCTGAGGCATGGCGACCGAGTCCGACGTCCGGGCCCTGGAAGGCCTAGGTCGCTACAAGTACGGTTTCTCCGATCCGGAAGTCGCCGTCTTCAAGGCCGAGCGCGGCCTCAATCGACGCGTCGTCGAGCAGATCTCGGCGATGAAGGGGGAACCCGAGTGGATGTTGGCGGCCCGCCTCGACGCCCTAGAGCACTACGATGCCCGGCCGATGCCAACCTGGGGCCCCGATCTTTCCCAGATCAAG
Organism: Anaerolineales bacterium; assembly: GCA_035471625.1. Lineage (GTDB taxonomy): Bacteria > Chloroflexota > Anaerolineae > Anaerolineales > E44-bin32 > DATEVL01. The sequence goes on from DATIPT010000002.1 coordinate 15,634, forward strand.
TTCGATGACATCATCTACTACTTGCGCCCGGCCGAGGCCGAAGGCAAGACCTGGGACGAGGTTCCGGAGACGATCAAGCGCACCTTCGACAAGTTGGGAATCCCGGAGGCCGAGCAGAAATTCCTGGCCGGCGTCGGCGCCCAGTACGAGTCGGAGATGGTCTACCACAACATCCAGAAGAGCCTGGAGGAGAAGGGCGTCATATTCCTCGGAATGGATACCGGCCTGCGCGACCACCCTGAGCTCGTGCGCGAGCACTTCGGCACCATCGTACCGCCCGAGGACAACAAGTTCGCCGCACTCAACAGCTCGGTGTGGTCAGGCGGCAGCTTCATTTACGTGCCACCCGGCGTGCACGTCGATTTGCCGCTGCAGGCCTACTTCCGCATTAACGCACGCGACATGGGTCAGTTCGAGCGTACGCTCATCATCGCCGACGAGGGCTCGTATGTCCACTATGTTGAGGGCTGCACGGCGCCCACCTACTCCAGCGACAGCCTGCACAGC
>DATIPT010000003.1:0-2695 GCA_035471625.1 Anaerolineales bacterium
CAGGATGCCGATGCCATTTCCGAGGTGACGGTCGCGGCCTTCGAGTCCCTGGAGGTCAGCAGTCACACCGAGCAGTTCATCGTGGATGCACTGCGCTCCGCGAGGGCCTTGACCGTATCGCTCGTTGCAGTAATGGACGGCCGCGTCGTCGGGCACGTTGCCTTCTCTCCCGTGACCATCCCGGGTGGCGTTGGCGGCTGGTACGGGCTCGGCCCCGTCTCGGTGCTGCCGATGTACCAGCGCAGGGGCATTGGCACGGCCCTGATCCGGGAAGGGCTGTCACGACTGAAGAGCCTGGGCGCCAGGGGTTGCTGCCTCGTCGGGCATCCGCAGTACTACCGGAGATTCGGATTCGAGAACATTCCCGGGCTCGTCTACCCGGGAGTTCCGGCAGAAGTATTCTTCGCCCTGTCATTCGACGGACACTTTCCACAGGGCAGTGTCGCGTTCCATGAGGCATTCGGCGCGACGGGCCCGACGGCGCTTGCGGAATACACGCCTCCCGCGGGAGCGGACCTGCCCTGAGGTCCGCTGACAGCCGGGCCAGGTTGGAAACGGGCGGCCCTGTGATCCAGGGAAGAAGGCCGCCCACGTGGGCGGCCTTCGTTGCACATCGGCATTTGCCGGAGTTTGCCCAGGCCGGCGGCCTGGCTCCGGTTTCTTGCCGTAGAGCTTGCTTACTTGTCGCCGGCCATGACGATGTTGCCGCCACCCACCAAGCCGCTGTTGCTGTACGCCTGCCCATCGTTAGTGCACGGATCACCGAGCGGCACGATCTCCTGCCCAATGACGATGGGCCAACCATCTTCATCGAAAACAAGATTTCCATCGCTGTCGGTTTCGTAAACGTCCTGAATGAAGTAGTTGGGAGTCGCTACAGTAATTTCATCGCCCGCGCCCGGTCCCGGTTTGCCGTTGTCGACGACCGTGACCTTGAAGGTCCCCCTCACGCCTCCCGGATGGCTGACGCATTCACCAGAGAAATTCGCCTCGTTGATCGTCACCGGAAGCGTAGCGACCCACTCCTTGCAGGAGCTTGGGGCGTTACCAAACGGAAAGAAGACAAGCTTGTCCCAATTGACGTCACCATGGAAACTGACGTTCGCGCCCTTGTCGTGGTACTGGAACTGCCCTTCGTAGGACGCGAAAGCCGGCACTTCCCCGTCCAGGTCGAGGACCACATCTATACACTTCCCCTGAAAACCAAACGTGGCCTTGCCGCCGTTGACCCCCGCCAGCCAGCCCCCACCCGCGACTTTGTGGCAGCCGAAGATGGCCACCGTGACACCAATCAACACGACCGCCAGTCTCCTGAGTGAGACGGCTCCTTTGGCCCTGATCATGGCTCTTGTTCCCCCTAGATTTGATAAAAAATGAATCCCGAGTGCCAGGCGTGGCCTGCACTCCAATCCACGAGTCGCGGGAGACCCCCCCTTTTGAGGTCAGCCGTTTCGAGTTCTTGTTGTCGACGATTAACGCTGCGCTTCCGGCGGCTTGGCGTCAATGGTTTTCCGCTCGCCGGTCCAGGTCCGTCCTGGGTCGTTGGCAGACCTTCAGGGTAGGCGAGCGCCGACGCCCGGCGGAACGTCCGCTACCGGCAAGGAACGGGTATCGCCGCCGAATGGAAGCTCCTGCCTCGCGGCAGGGGAGCCTCCTGGAGGTTTCCGTGACAGGTGCAGGCCGATGCCGGTCGGGGTGGCCGGGGCCACGACCCTCGTCACGCCCGCAGCCCCCGGCGGCCCGGGCCAGGCGCCGGGGCATTGGACGCAGTCAAGGCAGTCCCGCTGCGCGGCCCGCCAGGCGCATGGACTCGCGGCCGTGCTTTGCCACTTCTGCGGATTGTCTTCGCTGGCGTGACGGAATCTACTAGCAAAACACCCGGCGGATGGCGGAGCATTTCTTGCTGCAGTGCCGCGAGGTGTATCGCTGCTCGCCGGCCCGTTGAAGTCTCCACCAGATATAGGGGGCCACCATGTTTCGCTTCGAACGTACGGCCGCTGTCAAGCATGCAGCCGAGGTTCCTGCAGCGGTGAAATTTGCCGCCGAAATAACCTCATACCTCAACAAGCGCCATGACCTGAACATGAAGTTCGGTGTCGAGTTGTTCGGCTCACCGAGGATTCACTGGTATTACGACCTGGACAGTCTCGACGAATCGGCAAAGCTGGATGCGACTCTGCTCAAGGACCGCGACTACGAGCAGATGCTGAAGAAGAACGAAGATCTCTGGGTCGACCAGAGCATGCACGACACCATCGTGCGGCTCAGCTAGCAAGGAAGCTGGCACGACGCCGAGCGACGAGCGCACCGACGGTGCGCTCGTTTGTTTGCAGGCCATCGAAGGGTGGACCTGTGCCCGCAGGGCAGGCAGGCACCATCGATGCAAAGGCTTGAAGGATGACAGGTGCGACCTTCTGCCGTGCGGGCTTGGCGCGCGGGACCCGGGGCCAGATGAAGGCCCGTTTCGAACGCACCGCAGCATGAACGGATCCTCCTTGCATGTTCGCCGACGATCGGGCGTAAATGGAGCCCTGCTCCGGCCGGATTGATCTGGCTATCGGGCAGTGGCTGGCATTCATGTGCATCGCGCCAGCAAGCGCGGATGTGCAAGGCGACGGGCAGGAACTGGTGCAGGGGCCCATTGTCGATGCCAAAGCCATCAAGTGAAGTCGCCTGCAACGGGTGCAAAGCGCCC
>DATIPT010000004.1:0-19695 GCA_035471625.1 Anaerolineales bacterium
GTCAGCTCGATCGATTCCTCTTGCGACTGCGCCTTGGGTACCTGTCGAAAGAAGAAGAGATCGAGATGGCGGAGCGACAGCAGTTCGGCCACCCTCTCGGAACCGTCAAGGCGGTGCTGGCACAGGAGGAATTGGATGGCATGCAGGCGGCCATCCGGCACGTGCACGTCGCTCCTGTCGTCAAGCGCTACATCGTCGACCTGATCTTTGCGACGCGTGAGCTGGATTCGGTCTACCTCGGGTCGAGCCCGCGGGGAACCCTTGGCCTCTTCCGGGGAAGCCAGGCGCTGGCCTGCCTGCGTGGTCGCGACTTCGTCCTCCCGGATGACGTCAAGGCCCTGGCCGAGCCGATCCTGGCGCACCGCATCATTCTTGATCCGGCCGCGCGCATGCGGTCCCTGACAGCCGGGCAAGTCGTGACCCGGTTGCTCAGCCAGGTCCCCATCCCGGACTCCGCACCAGCGCGATGAGCCGGTCATCCGGTGTCGCGGGATGGGTTTCTGCGGCTGTGCGTCGGTTGAGCTCGGTCGCGCACCCCACGAGTGAGGCTTCCATCCGCCTCCGCTCCCCCATCCTTCCGATCGCGCTGCTCGTCTTCCTGGGGTGGGAGCTGGCGCTGCCGGGCCCCTTCGCCACAGCAGGCATCGCCTTCACGGCCAGTCTTCTCGTGATCGGGTTCGTCTGGACCCGGGAAATGGCGAGCTACGTCACGACCCGCCGGATCCTGCGTTTCACCGCGCTCCAGGTCGGGGATCACCTCAGGGAAACCCTGATCCTCGAGAATCGTTCGAGATGGCCGGTCGCTTACGCCGCGTTCGTCGACCAATCCACTCTGCCCGGGCACGCCATCGACGGGGTCCGGGCCGGCGCATCGCGTGCGACCCGGCAGTGGCCTTTCCAGGTGGTCTGCCGACAGCGGGGCGTCTTCACGCTCGGCTGCTGGGACGTCTTCCTGGGAGACCCGTTCGGCATCTTCGAGGCGCGCCAGCGATACCGCGAACCGGAAATGATCACGGTCTACCCATTGTTGGCCGACCTTCCGCCCGGAGCCACCCGACACCGGACGCTCGGCGACCGCTCGGTCCTCCGGCAGGCCCTTCGCGCCGAAACGGTCAGTGCCATGACGACGAGACCCTACCGACCCGGCGATTCCCTTCGACACATCCATTGGAGGACGACCGCCCGCCGTGATGAGCTCTTCGTCAGGGTTTTCGACCCAGAGGCGCTTTCCGCCACATGGCTCATCCTCGACCTCGATGAGGCGGTCCATGTCGGTTCGGGCGCGGAGTCGTCGTTCGAAAAGATGATCATGGCAGCGGCGACCCTCGCCGCCTCCTTGCTGGACCTGGGGGTTCCGGTCGGGCTGGTCTTGGAGGGCGAGATTGCGCGCATCGTGCCGCCGCAATACAGCCGCGACGGATTGTGGACGATCCTGCACGCCTTGGCGCTGATCAGTCCCGGCCGTATCCCGCTGGCATCCGCCCTCGACCGGGCGGCAACGGTTGTGACGATACGCGATTCCGTGGCCATCCTGACGCCTTCACTGGATCCGGAATGGGTGAGACGCCTCCCAGCGATGGCCGGGCGCGATGCGGCCCGGCAGGAAGTCTGGCTCTTCGATCCGGCGTCGTTCGGAGGGAGCGGCGCGGCCGAGGGCCTGGCGCAATGGTTGCGGCGGCAGGGCACGCCGACTCTCGTTCTGCGTCGCGATGATATTCGAGCCGCGGCCGGGAGTGTCGCCCGAGTCCGGCGGACGGAGCCCTGGCCGACCGCCGCGCAAGGCGCAATGCGGATCGCGCCGCTCTCGCCGCGCCTTCCGGCCGGGTGAACCGTCATGTCCCCTGAGAGGCTCCAAGGGCATGGTGGGGCGAACCGGGTCAGCCTGACTGCGGCGATCGTGCTCGCCCCGACGCTGATCCTCATCGTCGGGTTCACTGGATCCGTCGCGTGGGTGCGCGACCCCTCACCGATCCTTCTCCTGATCGTCGCGGCCGGACTCATCGCGCTGGCCCTTTCTGTTTCCCGCTTCCGTCCCTTGCACGCTCATGCCATCGCCGTGGGGTTGTCGCTGGGGTTGGTCTTGCTCGCAGCGGGCAGGGTCGTGCCGAACCTCGGGAACGCCATCCAGCGGCCGATCGAAGAAACGCTGTGGCTCATGAACGTCCGCCTCTGGACGGTCCTCGATGACCTCGCCCGCGGCGTTGGACTGCTGGGGTCTGGCTCCTTCCCGGGTGTCGCCTTTGCGACGGCCGCCTACGGCTTCCTCGCCTGGCACACTGTCCACGCGCTGGTGTGGAGTGGCTTTCGCCGCCGCACGCCGTGGCCGGCGGTGTTTCTGTGCTTCGCCCTGCTCGTGGCACGCGACGCTCTCTCCTCGCGACCCCCTTCGTGGTCGCTGGGGATGACGTTCGGCGTTCTGCTCGTCGCAGCTCGAGGAGTCTACGCGTCAAGGATCGATGCGTGGGAACGCAGGGGACTCGGAACCTCGATAGACCTGTGGGAGCGGTGGGCTGCCAGCTTGGTCGGAGTATCCATTGTCGTGTTCGTCGTCACCGGCCTCACCACCCCTGAGTGGCGCAAGACCATTGATGACTTCTTCGACACGGTCCGCTCCACTCCGGAACGAACGGCCTCCGCCCCAAGACAAACGGGGAGCTCTCCCCCGGCTGCCAGCAGCGTACCCGACGTTGGCCTCATTGGCGCTCCGTTTCCCAAGGGCGATCGGACGGTTATGTACGTGACGACCAGCGACCCTCCCCCCGAAGACGATCCCAGCCGTCCGAGGGATTCCTCGGGGCGGGGTCGCTACTGGCGAGTTGCGATCTACGATCGCTACACCGGTCGCGGGTGGGAGATGGCACCCTTGGGCGGGCCGGCGCCGCTCGCGGATGAAGCTCCCGGCCCAGATCCCTCGAGGGCCGTTGTGCTCCAGAGGTTCAACATCCTGGCGGTTCGCGGCGATCGGCTCTTCGCCGCGAACCAAGCCGTCGAGGCTTTCGGCGGGCCGCGCGTTCTTGTGGTGGGGGACGATGAGCAGAGCACGCTTCTGGAGGGCACCGAGGCCGAGTACGCCGTGGTCTCCTGGGTACCTGACGTCACCCGAGAGCAGCTGTCAGCAGCTGGGACCGACTATCCGGCCACAATCCGCTCGAGCTACCTTCATCGTCCCGAAAGGATCCCTCGGAGGGTGATCGACCTGGCCGCCCGGATCTCGGACGGCGCCCAGTCAGCTTTCGAGAAGGCGGCGCGGATCCAGGCGTTTCTTCGCGAAGGCTATCCATACCGCGACGATATCGCGCCCCCTCCCCCCGGCCGGGACGTGGTCGACTACTTCCTGTTCGACGCGCCCGAGGGGTTCTGCAGCTACTACGCCTCGGCCATGGTCGTTCTCCTCCGCCTGGAGGGCGTCCCCGCTCGCGTCGTCACCGGCTTCGCCGGAGGCATCTGGGACGAACGAGAGGGCCGCTTCCGCGTGCCCGAATCGAATGCGCATGCCTGGGTGGAGGTCTACTTCCCTGGGCTCGGCTGGGTCGAATTCGAACCGACCCCATCGCGTCCCGCCTTGGACTACGCCTCAGAAGCACCTTCGATCGCGCCGCCTGCGGTCGTCGTCGAGCCGCGCCTGACGTCACGCGGGCCATCGGTTCTGCTTCCCTGGGCCGCCTCCGTCACGGCGGTCGCCCTTGCGGCTGCCTTCGGTGCCTGGCTATGGGACCGGGATCAACCTCGGCCCGACCAGGTCCTTCACACCCTCTACTGGCGAATGCGGCGGAGGTTGTCGACCGAAATCCAGCCGAATCTGACCCCGTCCGAGTTCCTCAGCCTCCACGAACCACGGACCACATCCCACCCGAACCTCAAGCGAACCGCCAGGATGCTGACGTCAATGTATGTCCGCGCAACCTATGGCCCCGACAGCACGACCCCCCAAGACGCCGAAAGCGCCCGGCGCGCATGGCGTTCGGCCTGGTGGGACCGCTTGCGTTGGAAGCGACCGAACCGGGAAGAGCAGTAGTCAGGAGGCCCGGCTTGCCGAGCGCGCGTGATCAGAAGGCAGCGATCCAGACCGCCACCCGGCGCTCTCTCGCGCCAAGGCTTAGAGATATGGTTTGAGCCGCTCGAGGAGCAACTCCGCAGCTTGTTTGGGACTCCCCTCGAGTCGCTCGCGGCGGCGGGCGCGTGACTCGGCCTGCCGCAATCCGGCCACGATCGTGGGGGATCCTTTCTGACCGATGAACGCCGGCTCGCATCCCATATCGGCCGCCGTCCAAGTGGTCAAACGGGCCGGTTCTTCCGACCACGGCTTGATGCGATAGTCCATGAAGCGCGGCTCGTTGCAGGCCGTCCGAACCGAGAGAACCGCCGGCATCGGAACCTCCAGGATCTCGAAGCCCCCGGGGATTCCGCGTCGACCACGCACCGTGGCTCCGTCTCGGTCGAGGGTCACCTCCGTCACCAAGGTCAACTGAGGCAGGTCGAGCCACTCCGCCAGACCGGAGGGCACCTGTCCGGTCGCCCCGTCGGACGACTCTTCCCCACAAATCACGAGGTCGAACCGTTCCAGCTTTCGCGCCGCCTGGGCGAGGGTGTAGGTCGTCGCCAGAGTATCCGCGCCGGCGAACGCGGCGTCGCTCAGGAGGCAGATGTGATCGGCGCCCATCGCTAGCGAGGTCCGCAGGTCGGGCTCGAAGAACGCCGGCCCCATCGAGAGGATCGTGACCCGCCCCCCATGGCGGTCCTTCAATCGGAGGGCGATCTCCATCGCGTTCATGTCTGGAGGATTGACTTCCGAACGAGCCCCTTCTCGAACCAGGCGCCACGTTTCCGGGTCGACGCGGACCTCCTCCGGCTTCGGTACGACCTTGACGCAGACGATCGTGTGCAGTTCAGGCATGCACCGCTTCCCGTTCGGCGCGAAGGAGCCGGACCAATTCCGGGATGACTTTGGCGGCGTCGCCCACGATTCCGTAGTCAGCCACGTCGAAGATCGGGGCATCGGGATCATTGTTGACGGCGACGACGATCTCGGCGTGTTCGATTCCAACGACGAAGTGGAAGGCGCCGCTGATCCCGAGCGCCAGCGCCACCCTTGGGCGGCAGACGACCCCAGTCTGCCCGACCTGACGCTCGCGCTCGATGAAACCCTGGTCAACCGGCGGGCGAGTCGCCCCGACCTCGCCGCCGAAGAGCTCAGCCAGCGCGCGCAGCGAGGCGAAGTCCCCGTCGATCCCCCTACCCCCGCAGACGAGAATGGGCGCCTGCGTAAGGTCGACCTGAGCGCCAACCTGTCGTTCGACCACGCGCGTCCACAGGGTCACGGGGTCGAGATCAACCGCGAGGCGGATCTCGTCGGCTTTGCGTTGCTTGTCGAGCACTGCGGGAGGGAAGACGCCGGGACGAACGGTCGCCATCTGCGGGCGACAACGAGGGATCTCGAGCAGAGCCAGCACGCCGCCGCCGAACCCGGTGACTTCGCTCGTCAGCAACCCCGTTGCTGGATCGAGAGAAAGCGCGGTGCAGTCGGCGTTGAGGCCCGTCCTCAACCGAACGGCCAGCCGACCCGCCAGATCACGGCCGTTCGGCGTCGCCCCGGCGAGGAAGACGCTCGGGCGGGCCTCGGCGATCGCCTGGTAGGCAACTTTCGCGTATGCGTCGACCGTGAAGTGGCGCAGGAGCGGATCGTCCGCCACGACGACCCGATCCGCCCCAGCGGCGCCGGCCTGCGGCGCCATGTGGGCGACATCGCTCCCGCACAAGAGCCCGACCAGCGGCCACCCGACCTGGTCGGCCAGTTCCCTGGCCTTGCCCAGGATCTCGAGCGAAACCGGTTCGAGTTCCCCGGCGCGCTGCTCGAGATAGACCCACAGCGTCCTGTTCTCGTTTTCGATCGAGTAGCCGGGCGCGAGTGCCGGCGCAGACGCGGTCATGCCAGGATCGCCTCGTCTGGGATGGCCAGCGTCAGGAGTTCCCCCAGATCCACCACCTTCATCCGCTGGTCGGCCATTCCTCGAAGGCTGTCCTCGAGCATCACGATGCAAAACGGACACGCCGTGACGACGAAGTCGGAGTCGGTAGCCAGTGCTTCTTGAATGCGCACGTCGGCGAACCGCTCGCCGCGCGGTGTTTCCATCCACATCCGACCGCCTCCGCCGCCGCAGCACAAGGCATTCTCCCGATGGTGTTCCATCTCCACCAGGGAGAGTTCGGGGATCGCTTCGAGGAGCGAGCGGGGAGCATCATACGATTGATCCTTCCGCCCAAGCAAGCAAGGATCGTGGTAGGTGATCCGCTTCGGTAAGGCGCGCTCCAGCGGAAGGCGACCCTCCTGCGCCAGCGTGGCCAGGTAGGCAACATAGTGGGTCGTCTCCAATACTCCCGGCGGATAGTGATGACGGAAGACGTCGAACGCGTGCGGCGAGATCGTCACCAATCGCCGGACCCCCCGTTCAGCCAGCGTTGCCGCCGTGGTCCTGGAAATGTCTTCAAAGTAGGCCCGGTGGCCCAGCGACAGCGCCGCCTCACCACAGCACGGTTCAGTCTCCCCCAATACACCGAACGCCACGTTTGCGGCTCGCAGGAGTCGAATGACCGCCCGAGCGACCTTCTGCGCGCGGGGTTCATAGGATGCCGTGCACCCGATATAGAGCACGATCTCGTGCGCCTGTGGGTCGAAGGGAGGCAGATCCAACCCCTCGGCCCAGCGCATTCGCTGTGACGGCGGCTGCGACCACGGGTTCCGGTTCCAGTGCATCGACCACAGGACGCTTGGGAGACCTTCCGGGACCTCCCGACGCTCCCACAGCAGGCCCCGCAGGCCCCGGAAGACTTCGGCGATCGGGACTTGGCGCGGGCAGGCCTGCTCGCACTCGCCACACGCGGTGCACAGCCAGGCGGCTTCGTTGGCGTTCGGTCGACCGAGCTGGGCAGCCCGGATCAGATGCCGGACGCTCGGCGGCGTCTCACGCACGAGTCCCCAGGGACAAGTGGCCGTGCACACTCCGCACTGGAAGCAGGCCGCCGCCGCGCCTCCCGTCCGCTTGGCGAATCGGTCCCATGCCTCGTCGTCCAACGGCACCGCCTCGATCCGGGCCTCCATCACGTAGACGCCTCCGAAGCGTTTCCGGCCACCGCTCCGGCCGATCCCATCGGTCGGGCCGCACGGACGACCTCATCCATCTCGGTCATCTTCTCCGCGTATTCCTTCCCTTCCGCCGCAGATATCCAACGCAGCTGCAGGCGCTCTGCGGCGATCCCCTTGCGCTCCATCCGCCGCTGCCAGTACTGGAAGCGCTTCAGTGTCAGGCGGTTGGCGTAGTTGTAGTGACAGTCGGAGCCGGTGTCGGTCAGGCGGCATCCGGTGACGAGCACCGCCCCGGCTCCCCGCTCGAACGCCCGCTCGACGAATTCCTGCTCGAGGCGGGCCGAGCACATCGTGCGGATCACGCGGGCGGACGTCGGATACTGGCGCTTCTCGATCCCGGCCAGGTCGGCGCCGGCGTAGGAGCACCAGTTGCAGGCGAAGACGATGCACTTTTCCCCAGGGCGCTCGTCGAGCGCGGCATCGATCTGCGCCAGGATCTGGTCACGGGTGAAGTACGGCATCTCGATCGCGTGGAAGTTGCACTCGGCGGCGCAGGTACCGCATCCCATGCACGCCGCCTGCAGGATCCGGACCTTGCCTTCCTTCACCGGGCCGGTGGCCTCGATCGCACCAAATGGGCAGACCTTCACGCAGCGCATGCAGCCTTCACACAGGTCTTCGATGACCTTCGCCGTGAGCGGTTCCTTCTCGATCACGCCTCTCGCCAGCACTGCGCCGGCCTTCCCGGCCGCCGCCAGCGCCTGCGCCGTCGACTCCCGCACGTCCTTGGCGCCCTGAGCCGCGCCCGCCAGGTAGACTCCCTGAACTGCGGTCTCGGCCGGTCCCAGCTTGGGATGTAACTCCATCAGGAAGCCGTCCTCACTCTGCGACAGCTTGAGTTGGTCCGCCAGACCGCCTTCGGCCGGCCGCAGCCCCACCACCAGGACCAGCAAGTCGGTCTCGATGCTGACCCGCGCTCCCAGCAGGACATCCTCGACCTCGACGTGCCCGCCGTCGAAGCTTGCGGTCTGCTCCATTGGGAGATCCGGATGGACCCGCAGGAAGCGGACCCCCGACCGCATCGCTTCGTCATACAGTTCTTCAGACTGGCGACCGTAGGTGCGGATCTCCTTGCACACGACGTTGACCGTCTTCCCCATCCGGCGCAAGCGCAGCGCCTGGCTGATCATCGACGTACAGCAATATCGCGAGCAACCCTGGGTCGCCTGTCGCGAGCCGACACACGCGACGAACGTCACGCGATCTTCGGGTAGGCCGCCGTGCGACAGGCGGGCTTCCAAGTCGAGGTTGGTGATCACCCGGGAATCCCGGCCGTAGCCGAACTCGAACGGCTCGTAGGGAGACGAGCCGGTGGCGATGACCACTGTGCCGACCTGCAGGTTCTGGCCATTGGTCAGGGTGGTATGGAAGTTCCCGACGACCCCGCCGATCGCCTCAACTTCGGAGTTCAGATGGACGCGGACACCAGAGGCAACCAGTTGCTTGCGCTTGGCCGATAACAGATCCTGCGCCCGAACATCGGCCGGCGCCAGGTGATCGAGGCTCCGCAACAGGCCGCCCAGTTCGGACCGCCTTTCGACGAGGTGGGTCTCGTACCCCTGTCCGGCCAGCGCCGCGGCCGAACTCATCCCGGCGATCCCGCCACCCACCACGAGAGCGACCTGCCTGACCGGCAGATCGCTCGTCTCGAGTGGTTCGAGGCGGCGAGCCTTCTCAATCGCCATCCGCACCATGTCAATGGCCTTGGCGGTGGCGGCGTCATGATCCGCCTTGTGGACCCACGAGTCCAGGTTGCGGATGTTCGACATCTCCAGCAGGAAAGGATTGAGCCCCGATCGCACCATGACCCCCCGGAAGATCGATTCGTGAGTCTTGGGGGAACAGGCGGCGATCACAACCCGGTTGATCCGGTGCTCTCGAATCGCCGCCTCGATCTCCGCCTGCGTGTTGCCGGCGCACGAGAACATCTGGTGCGCGGTATGCACGACGCCCGGCAGGGTTCGGGCAGCGTCCGCGACCTGCTCGACATCGACGACCCCGGCGATGTTGCTGCCGCAGTGACATACGAAGACCCCGATCCGAGGCGTCTCGATCCCTTCGATCGGGGGGATCTTGGGCGGCACCGGCCAGTGCCGCCGACGGAGATGCCGCAGGGCCATGGCGGTCGCCCCACTGCCCTCGGAGACGCTGTCGGGGATGTCCTTGGCGCCGGCGACGCATCCGGCGGCGTACACGCCGGGGCGTGTCGTCTCAACCAGGCTCTCCTGACCCGGCGCCGGTCGGACAAAACCATCGTCATCCAGCTCGATCCCGAGCCGGCCGGCCAGGTCTGGAAGACCGGACGGCGGCGTGACCGCCGTCGCCAAGACGACCAGATCGAAAGGTTCTTCGACCATCCGGCCGCTCGTCGTCTCCTCGAAACGGACGTGAATCCGGCTGTCGTCGCAGGCGCCGATGCGGGCCGGACGGCCTCGCAGGAATCGGGCGCCGGCTTCTTCCGTCCGCCTCCAGAAGCCGTCGAAGCCCTTGCCATAGGCCCGAACATCCATCGCCAGGACCGTGACGTCCTCTATCCCGTGGTCGAGCGCCTGGTAGGCATGCTTGATCGAGTACATACAGCAGAATCGCGAACACGATCGGACGAAGCGCTGGTCTCGAGAGCCGACGCACATCACGATCAGCAATCGCTCAGGGTGTCGTCCGTCCGAGGGGCGCACAATCTCGCCGCCCGTCGGGCCGGCGGAGTTCAGCAGGCGCTCGAACTCGAAGCCGGTCAGTACATCCGGATGGGTGCCATAGCCGAACTGCGGCAGGCGTCTCGGATCGAGGGTGCCGTAGCCGGCCGCCAGAATGACCGCGGCGACGGACCGCTCAACGGTCCGCTCGGGCGGCATGAGGAAGTCGATCGCTTTCGGCGGGCAGACCTGCACACAGCGGTCACACGGCAGGTAGTTCGGAGGATCGTTCAGGCAATGTTTCGGATCGATCGTGTACGTGCCCGGGACCGACTGCGGGATCGGGCTGTAGATCGCCCTGCGCACGGCCATGCCGGACTCAAATTCGTTCGGGAGGACGACCGGACAGGCCTGCGTACAATCGCCACAGCGCGTGCATTCCTCATGGATAAACCGACTGCGCTGCCGGATCCGGGCGAGGAAGGAGCCCGGCTCACCCTCGAGCGATTCAAGTTCGGCCTGCGAGAGAATCTCGATGTTGGGATGAAGCCCCACCTCCGACATCTTCGGGGCCTCGATGCAGATGGAGCAGTCCAATGTCGGAAAGTTCTTGTCGAGAACCGCCATCACGCCGCCGATGGTCGGCTCGCGCTCCACGAGCACGACGCGTGCGCCGGCATGGGCGGCGTCGAGCGAGGCCTGGATCCCGGCTATGCCTCCACCGATGACGAGGATTGTGTCGCTCATGCCGCCGGCTCCGTCTCCGGGGAGGATTCGTAGCCTAGCGCAAAGGCCTGAAGGTTCATCTCCAGGGTTCGGGGCGGAACCGTTGTTTCAAGCGCCTTCTCCAGAGTCGCCCGCTCGACGATCCCGGTGACCCGGGAGAAGAATCCGAGCATCACGACGTTGGCGAATAGCCGCCGGCCCAATTCCTCGGCCAAACTGGTCGCCCGAATGCCGTGCGGGGCATCACCCCCATCCGGGGTCACCAGGCCATCATCGATCAGGACAACGGCATCCGCATGGGCCTCCCAGCGATAGCGGCTGTAGGCTTCCTGAGAAAGAAGCAGTAGCACATCGGCCCTGGTCAGGAACGGATAGTCGATCGGCCCGTCGGCCACGATGATGTCGGCGCTCGACGCTCCGCCGCGGGCTTCCGGTCCGTAGGCCTGGGTGACGACGGCGTCGAGATCTTGGTAGAGCGACGCCGCCTTGCCGATGAGGTATCCGGCGAGAGCGACTCCCTGCCCGCCAAAACCGCCGACCCGGATCTCGGTCCTCATGACGGCGCCACCTGGAGGCGGTATGGCGGAAGGTCGCGGTCGATCAGGCGGCCGACGTAGATCGGGCGCTCTTCGCGCAGGTCGATCCCCATCTGGTCGAGCGGGATCCCATCCGCCGGGACACATCGGTGGCGGTAGAGTTCCATCTCGTCCAGGCCTTCTTCGATCCGGTTGGGCCGGCCGAAACCCACCGGGCACGGGGCCAAGACCTCGATGAACGAGAATCCCGGCTTGGCGAAAGCGTAGAGGACGTCCTCACAAATCTGGCGAGGATGGAGCGTCGTCCAACGCGAGACGAACGCCGCTCCGGCGGCCGCCAGCAAGTACGGCAAGTTGAAAGGCAGCTCGGGGTTCCCATACGGGGTGGTCGAGGTGCGCGCCCCGAACGGAGTCGTCGGCCCCAGTTGACCCCCCGTCATCCCGTAGTTGAAGTTGTTGGCGCAGATGACGACAAGATCCACATTCCGGCGGGCGGCGTGGATTAGGTGGTTGCCCCCGATCGCCGCCAGATCGCCGTCCCCGCTGAAGACGGTCACCTTCAGTTCCGGCTTGACGAGTTTCAGACCCAGCGCGAACGGAATCGCCCGCCCGTGCGTGGTGTGATAGGAATCGATGTTCATGTATCCGGCGACGCGGCCCGAGCAACCGATCCCGGAGACCACAACGTGTTGTTCTTCGGGGATGCCCGATTCGAGGATCGCTGTGGCATAGGAGCGCATGGCCACCCCGATGCCGCAACCGGGGCACCAGATATGCGGCATGCGGTCGGCCCGAATGATCCGATCAAGCGGATGGGCGCTCGTCTGCTCGATGGCCGTTGGCGGCACGGCGAATCGCCTCCAGGATCGGATCGGGGGGCATCATCTCCCCACCGGCGCGGGTGACGCGGTGGACCGGTACAGTGACGTGGCGCTCCACTTCGCGCGCGACCTGGCCGAGGTTCATCTCGGCAACAACGAGAGCATCGGCCCCCTGCGCCGCGTCGCGCAGGACGGCCTCCGGGAAGGGCCACAGGCTGATGAAACGCAACAGGCCAGCCGGGATGCCTTCGGTCCGCGCCTCACGCACCGCTCGCTGGGCTGAGCGAGCGGTGCATCCATAGGCGACGACAACGACCCGGGCGTCCGCCAGCTGGCTCGCTTCAAACAGGGTCAGCTCTTGCGTGTGTCGACGGATCTTCTCGACCAGTCGGGTGACGAGACGTTGATGGGCCTCAGCCGACATCTCGGGATAGCCTCGCTCATCATGCGTCAGACTCGTGTAGTGGAGTCGATATCCCTCACCGGCGTGCACCATCGGTGGAACGAGATCATCCGGATCGGCCCGGAAGGGCTCGAAGGTCGTGGAGGGACCGTTCGCAGGTCGCTTGCGCGGCCAGAGTTCGATCTCTTTCTCAGGCGGGATAATCACCCGCTCGACCATGTGACCGATGACCTCGTCGGCGAGGAGAAAGACAGGCAGCCGGTACCGGTCGGCCACGTTGAACGCGTGGACCGTCAGGTCGAAGGCCTCCTGCGGCGACGCCGGTGAGTAGGCCACGACCCCGTAATCCCCATGGGAGCCCCAGCGCGCCTGCATCACATCGCCCTGCCCCGGCAAGGTCGGCAACCCGGTGGACGGCGAGCCGCGCTGGATGTTGACCACCACGCACGGCAGCTCGAGCATCATCCCCAGGCCGATGTTCTCCATCATCAGGCTGAACCCCGGGCCGGAGGTGGCGGTCATCGAACGCGCCCCGGCCGCGGATGCGCCAAGGATGGCGGCCATGCTGCCCAACTCATCTTCCATCTGAATGAAGGCGCCCCCGATCTCCGGCATGCGCCGTGCCAGGCGCTCGGCGATCTCGGTGGAGGGGGTAATCGGGTAGCCGGCGAAGAAGCGGCACCCGGCGGCGATGGCGCCCTCGGCGCAGGCCTGGTCGCCATTCATGAAATGCCGGCCAGCCAGGACCCTTGCCGTAGTCACGCCGCCACTTCCAGGCTGTAGATGGCGAACTCAGGACAGATCAACGTGCAAAACTGGCAGTGGACACACTCGGAGACTCGGCCTTCGGCGATCTGAGGGATGTGATACCCCTTGGCGTTGATCTCGGCCGATTCCTCGAGGACCTGCCTCGGACAGAATTCGACACACATCCTGCAACCCTTGCAGCGCTCGCGGATCAGGAACAGGTGGCCGCGCGGGACCGTGTGCTCCGCCAGATCAAGGGGTATCCGGGAGAAGACGTTCATCAAACCGGGCCGACCTCCCATGGACGGACAGGCGCCGGCAGCGACGAGGCGACCTCGCAGCGCGCAGACCCGTCGGCCTCCCTACCGCGTACAGCAGGCGGGCGGTGTCCGGGCAGCTGACTTTACAGAAGGGTAGGACTGCCTGGAGGACGGGGCGAGTGCCGACTGTCCGCCAAACGACCGACCAACGTCCCTCCCAAATATCCGAGTATTCGATTGGCCACAAGGGATGGCCTCGGTCCGGTTCGCAACATCCCGGAACGAGGCGGTCAGCGATCGTCCTTTGCCTCACCTGCCTCGAGTCAGCTCGTCCGATCCTCGACTTCCCAGGCATGGTCGAGCACGTGCCAGGTCAATCGCCGGGCAAAGTACCGCCCTGTCCACATCTTTCCACCACGCGGGCCTCGCTCCGGAACAAGGCCCCGTGCGGCCGCGTCCAGGGCTTCCCGAACCGCCTGGCGCGTTGCAGCCAGGCGGACCTGCGCGCTATCCCGCCGGTCGAGGACCGGCTTGCGGGAAACCCTTGCAAGGTAAGCCTGATCCGCTTCGATGACATGTTCGACGATCGTGTCGAGATCTCGCCCGCCTCCGCGCGGGCCCTTGCGCAGCTCCCGCCCGTGCGCCGCCTCGACAGCATCGTCGAAGACCCGCCAAACGCTGGCAAGGATCGCGTGCAGGCGCCTCAATGCTGCGTCATCGATGGATCGGCTATCGGCGGACGGTGCGGCACCCGGTGCGCCGAAATCGGTCGCCGAGTTTCCTTCCAGGGTCTCGACGATCGTGAGGTCTGCTGCGTCCGCCACAGGAACGAATCCGAGGCGCGCCGCCTCGATAGCGTCTTGATAGCGAGGCGCGTAGGCCACGAGCGCCGAAAGCGCCGCCTCCGGCGTGGCTCCGCTCCGGCACCAACCGGGCCACTCGACTGCTCCTGCAAAGACCCGCTTGTGCCCGACTTCAAGATAGACCGGGAATCCAGGGCTCCCAATGCCGCCCAAAGGCATTTCCTCCGCCGAAACGCATCCATTCCGGCCTCCGGACTATCACGGCGTTGATGGCTCCGTCCGCAGCATTCCCAGTCGCGCGAAGTCCTCGACAGTGAGCGCCCCGGGCGGCGCGGAGCTCGAAGCGTAGCCGGAGAGCATCGCCTCCTGGGAAACGCCAGCATCGCCGGGCCACCCGATCTCCAGAATCCGGGTATGGTTCGTATCGTCGGGGCCCCCGCCGATCCGCCACTGCCCGGCCGTGTGTTCGACGTCACGGACTCGCCACACCCCAGCGGAGGGGAAGCCGTCTTGGCTGAGGACGACTCCGAGGTAGGCCCATCCGGTCGGATCACCTTCCCCAAACACCTGCCGAGGGACCCTCAGCGTGATCCGGCGGGCTCCCGCATCGGCGATCACCTTGAACGATGCGCCGCTGGCCATCTTCGGTGTTCCGGACTCGTCCGGAACGAGGATCTGAGGCGTCCAACCCTCGGCCCACACGGCGACCTCCCAGCCGAAGCCGTCTTCGAGTGCGGCGTTGCGGCCCGGCAACAACAGGACCGCTCCGGTTCCGGCTCCCGGATCGGTGTCGACATAGACATCGAGCGTCTGCAGCGCCAGCCCATTGGGTGAACCCCACGGATTGGTCAGCGGGCCGATGAGATCGAAGGCGAAGACGATACTCTTCTCATCCAAGCCGACCGCGAATCGGCTTAGGTCGAACACCTGGGGCTTGAACACCGCGTCCGTCGGGTAGGTGTAGGATCCCGGTCCGTGATCGTCGCCTCCGGGATCGGTGACGTCGAGGAACCACGTCGTCTGCCCTAGGTCCGGCAGGACCAACGCGGCGGCCCCGCTCGACGGAACCCCTTGGAGGAGTCGCTCGCCCTCGAAGAGCTCAACCTGGATGCGGAGTTCATCACCCGTTTCGAGATCACCCAACATCCCAAGGGGCAGCGCGATCTCGAGGCCCACATCTCCGATCGCCGCCTGGATCCCCTCCGGGCGGGTTGTCGTGTGCCATGCGTCGCCGATGGGTTCGAAGACGTCCACAGTGGGAGACCCGCCGCCGAGGTCGAACCCAAGCAGCGTCGTCGCGTCGAAGCCGATCAGGGCGTCTTCGGTCCCGGGCACGATCCCCTCGCGGAACGGCGTATCGCGCTCGAGTCTGGGGGAGGCGATGTAGATCCGCACCTGCTGGGCGCGCCGGTCTTGCGCGGGCGGCTTGAGCTCGAGCAACAGGTACAGATTCGACTTGTCGGCTCCGACCGATAGTCCGGCCGCCAGATCATCCGATCGGGCCTGCGTCCCACCCGCCTCGACGAAGACCGCCCCGGCCTCCCACTCGGTTTCCGAAGTCAGGTCTCCGTCGATGATCGGCGTGAAGGTCGCGGTCATGCCACGCGCAGCGACCGCCGGGCTGGCTGGGATGATCGGTACGCTCACAAAGGGCGGAGGCACCTCGTCCAGTGCCTCGTACACCCCCGCCAGCAGGGCGCGGAAGCCTCGATCGAAGTACTCATCAACGCCCGAGTTCTGGTCGGCGCCGTACCACCAGAACCAGTCGGAGCCCTCCGCCTGGTACATGAAGTCGAGCGCCGTCTCGAGCGCCTCCGGCGACGGCGGTAGTTTGTCCTCAGTCAAGTCGTACTTCCCCAGGTCCTGCCGGGTTTCGAGCAGGTACTCCCACGCTTTGGTCTCCTCCGGCTCGCCGATCCATGTGTCAAAGTTGGGGCTGAACCAGGCGCCGGCGAAAAGCTCCTCAAGCGTCCGCTGCTCCGGGAACCACTCGAGGTATTCGCTCGGCGTGACAGTCCGGATCGTCTCGCTCTCCGACAGTCCCTGGTAGAGCGCCGCGAAGAACGCTTTTCCATCGTTGGGGTAGTACTCCCAGGCATTCTCGCCGTCGAGGATGATCGAAACCAGGTGGGGCCCTTCGGCGCCTTCTTCCTCGAGGCGCAGGCGGATGTTCTCGAGTCGGTGGAGGAGGTCGGCGGCTGCCGCTTCGCCCGGCGTCTGCGAATACTCGAAGCCAATGAGATCAGAGAGACGCAGGTCGCGAAAGACGATCAGAACCGGTTCGCCTCGACTCCCCTGAACAAAGTAGGGTCGATAGAGCGCGTCGGCCTGCTGGACCGTGTCGTCGGCATCACGCGTGAAGGCTCCGATCCTGAGGCTTTGCGCCAGGACTTGTTCTCCACTCGCCATCCACCGGAACCCGGCGTTGGCCACCAGAGGCACGATGTCCTCGGCCACCGCCCCCTCCGAAGGCCAGAGGCCGGCCGGGTCACGACCAAATCGCCGGCGGTATTCGACCACCGCTCTCTCGAGTTGGGCGATCGCGTCGTTCGGATAGGAAAAGCGCTCGGGCATCTCCGCATCCGGATTCCCTTCGAGCGCAAGCTTGGTGTTGTACAGCAGCGGCAGGATCGGATGCGCATACGGACTGGTGATGACCTCGATCTGACCGGACTCCTGGAGTTGACGATGGAGCGGGATGACGTCGCTCATGATCCGCCGGGCCTCGTCGAAGACGACTTGCTTGTCCGCCTCCGAGAATCCTTCCCCCTTCTCGACAAGTTCACGAAGCGGAGACTGGCCGAGGAAATCGGGGTCGAACCATGCCAGGTTGAACCACACCTGGAGATCGCGGAAGTCCTGTTCCGAGTAGCGGTCGACCGCACCGGCGATGGCCGTCTCGCTGGTTCCGCCTCGCTTGTTCAGCAGTTGCTGGTACCGAGGGAACCGGCCGATGACGTTGGTCCAATTGGCGTCGAAGAAGCGTTCCAGAAGGAACTGCTTGTCTTCCTCGGTCAGTTCGGCGGCGGGCTTCTCTGCCAGGACCCAGTAGATGTCTTTGGCCCCGTTCTCAGAGAAATCCTCCAGCTGCCGGAGCAGGACCGGTGTCAGATTGAATGTTGCGTGGACTTCCGGATAGGCCGCGAGGATAGACGCCATGTCGTAGTAGTCCTTGGTGGCGTGCACCCGCACCCAGGGTCGGGTATAGATGCCTTCGGTATCCTTGTAGTAGGAAGGCTGATGCTGATGCCAGACCAGGTTGAGGTAGAGGGCATCGTCATCCGGGGGCGTCGCTCTGCACCCCGAAACGGCCCCTGCCAGGATCAACACAAGACCGACCATCCTACGTCTCATCGACAAGCTACCGGTTCGGCTGATCACACACCCTCCAGACGAAAGAAGTAGGGAACAAAGGGCTCGGGGGACAATGTCAGCTCTCGAAGATCAGCGGAACTCCACGCATGTCTCCCGTGCTCAGACCAGTGCTGTCCTTGGATCAGGTCGAAAAGCCGATGATGCCCGGCCTCCCAAGGGAGCATCGCGTCCGGGAGAACGAACCGGACCGGCGCCCGCTCGCCGTACAGGCTGATCAGACCCCAGACCCACTCGGTCCCCGACTGACACAGGATCGACAGGACCTCCGGATTCGACGATGACACCGTGTTGAACGCTCGGCGGCCCGAAAGAATCGCCGGGGACTCGCGCCGGGCGGTCAGCACCCGGCGGTACCATTCTTCGTGGGATCGCTCCTGGCCCGACCACACCATCGGCACGAATCCGGCCAGGAGGAGGATTGCGAACATCGCTCGCTCGGCCGCCGAACCACGCAGGGCATAGGCCTTCATCTGCGTTCGCGTGTCGTGAGTCTCCGTGAACGTCAATCGAACGGCCCCGGGAGGCTGGACCGCCCAGTAGTCCTGGAACCACGTGCCGATCTCCTGTACGCTGAGGTCCCCGCGCAAGAGTGCATGCAGCTGCACGCAGGGGTGGTAGTCATATTGGAAGTCATGCGAGCGGACGTAGACCGGGCCGAACAGTTCACAGAGCATTGCCTTGTCCGGCCCGATCTCGAGAAGCCCGCGCCGGAGCTGTTCCAACAACGGAAGGACCCCCAGACTGGTGACGGACGCATGGTAGGGAATGGCGCGATCCCAGTTGGGCTCCTTGGCGTGGGGCGCGTCGACGCGATAACCATCGATCCCGAATGCGCGCACCATCCGCAAGGACCACCCCAGCATGTACTCCTGGTACGCAGGATTTGCCCAGTCGAACGAGTAGGTATCGATCCAGCCGTGTGAACTGACCAGATGTCCTTCCTCGTCCCGGCAGAACCATTCCGGATGCTCGGTCACGTAGCGGGCGTCGGTGGCGCAGCCCTGAGGCACAAAGTCCATCAGAACGCGCATCCCCAGACGGTGAGCTTCCGCCACCAGGCCGCGGAAGTCGCGCTCGTCTCCAAGGCTCGGATCCAGAGCCTCGAAATCCTTCATGGCGTACGGCGACCCCGATCCGAGCCAGTTCTCGTCCCAGGGGAGGCCGGAGCGGTTGTCGTAGAGCATGACGGGCATGAGATAGAGAACGTCGAACCCGAGAGCCGCGATCCCGGGCAAGGCTTCCGCCAAGCCACGAAAGCCCCCATACATTCCAGGATGAACCTCATACACCGCAGACGACGGAACCCACCCGGGCGGAGTCCCATAGATCGGAGGGAGGATCCCTACGCGGGCGTAGTGGGGGCGGAAGGCGGCAAGGGCCGCCGCCCAATCCCCCTCCACCAGCGTGAAGTACTGGGTTCCGGCCGCCAAGCTCTCGCCCGGGGCCAGCCAACCTGCCAGGCCGACTTCGTGGCCAAGGATGAGGTTCCCGTCGGTCCCGAACATGAGCGGGGTCGCCGCTTCGGTCTCCGAGTGATACCACGTCAGGAAGGAGACCCCGCGGCGAGGATTGTGCAGGGCCAGGAGTCCGGGCGTTACATCGGGCGCATCTTCGAGCCCCCGGCCCCAGCGTTCGATCGCCGACGGGGCGAGCTCCTTATCCCATGGGTCATCGCGCCCCCTTCGAATCGCGTCGATCAGAGGCAACCGGGGTCGGAGCGATGTCGCCGGCGCCTCGACGCGGCCTTCGGTCAAGGGTCCGAGCGACAGATCCGGCAGGAGCATCCGGACGCCTTCCAGTTGCACCTCCATCGATGAGCGGTTGCGCACTTCCAGCCGGCGCTCCAGATGGTCCGCGACAACCCGGACTCCATCCCGTATCTCGAACGGCCCGGCGCGCCACAGCAGGACGACCTGGTCTTCGCCATGGACGGAAAGGTGGGGAGACCGAGCCGGCCGGTGCCACCGTCCTCCCTTGATCCCGACTTCGACCGCGGCGTGCTCCAGCGGCCGCGACATGCGGGGGCGGGCGATCCCCAACCTCAGGCGCGTCTCCTTCCCAGGATCCATGCGCAGTCGAAGCACGCCGAGATGGATCGCCGTCGACCTCCGGGGCCGCGTCATACGGGATCGGTCCGGGAGGCTGACTTCGGGTGGAGATCGGCGAGGTCGGCCGCCATGCGGCAAGCGAGGACCGCGATCAGCGCGAAGGCCAGCAGCAGGCCGAGCGGAAGGATGGCGAAGCCGG
>DATIPT010000005.1:0-2683 GCA_035471625.1 Anaerolineales bacterium
CGATCGCCAGGCCGAATCGTACAGCGTGTTGTTCAGGCCGTCGAAGCGCTCGATGCTCCGGGCTTCTCCGTTGAAGGCCTTCATCACCCGGTGTCCGCCAAACATCTCCTCCACATGGCCGTTGACGTGACCCAGGTAGTCCTGCTGTTGCGTGAAGTACTTCTGGGAGCGACGGACCACCAGGATGACGACGCCCGATGAAAGCGGGATCATCAGCAGGGCGATCAGGGTCAGCTGCCAGCTGATGGTCAGCATCATGATCGAGACGCCGACCACTGTGACCGTGGAGGTGATGATCTGCGACAGGCTCTGGGCGAGCGTCTGGTTGATCGTGTCCACGTCGTTGGTGATGTGCGCCAGCACCTCGCCCTGACTGACTCGATCGAAGTACTTGAAGGGCAGGCGGTTGATCTTGGTCGAGATGTCCCGCCGCAGGCGGTAGGCGATATCGGTGGCGAGGCGTGACATGATCCAGCCCTGGACGAAGGCGAACAGGGCGGACACCAGGTAGAGGCCCAGGGTCAGAAGCAGCACGCTGCCGATGTAGTCGAAATCGATGCCGGTCCCGGTGCCCGACGTCAGGCCGATCACGCCCTCGAAGAGCCGGGTGGTTGCCATGCCCAGGACCTTGGGGCCGATGATGGTGAAGATCGTCGAGGCGACGGCGAACAGCATCACGACCACGATGGCGATCTTGTAGGCGCCCAGGTAGTCGAGCAGCTTGGCCATCGTGCCCTTGAAGTCGCGCGCCTTGTCGCCCTTCATCATGGCCATCGGGCCGCCGTGGCCCATCGGACCGCGGCCGCGCATCATCCCCATCGGGGGCCCTTGGCGGGAGCTGGAGGTCGGTGGTTGGGTGGTCATGCCAGCTCCTCCGGGCTCAGCTGCGATTGGGCGATCTCTCGATAGGCGTTGCAGGTCTTCATCAAGTCGTGGTGTTTGCCCTGGCCGACGACTTCCCCTTCTTCCAGCACGACGATCTGGTCGGCATTCTTGACCGTGGCCACCCGCTGAGTCACGATCAAGACGGTGCTGTCGCCGGTCTTCTCCTTGAGCGCCCGGCGCAGGGCCGAGTCGGTCTTGAAATCCAGGGCGGAGAAACTGTCGTCGAAGATATAGATGGGAGGCCGTTTGACCAGGGCGCGGGCGATCGCCAGGCGTTGCTTCTGCCCGCCGGAGACGTTGGCGCCTCCCTGGGCGATTTCGGCTTCGAAGCCCTCGGGCTTGGCCGCAATGAACTCCATAGCTTGGGCGATCTCGGCCGCCTCCCGGATGGCCGGCTCGCCGGCCTCCTCATCGGCGTAGCGCAGGTTGCTTTCGATCGTTCCGGAGAACAGCGCGCCGGTCTGGGGGACGTAGCCGATCTTGTCGCGCAGCTCGCTCTGGGTGACGTCGCGCAGATCGATCCCGTCCACCAGGATCGCCCCCTCGGTCACGTCGTAGAAGCGCGGGATCAGGTTGACGACGGTCGACTTCCCGCAGCCGGTCGAGCCGATGAGCGCCGTGGTTTCGCCCGGCCGGGCGGTGAAGCTGATGTTGCACAAGACATTGTCGGTCGCACCCGGGTAGCGGAACGAGACATCGCGGAACTCGATCCGGGGCTCAAACGGGGTCCGGAACGCCCTGGGGTGCTCGGGATCGTTGATGCTCGTCTCGGTCTCGAGCACGTCGGCGATGCGGCCGCCGGCGACGGCGGCGCGCGGCAGGAAGATGAACATCATCGACATCATCAGGAAGGCGAACATGATCAGCATGGCGTACTGCAGGAAGGCGATCATGTCGCCGACCTGGATGTTGGCGGCGGCGACCTGCTGGGCGCCGACCCAGATGATGGTGACCGACAGCAGGTTCATGATCAGCATGATGACCGGCAGCATCGTGACCATGACCCGGGCGACGAACAGGCTCGTGTCCGTCAGGTTTCGGTTGGCGACGTCAAAGCGCTTCTCCTCGTCCTTCTCCTTGCTGAAGGCGCGGATGACCATCATGCCCGACAGGTTCTCGCGGGTCACCAGGTTGAGCCGGTCGATCAGGCTCTGCATGATCTTGAACTTGGGCAGCGAGACCGAGAACACGATCAGGATCAGGCTGAGCTGCAGGACGACCGCCACGGCCAGGATCCACCACATGTTGGCGCCCTTGTCGGTCGCCCGAATCACCGCCCCGATCCCCAGGATGGGGGCGTAGAACACCATGCGGATGATCATGTAGATCACGAGCTGGACCTGGGTGATGTCGTTGGTCGAGCGCGTGATCAGCGAGGCGGTCGAGAACTGGTCGAATTCGGCGCTCGAGAAGCTCTCAACCTTCTTGAAGGAGGCTAGCCGGATATCGCGCGCCGCGCCGGCGGCTGGTCTCGAGGCCAGGTAGCCGGCGGCCATGGCGCACAGGCCGCCGAGCAGGGCAATCAAGAGCAGGAGGCTGCCGGTGCGCAGGATGTAGCTGGATTGCAGCTTGCTCAGATCCATCCCCAGGGCTTCGTATTCAGTCTTGACCGCCGCCACCGCCATCTGGTTGATCATGCTGTCACCCAGGGTGGCAAAATTCTCATCGATCTTTTGCGTCATCTGGGCAAGCTGGGCGGCAGGAAGCTGGCGCAGCAGGGTAAACACATCCATGCCCGGCGGTATCTGGGACAGGTCAAATGGAGAAACCTGGGACAAAGCGGCTGCTTTGGTCGGGT
>DATIPT010000006.1:0-5835 GCA_035471625.1 Anaerolineales bacterium
TCGGTCCTTCTTGGACTATTTGCAATCGAACGGGCTGCTGACGGAGGACTCCCTGCGGGCGGAACTCCGGCCGCCTCGGGCCTCCAGACCGAAACCGCGAGTCCTCACGGCCGACGAACTGCAGGCGCTCCTCCAGGCGCCTACGAAGCAGGACAGTCCGCGGGCCTTCCGCGACGCCGCCATTCTCGCTTTGCTCTACGCTACAGGGTTGCGCGCCGCCGAAGTGGTCGGGCTCCAGATCGACCACGTCGACCTGGAGGACGGCTGGGTTGTCCGTCCGGAGCATCCGGATCCGCCGCTTCCCCTCGGGATCGCCCTCCAACCGATGCGCCGATACGTGGTGGACGGACGACCCCATCTCGCGCGCCGGCCGGATGAGCGCTCGCTCTTCCTCAACCAGCGCGGGGATCGCCTCAGCCGTCAAGGGCTGTGGCTCGTTGTCAAGCGATGGACGGCAAGAGCCGGACTCGGGAGCGACCTCTCGCCCCACTCGCTGCGTCACACGCTGGCCCACCACCTCTTGAAGGAAGGGCAC
Source organism: Anaerolineales bacterium (assembly GCA_035471625.1). Taxonomy (GTDB): domain Bacteria; phylum Chloroflexota; class Anaerolineae; order Anaerolineales; family E44-bin32; genus DATEVL01. The sequence continues at coordinate 536 of DATIPT010000006.1, forward strand.
AGCCGCCGCGAAGTTCAACAGGTGCTCGGGCTGACCAGCGCCAACGCCATGCGACTTCACCGCTTGCAGGGCGAACTGGAGAAGGCATGATCGGCAATGAAGGCTTCATCACTCTTGAGGACATCGATCGCGCCGCCAAGGCCATCCGCCAGGCAACTTCGATCGAGCCCCAGGTCGGCTTGATCCTCGGCTCCGGACTTGGTGAACTCGCCGAGGCGATCGACGACGGAGTCAGCCTGGATGGCCGTGAGGTCCCCGGCTGGCCGGCCGCCCGGATCGAAGGGCACACCGGCCATCTTCACCTTGGCACCCTGGAAGGGAAGCCTGTCTTCGTCATGCAAGGGCGGGCCCACTTCTACGAAGGGTACTCGATGTCGCGCATCGGTCTCCCGGTCCGGGTCATGCAGCGCTTGGGCGCGCACACATTGATCGTCACCAATGCCGCCGGCGGAGTGAACCCCGAATTCACCCCGGGCGAACTGATGCTGATTCGAGATCACCTGAACCTCCTCGGGATGGCCGGGGAGAGTCCACTACGGGGGCCCAACCTGGACGCCTTCGGCCCTCGCTTTCCGGACATGAGCCAGGCCTACGACCGAGCTCTCCTGAACCTGGCATTGGCCGTCGCGAAGGAAAAGGGCCTGGCTGTCCGCGAAGGTGTGTATGCCTGCCTGGCAGGGCCGTCATTCGAGACCCCGGCCGACCTGCGCTTCTTGCACCAGATCGGGGTCGACGCCGTCGGGATGTCGACCGTGCCTGAGGTTGCGGTAGCCCGCCACGGCGGGATGCGAGTCCTGGGGATCTCAGGTATCAGCAACAAGGCCAACCTGGATGGGGAAACGGTCACCACCCACGAGGAGGTGCTCGAGGCGGGCCGTGTCATCCTTCCCAAGTTGAGTGGGCTCGTGCGCGGGGTGCTGTCTCGTCTGTGATCCGACGAACCCATGGAAGAAGCGCTTCTCCTGATCCAGGCCTACCAGACGTGGATCTACGCGATTCTCGGACTGGCTCTCCTGATCTACGGCCGCACTGCCTTCTATCAGTGGAAGGCTCTGCGGCTGGCCGAATTCGGTTTGGAGCGGGAGCGAGCTCGGCGGGGGGCAACCCGGTCGGTGGCGATGCTGGCGTGGATTATGGTCGTGGCGGCCCTGACGTTTCTGACCGCCACGTTTCTGAGCCCGGCGGTTCCGGCGGCGATGCGGCCGACTCCTCTGCCGACGGTCTCCCTCCTGGCCACGCCGGTCACGCCGGCGCCAGCGTTCGCCGGGCCGGCCGCCACCGGTCTCCCGGAAGCCGGCCTCGATCCGACCGGGTGCGAAAACGCAGTGGCGACTCTGACCAGTCCGGCCCAGGATGCCGAGCTGCGTGGGTCCGTCACGGTCGAAGGGACCGCCAACATCGCCAACTTCGCGTTCTACAAGTACGAGTACATCTCGTTGGCGGGCGGGAATCCGGCGCCAGGCGCGGTGTGGCGGGCCATCTCGGCCGGGACCGATCCCGTTGTCGAAGGCGAGCTGGGCGCGTGGGATACGACCCTGGTGACTCCGGGCGACTATGCCTTTCGCCTGGTGGTGACCGATACGGCGGGGAACGCGCCGCTGCCTTGCGTCATTCGAATCCGGGTGCTTCCGGAGTGAGCCCTTCACGCACGCACGGGAGCGCCGGCGGGGGGCAGGGTGCCGCCAAGCCAGGCGTCGTCCCCTTGGGATCGGCGTGTCCACGGAACCCAGTCCATGAGAGGAGAGCCGCCCGGCGCGGCTGACCGCCCAGACGATGGATCGATCCGAAATCCGCCAGGCTGTGTCGTCCGACATCCCCCACTTGATCCAGCTGGACCACAGCTACAGTACGGATCACGTCTGGCAAATGGCGTTCCAGCCGTCCTCGCCTGACGTCGAGATCGCGTTCCGCGAGGTCCGCCTGCCGCGGCCGATGCGGGTCTCCTATCCGCGCCAGGTGGAGCGCCTGGCGGACGAATGGGTTGAGCGGAGCGTCGTCCTGGTTGCCCTGCTCGATGATCGGCCGGTTGGATATCTGGCCCTGGCCCCGGCCCCGGCGCCGGATGCGATGTGGGTCACGGATCTTGTGATCGATCCGGCCGCACGCCGGCAGGGACTGGGCCAGCGCCTGCTGGGAGAAGGCATCGACTGGTGCCGGGCACGGGGTCAGGCGCGGCTGTTCTTCGAGATGCAGAGCAAGAACTTCCCGGCGATCCAGCTGGCGCGCCGCATGGGTTTCGCTTTCTCCGGATACAGCGACTACTTCTACCCCAACGAAGACATCAGCCTGTTCTTCAGCTACGATCTCCGCTAGCCCGACCGCGCCGATGATCGCCCTGATCAACGCCCTGCAAGTCGCCAACGAGATCCTTACGGCCGGGAACGCCATCACGGCCCTTGCGCTCTTGCTCTACGCCCTGACGTTCAACCTACGGGATCGAGTCGCCCGCACGTTTGCGTTGATCATGGGGTCGATTGCCGTATTCGGCGTGACGGACGTCCTGGCGGCCACGGCCATTGAGCCCGGCGAAACCGAGGCCTGGCTACGCCTCCAATGGTTGGGGATCGCCTTCATCCCGGCCATGTACCTCCATTTCACCGACGCACTGCTGGAGGCGACCGGACGGCCGTCGCGAGGCCGCAGGTTCTGGGCCGTCCGATTGGCCTACGCCCTTGGGTTGTCGACGTTCTTCTTCGCCGGGCTGACGACCTTGCTCCTGGACTCCTTGGCGTACGCCGGGGGTGTTCCGTACCTGACCCCCAGTGTCCTGTTTCCTTTCTTCCTCGGCTTCATGCTGGCGGCAATCGGGATCGCCGCCTCGACCTTCTGGCGGGCCTACTTGCGAAGCCGGACTAGCACCAGCCGGCGGCGCATGCGATACCTGATGCTGGGCGCGGCCGGCCCCGTTCTCCTGGCGTACCCCTTCCTGACCGCCGGGGGTACGTTCCTGATGCAGTGGCCGCTTGTCTTCTGGTCGGTCCAGACCGTCATGAACGTCCTGGTCGTCATCCAGATGGTCCTGATGGCATATGCCGTGGCGTACTACGGAATCAGCTACCCCGATCGCGTCGTCAAGAGCCGGCTGTTCCAGTGGATCCTGCGCGGGCCGTTCGTGGCCTCGACGGTGCTGGCCGTGACGGTCGTCGTCAACCGCGTCAGCGCGCTGGTCGGCCTTGAGCAAAGTCGCCTGGTTCCGGTGGCGATGGTTTCCTCGCTGCTAATCCTGCAGTTCGCAATCACGCTTCTCCGACCCACGCTCGAGCGGTGGCTCTTCTACGGCGAAGACCGCCAGGATATTCAGCGGCTGCATCTTCTCGAAGAACGGTTGCTGACGACTGGGGATCTCCGCCAGTTCCTCGAATCGATCTTGAACGCCGCAAGCGATGTTGCCGGAGCACGATCCGCCTTCATCGCCATCATGGCGGAAGGCCGGGTGGACCTGGAAGTGGCCGTCGGCCCCGACGATCCGCTCGAAGAGATCGGGACGCTGACGCCGGTGCTGGCCGACAAAGACCGGGTCGAGCTCCCTGTCGTCGGCCCCGTCTTCATCTGGGACTCCTACTGGTTGTTGCCGCTTCGTCAACCCGGCGGGGATGAACTGATCGGCCTTCTCGGGATCCGGGCGCGCGGGCGCGACGATGAGCTTCCGGATGGCGGGGGCGCGGCGCTGCACGTGCTGATGGATCGCGCTTCATTCGCCATCTCGGAGCGCCTCCTGCAGCGACAGGTCTTCCGCGCCGTTGACGGCCTGGTGCCGCAGGCCGAGGAAGTGCAACGGCTGAGGGCGGCCGGTCGATATGCCGGGAATGGACTGCTTGCCGCTCAGGTGCCGGTCGCCGTCGATGCGGACCTTGCGAACCTGGTCCGGGAAGCGCTGACCCATTACTGGGGCGGCCCCCGTCTATCGCGCAGCCCGTTGCTGCGGCTCCGGGTGGTCCAGGAGGCGATGGCTGAGAACGATGGCAACGCCGTCAACGCACTGCGGTCCGTCCTGGCCAAGGGGGTGGAACGGATCCGGCCCACAGGGGAAAGGCGCTTCACCGGGGAGTGGATGCTCTACAACATCCTGGACATGAAGTTCCTCGAGGGGCGGCGGGTGCGAGACGTGGCGCTGCGGTTGGCGATGTCGGAGGCCGACCTGTATCGGAAGCAGCGGGTCGCCATCGAGGCCGTGGCCGAGGCGATCGCGCAGATGGAGCAAGAGGCGTCCACCAGTGAGTCTGCCGGCCGACTTGCACGCAAGGATGAATAGAGTATCCTAGCGCATCGGCCTCCGGTATTTCGGGAGTTGGATTGGTGAGCCGCACGTCGGATGGTGCGCCTGCAGGCGAAGGTCCTCCTCCACCGGACGAAGGTTGGTGGGGATCGCTGTTCCGAGACGAGCCGGTCCGGTATTCTGGGAACCGTTCCCTCGAAGGGGCGGGGTACAGCGCGGGGGACGGCGGGTCCGCCGCCGACTGGGTCTGGGCCCGGCGCCTCTTCGAGAACGACGAGCCGGTTGACCTTCCTGTGATCGACCACAACCGGGGTGGGTTGCTGGTGCAGGCCCGGAGTCTGCGCGGGTTCGTGCCGTTGTCGCACGTTCTTGAACTGTGTCAGGAAGCGCGCCTGTCCGAATCCCCAGACCTGGGCCGCTTCATCGGTCGCAGCCTGCACCTGCGAGTGATTGAATTCGATCCCACACGCGGTCGCCTTGTCTTTTCCGAGCGCGCCGCGCAAGCGGCGCCGGGGAGGCGCCAGGAGCTCCTGCGCTGCCTGGAGGCTGGGCAGAAGGTTTCGGGTGATATCTCCAACCTGACGGCCTTTGGGGCGTTCGTGGACCTGGGCGGGGTGGAGGGATTGATCCACGTCTCGGAGATCTCGTGGGGCCGCGTGCGACATCCAGCCGATGTGTTGTGCGTTGGTGAAAGGGTCGAGGCGGTCGTGCTGGCCGTCGACCCCGACCAGGGCCGGATCGCCTTGAGCCTCAAAGCGCTCAAACCAGATCCATGGGAGGCGTTGGCTGGCCGTCTGTGTATCGGCGACGTTGTCGAGGGGACAACGACGAGCATCGTCAAGTTTGGCGCCTTCGTCGAGATCGAGGACGGGGTCGAAGGACTGGTCCATGTCTCCGAGCTCAACCATGATGGTCCGTGCGAGCCGTGCGAGGTCCTGCGGCAAGGAGAGCGACTGACGTTGCGCGTGATTCGATTCGAGCCGGAGAACCGCAGGCTGGGTCTCAGCTTGCGAGATGTCGCCAGGCCGAACCGGGAAGACTTCTCCGTCGCCGGGGTACCCTGAGGAGCCCATGAAAGCGGTCC
>DATIPT010000007.1:0-18246 GCA_035471625.1 Anaerolineales bacterium
TGTTCTCGCGAGCTTTGGCGCACCCGCTGCTCCGCCGGGTGTTGCGCAACTCCGGATATCTCCTTTCGGCCAACGCGTTGGCTACGACGGGAAGCATGCTGCAGGGCGCCCTGGCGGCCCGCCTCCTAGGGGTCGAAGGTCTCGGCGCGGTCGGTCTGGTCACCGATTTCGCCAGCAGCGTCAACCGCCTGACCTCCTTCCGGATGGCTCAGCTCGTCGTGCGCTACGTCGGGGAGTACTCCGCCGCCGATGATGAGACCCGCGCGGCGGCCGTCTTCAAGGCGGCGGCGATGGTCGAGATGGCAAGTTCAGTCCTGGCGGTCCTGCTGATCGTGTTCCTGGCGCCGCTGGCGGCGACCTACCTGGTCCACGATCCTGGAACCGCGTCGCTCTTCCAGCTGTACAGTCTTGCGATCCTCGCCAACCTGGTCATCGAGAGTTCAACCGGACTGCTCCAGTTCACCGATCGCTTTCATCTCCTGGCCCGGATCACGGTCTTCCAGAGCGTCCTGACGCTGGGCCTCATGGTATGGGCGTTCTTCGGCGAGGGAGGCCTCACCCAAGTTGTTGGGGTCTATGCCCTCGGAAAGGGCGCCGGCGCGATTCTGGTTTCCATCCTCGCTGTGAACGAAGCCGGTCGTCGCTGGGGCCGGGGATGGTGGAAGGCGCCTCTCTCCGGGCTGTCCAGCCGATGGCGGGAGATGGTCCGCTTCGCAACCAGCACGAACGTGGCGACGACGATCACCTTGATCACGCGGGACAGCGAGCTACTCTGGCTGGGGGGACTGAGCGATCCGCTCCAAGTGGGCTACTACAAGGTCGCCCGGGCGCTTTCGAACGTCGTCTTCCTGCCGGTTGAGCCGATGATCAGCACGACATATCGCGAGACAAGCGTCGAGACCAATCATCGACGATGGCCGAACGTGCGCTACTTGCTCCGGAGCGGGAGTCTTCTGGCGGGGGCCTGGACCCTGGTAGCCGTCTTCGGACTGGCCGTCTTCGGGCCATGGCTGATCCGCCTGATCTATACCGCCGAGTTCTTGCCCGCCTACCCCGTACTGGTGATCCTGCTGGTCGGTGTAGCCGTTGTGAACATCTTCTACTGGAACCGGAGCCTGCTGCTCTTGCTGGGGATGCCCCACTATCCAAACTGGGTCCATGGGATTGTCGGCGCGGCGAAGATCGTCGGATCGATCTTGTGGGTGCCGGTGGGCGGGGCGGTGGCGATGGCGGCGATGCTGAGCGGGTACTTTGCCGTGACCACGGGCGCCCTCGTGCGGAAATCGATCCAAGTTCTCCGTCGCGCCGAGGTCGAGTCGCCTGCTCCCGCAGGAATGGAGTGAGGGATGCGGATCGCTGTGGTGGCGACCTCTCGAGTCCCTTCGCGCACTGCCAACTCCATTCGGGTGATGAAGGTCTGTCAGGCGCTGACCGAGTTGGGTCATGAGGTTCGCCTCTGGGTCCCCGGGCCCAAACCGGACGACTCGTGGCCCGACCTGGCGCACCACTACGGTCTTCGCCTGCGGTTCTCGATCGAATGGGTTGCCGCGTGGCCGCCTCTGCGCCGATGGGATTTTGTCCTTCGTGCCATGGGGCGGTCGAATCGTTGGAGTCCGGATGTCTGGTATGTCTGGCCCTACCAAGCGGCGGCGGCGCTATCGATCTTGGCTCGGGCGACAGTGCTCGAAGTGCACGATCGCCCGACGGGCCTGGCTGGTCCCCTGCTCTTTCGCCTGTTTCTCAAGGGCAGGGGCGCTCGTCGGTTGCTCGTGATCACCGATGCGTTGCGATCTTCTCTCGAGCGAATGTATGGGGTGGATCTCAAGGCGCCGTTCGTCGTCCTGACGCCAAGTGGCGTTGATCTCGAGCCCTATCAGAGTTTGCCTGAACCGCGGTCGGCCCGAGCCCGACTGGGATGGCAGGAGCGATTCACCGCCGGCTATCTCGGGCACCTCTATCCGGGACGCGGCCTCGACCTGCTGGCAGACGTCGCTGGGCGGAACCCGGACATCGCTTTCGTCTGGGCCGGCGGTGAGCCGGAATCGGTCGGCGCCTGGCGCACGAGGCTTGACGCGCAAGGCCTTTCGAATGTATCCCTGCTCGGGTTCCTCCCTCAGGAGGAACTTCCGCTCGTGGCGGCGGCCTGCGAAGTCCTCTTGATGCCCTACGAGCGCTCGATCGCCGTCAGCAGCGGGGGAGACACGGCGGCGTTCGCCAGCCCAATGAAGGCGTTTGAGTACATGGCGGCTGGGCGGGCGATCCTGGCCAGCGACCTGCCGGTTCTGCATGAGATCCTCGATCCGGAGGTCGCCATCTTGCTCGAACCGGAATCGATCGAAGCGTGGGATGGAGCCTTGCAGCGCGTCCGATCCGATCCGGATCTCGTCCGCAGGTTGGGCCAGGCCGCCCGCGTCCGCGCGGCGCGCTATTCCTGGCTCGAGCGCACAAGGCGCGCGCTCGACGGGATTCAGGCGTCGCCCCAGAGAGGCGAAGGATGAACCGCCTTCGCTCGAATCCCGCCGGGTCGCTGGCGGTGATCCTGGGCATCGTGAGTGCCGCGGAGCGATTCGTCCTTTGGGCCGTCTATGGCCCTGTCTCCTACGGGGATACCGGCTCCTATTTCCGATCCGCCGTGGTGCTGCGTGGGTGGACCCTCGACGGGTATGACGGGACTCGCGTGCCAGGCTATCCGGCCTTTGTGGCCCTGCTGGGGGCCGAGCCGAGCCGGGTCTACGCCGGGCAGCTGTTCGTCGGATGGCTGCTGACGATGCTTCTGTTCTACTGGATGTGGCGCGCCTCGCGCAACGCGGTTCTGGCGGTGATCGTCGCGGGTCTCTACACGTTCGTTCCGGGAACCTTCCTTTTTGAAGCCAACCTCTTGACTGAGACCCTCACGGCGTTCCTACTTGTGGCCAGCTTCGTGCTGCTGTTTGAGCTGGGGAAGGCCCCAACGTGGCTGGGAAGGGGCGCGACGGCGGTTGCCCTAGGGCTGACCTCCGGCGCGGTCGGCCTCGTCCGGATTCTGCTCTATCCGCTGACAATCTGGCTGGTTCCATTCGTCTGGTCGGGAGGGGGAGGCCGTTGGACTCGCCGAGCAGCGCGCACAGTCCTGTTCCTCGTCCCTGGACTCGCCCTTCTACTGGGGTGGGTTGGATACATCTATACCGGCTACGGCTTCCTTTCGCCGACAACGATGGGCGGCTACAACCTGGTCCAGCACACGGGCGCGTTCTTTGAACTGCTGCCCGATGACGATGCCGCCATCCGCGATACCTACCTGCGCTACCGCGATGCCCGGATCGCGGAGCGCGGCGACCAGACCAACACGATCTGGGAGGCCATTCCGGAGCTGACCGAGGTCAGCGGACTTGGTTTCTACGATCTCTCGCGGGAGTTGCAGCGGTTATCACTGCGTTTGATTCGCGAGCATCCGGATCTCTATCTGCGCAATGTCGCCGAGGGGTGGATCGATTTCTGGAAGGCGCCGGTGTACTGGGAGCCTTCGCAGGCCAAGCTGCCTGCGGTGGTCGCGGTCTTTCCGATCTGGGCGTCGCTTGGACGGGCGGTGACGCTTGCTGCGAACTTGATCTTCCTGCTCTCGAGCATCTGGATCGTTGTCAGATTCCGGCGGTTCCGCGATCTCCTGGGCGACCAGACCTGGCTTGCCCCCTGGGGCTTTATCTGGGCCACGTCGATCCTGCAGACGATCGCCGATCATGGGGACAATCCCCGCTTTCTGATACCCTTGCAGCCGGTGCTGTTCTTCGTGGTGGGTCGTTACCTGGGTCATGTTCTGCAGGAACGGAAGGCCGAACAGGAGTAGCTCCGCGGTGAAGCGGAAGGGCCTGGCATACTGGTGGGTCGCGGGCGCCGTGGTGGGCGCCGGTCTTGCTGGAATGGACCAGCCGGCACCATGGGCCTGGGTCGTCTACCTGCTCTTGGGGATTGCGGCGGCGGAGGTGGCCCGTCGGCTCTGGAGGCTCGTCCAAGGGGAGGGCGCGCCCTCAAGCCTCCTGGCGGCGTTGGTCGTTGGGTTGCTGTTGCGGCTGCTCTTGAGTATTGCCTGGACCGCCCTTCTTCCGGACTTCGGGAACGACGTCCCTCCGCATGATGCCGGCATCTTCTTCCCGGATGCATGGGATCGGGATCGAACCGGACACGCCATCGGCCGGTCTGAGGGAAGCCTCCTGGCAGCCTTCGACAATGCCAAGGGTGACCAGTATGGAACATTGCTCTTCGCTACGTCGGCGATCTACAGGGTCTTCGGCCCTGAGGTCGAAACGACGGCGATCCCCAGTGCGGCCGCGGCCTATTTCGGCGCGCTGGCCATCCTTCTGACCTGGGCGTTTGCCCACAAGGCGTTCGGCCCGAGGGTTGCCGGGATCTCGGCCTGGTTCGTCGCACTATACCCCGAGGCCGTCCTCCTCGGATCCCAATCGATGCGCGAGCCCTACGTGATGGCGGGGGTGGCGGCGGCGCTGTACGGGTATGCTCTGGCGCGAGACGGCCGGGGACGGGAGGGCCTCCGCTGGATCGCTGGCGGAGGTTTGCTGAGCCTGCTCGTGTCTCCGCCGTTTGGCTTGATCACCGTCCTGGTGATCGGAGTCGGATGGCTTTGGGAAGGCCGCGTCCGGGGGCTGGTGGCGCAACTGGCCACCGTGGTGTTGACCGCGCTCTTCGTACTGGCCCTGGTCCTCACGATACGCGCCTGGTCGAACTTGCTCAGCGGCGATCCGCAGCCGCTGGATGCCTTGTCGGCGTGGTTGACCGGCAGTGGGTATGAGGTGAGGGAACTGGTGCTTGTCTCCGGCTTCTTCGAACAGATCTTTCGGCAGACGCCGGTCTGGGCTCACGTGCCGTTGGTGACGCTTACAGGGCTGATCCAACCTCTCCTCCCCGCTTCGATCATGGACAACACAGGGGTCTTGCTGACGCGAATTGTAATGATCTGGCGGTCCCTCGGGTGGTTCATCGTCTTGCCGGTGCTCCTGTACGCACCGGTCGCGACGGTCCGCCGCGAAGGCTGGAGAAGCCTGGCGACGTTTCTCTGCTTCGTCATGATCTTCTCAACCGTTGTGATCTCCTACCGCTTCGGCGGAGATCAGTGGGATAGTCCGCGCTACCGGACGGCCCTCGTCACGATGCTGGCGGCTCTTGTCGGATGGTCCTGGGTGACCGCCCGCGACCAGCGCGACCGATGGCTGGTCTGGTTGGCCTCGCTGGTTGGGCTGGAGACGGTGATCATCGGGTGGTGGTACGCCGGTCGGTACTACCACCTCCCCAGGCTGGCGCTGTACCCGACCTTGCTCATCGGGGCGTGTGCCGGGGCGGCCTTGCTGATTGCTGCGGCGGTGGTCGAGCGGATGAGGCGGTCCGGCTGATCCCGTCCAAATACTGTATAATTCAGCGGCTGAATTTTGGGGACGCGGGAGGCCGTGATGCCAAAGGCTTTGATCACGGGGGTGACGGGGCAGGATGGTTCCTACCTAGCTGAGTTCCTGCTCAGCAAGGGCTACGAAGTCCACGGCCTGATCCGCAAGGCCAGCACCTTCAATACCGAGCGCATTGAGCACGTGTACCAGGATCCACACGATGCCTCGGCCCGCCTCTTCTTGCACTATGGCGATCTGACGAATGCCGAACAGCTGACCAATCTGATCCACGCGGTCCAACCCGATGAGTTCTATCACCTGGGGGCCCAATCGCACGTCATGGTGAGCTTCGAGATGCCGGAATACACCGGCGACGTGACGGGTCTGGGAACGACCCGGATCCTAGAGCGGATTCGCCGTGCCGGCGTGAAGACTCGCTACTACCAGGCCTCTTCTTCCGAGATGTTCGGGAGCGCGCCGCCTCCCCAGTCTGAAACGACACCTTTTGAACCGCGCAGCCCCTATGCCATCGCCAAGCTCTACGGCTACTGGATGGCGTTGAACTACCGCGAAGCCTATGGTTTGTTTGCGGTCAACGGCATCCTCTTCAACCATGAGAGCCCCCGCCGGGGGGAGACCTTCCTGACGCGCAAGGTGACCCGGGCGATCGCGCGCATCAAGGCCGGGATTCAGAAGAAGGTCTACCTGGGGAATCTCAAAGCCCGCCGTGACTACGGGTATGCGCCGGAATACGTCCAGGCGATGTGGCAAATGCTCCAACTCGATCGACCGGAGGATTTCGTTATCGGAACCGGAGTCTCGCCGACGATCGAGGAGTTCGTGGAAGAGGCCTTCGGCTACGCCGGCCTGGATTGGCGAGAGCACGTCGAGATCGACCCACGCTACTTCCGCCCGACCGAGGTCGATGACTTGCGGGCCGACGCCGGGAAGGCTCACCGTCTGCTTGAATGGGAACCGAAGATCGCCTACAAGGAATTGGCCCGGATCATGGTCGACGCCGATCTCGAAGCGATCGGGCAAGCTCCGATCGGGGAAGGCGTCGCACTCCTGAGGCAACACTTCGGCGATTGGCATCGCTGGGAGACTGGTGTCACGGCGGTGCTCAACCACACCGGACGCGACGCGGATTGATACCAGGCGTGCGTTCTGGGGGGCCTCGATGAAGATCTCCTTGGTCATCCCTGTCTACAACGAAGTTGAGAACGTGCCTCTGTTGCACAAGGCCATCCACGAGGCGCTCGACGGCCAGGACTTCGAGGTCACCTACGTCGACGACGGCTCGTCGGACGGGACCGTCGAAGCCCTTTCGGAGCTCGTCCGCCAAGACCCTGGGACGAGCCGGCTGGTGGTCCTTCGCCGCAACTTCGGCCAGACTGCGGCCCTGGCGGCCGGGATCGACTTCTCTACCGGGGACGTCATCGTCACTCTCGATGCCGATATGCAGAACGATCCGGCCGACATCCCTATCCTCCTGGAGAAGATCGAGGAAGGCTACGACGTCGCCTCCGGCTGGCGCGTGGACCGCCAGGATACTTTCCTGCGTCGTTTCCCATCGCGCATCGCCAACGGGCTGATTTCCTGGGTCACCGGCGTGCACCTTCACGACTACGGGTGCACCCTCAAGGCGTACCGGAGGGAGGTCCTCGAGGGTTTCCACCTCTATGGAGAGATGCATCGCTTCATCCCGGCCTATGCCGGCGGCTTCGGAGCGCGCATCGTAGAGGTCCCGGTACGGCACCATCCGCGGCGCTACGGTCGTGCCAAGTACGGGCTGGAGCGCACGTTGAAAGTCTTCCTGGATCTCCTCACGGTCAAGTTCCTGATCAGCTACTCCGCCAAGCCGATCTATGTCTTCGGGGGATTTGGGATGGGCATGATCGGAGCGAGCCTGGTCGTGCTGCTGGTTCTGGTCGGGCGACGCCTGCTTCTGGACGAGCACATGATCCGCTCGCCGCTCCTGCTGTTGAGCGTCATGCTCTTCATTCTGGGATCGCAGGCGATCCTCCTGGGCTTGATCGCCGAGCTCACGGTCCGGACCTACCACGAGTCGCAGGCGAAGCCTACCTACTCCGTGCGCCGAGTCGTCGGCTCGGATCACGGAACTCCATGAGACCGCTGGCTCCTAGCTTCGACCGGAAATCCGTTGTTCGGCTCCTGGGGACGGCGGCTTCCCTGGTACTCCTGCTCTACCTTCTCGGCCAGCAGGAGTGGGGGGCGATCCTGGAGGCTGTGCGCGGCATCTCGACGGTCACCCTGGCGGCCGTCCTGGCTCTGCTCGTTGTCTCCAGATTGGCTGTGAGCGCGCGATGGTACATGCTCCTGCGGGTCGCCGACCCCACATTCCCCTTCACCGAATCGCTGCGGCTGACCCTCGCCGGGCTATTTGCCGCGAACTTCCTTCCGACGACGATCGGCGGGGACGTCGTGCGTGCGGCGGGTGTCTTGGCCCTTTCTCGGAACCGCGTCGGTGCCACGGCCTCGATCGTGTTGGATCGGCTCGTGGGCATGGCCGGGATGATGGTCATCCTGCCCGTCGGATTGGCGCGGCTGGGTGCCTGGCTGGGGGTTTCTGCAATCCCTTCGATGACCGGGGGGACCTGGCTGGTGGTCGGCGGCGGATCGATGGAACCGGCCCCCCGTTGGCGGAAGGCGTGGTCGTGGCTCCAGCGAGTGGTTCGCCGACTGGGCGAGACTTGGCGATTGTGGGTCGGGCGGCCGACGTCTATCGTTGGCGCCCTCGGCTTCACCTGGATCCACATGCTGTGTGTCTTCATGGAGATATGGCTTCTGTTGCGGGCGATGGGCGGCGGGCCTTCCGTCCTCACCATCGGAGGTCTGTGGAGCCTGGCCTACTTCATCACCCTCATCCCGATCTCGATCAACGGCCTGGGCTTGCGCGAGGTCTCGATCACCTACATCTTCTCTGAGTTGGGTGCGATCCCGATGGAGACCGCACTGACCCTGGCATTGATCCTGCGGACGCTCGATATCTTGATCACCCTGCCCGGGGCGTTGTTGATTCCCACGATTCGCACGGCTCCCGAATCCCCTAAAGGAAGAGGCCCGTGATCGCACATCGAGCGCGCGAAGACGAGCGAGGGGAAGGGTGGAAGCCCGGAAGGCTGCTCCACGCCGGGGTTTTCACCTGGCTCCTGGCATTCGCTGCGTTTGTGGGACTCTTCCGGTTCGCCTACGACCAAGGAGCGCTCGACAGCTCCTTGCGATGGCAAACCTCCCTGACTGCCGGGGCTGTCCTTCTCCTCGGGAGCGCGGTGTGGCTTTCCCGGCTCAGACGCCGCCCGCCTGGGCGGATCGCGACCAGGATCCAGGCCTGGCTCGATCGGATTTCGAGACGGAAGCTTCCGAGCCTGCTGTTGATGGCCCTCTTGGTTCCGGTTGTGCCCCTGGCTCTCTACGGGCCAAGCGATTGGTATCCGGATGTTCTCTTCCTGGATCTGTTCCTGTTCTGGGCAACGACGCTGGCCATCTCCTTGCTCGCTGTCGCCTTCTTCCCGAGATCGACATGGGACCAACGCGTCTTGGCCTCGGCGATCGGCTATGGTCTGTTCGTGCGCTTGCTGGGCTATGTCCCGGACGTCTCCACCTACCCGCTGTCGCTGGGGTGGTCGGAAGCCAGTCGCTACTACTACGCCTCCCTGTTCTTCTCCAAGTCGATCTACGGCGTTTCGGTCAGCCCGTCCGAGCTTCATCCGACTCGCTACTTGCTGCAGTCCGTCCCATTCCTGTTGCCAGGTTCACCTCTGTGGTTGCACCGCCTTTGGCAGGTCTTCCTGTGGTGGGCGCTTCCAGCCCTGGTCGGTTGGCTGTTGGTACGTCGCTATCAACTGCGAAGTCGATGGCTGCGCGTTTTCGTCGCCGGCTGGGTCGTTCTCTATCTGCTCCAAGGGCCGATGCACTACCACCTGCTCGTGATGGTGGCGTTGGTTGTGGCCGGGGTGGATCCGAAACGACCGTTGCGATCCACCGTGGTCATCCTGGCGGCTTCGGTCTGGGCGGGTGTGAGTCGATTGAACTGGTATCCGGTTCCAGGCATTCTCGGCGCGTGTCTGTATGTCCTGGAGGTCGATCCTCCGCTCCGTTCATGGAGGGGCGTCGCCCGGTGGCCGCTGCTCTGGTTCGTCTTCGGCAGCCTGACGGCATTGGCTTCGCAGGCCCTGTACGTTCAGATGTCGGGGCAAGACTTGAATCGCTTCACCTCGAGTCTGTTTTCCGACTTGTTGTTCTACCGCCTGTTTCCGAACCCGACGTACTCGTTCGGGATCCTGCCGGCCCTGCTCCTGGCGAGCGCGCCGCTTGTCATCAGCCTGTGGAGTGGTCGCCGGGAGTGGACGAAGCGAGTCGGGCTTCCGGCCGATATCGTCTTCGGTGCCGCCCTTGCGATCCTGGGAGCCGGGGGCCTCGTCGTCTCCCTGAAGATCGGCGGCGGGAGCAACCTGCACAACCTCGACGCGTTCCTGATCCTGTTGCTCCTGGCCGGTTTCTCGCTCCTCGTCGGTCGCCCGCATGGGCCGGCGGGCAATCCGGACTTTTCCGCCTTGCCGCCGCTCCGCGAGTTGGCGTTGCTGGTTGCGGTTCCAATCCTGTTCGCGGTGAGCGTGGCCACGCCTTGGGCTCGACGCGACCGGGCCGCTGCCGTCGCGTCGTTGGACCAGTTGCGCGAGGCCGTGCAGGCCGCCAGCCGCCGGGGCGAGAGGATCTTGTTCATCTCTCAGCGGCACGCGCTGACCTTCGGATTGATTCCCGATGTACCGCTTGAGCCCGACTTCGAGACCGTCTTCCTGATGGAAATGGCCATGTCGAACAATCGGCCCTACCTCGACCACTTCTCCGAGATGCTGGAAGAACACGCCTACAACCTGATCGTGGCCGGGAGGCTTGGAACGTTTCTGCAAGGAAGCGACTACGAGTTTGGGGAGGAGAACGACGCCTGGGTCGCCCGGATCGCTACGCCGATCCTTGAGAACTACCGCCTCGAAAAGTGTTTCGATCTTGCCGCTTGTCTCTATATACCCAAGACGAACTCTCCGGATGGGTAATTCGCTGAACCGGTAGCGGAAACGGAGATGGAGAAAGATGTACTGGTTCCGCAGCGGTGACCCGATCGACGTCCTGCCCTTCCTGGCCACTCTGGCGGCCGCGAGTGCTGGAGGGTGGCTCCTTGCGCGAACCCTATTCCGCCTTGAGCCGCGCGAGAGGCTTGTCACGGGGGCGGCGGTGGGGTTGGTGCTCTACCTCTTCATGGCCAATCTCGCCGGACGCTGGATCGAGCCGGGGTTGGCGTTCGGCGGCTCCGGGTTGGCTGTGCTTCTCCTCGGACTGGCCGGCACCGGTCGCAAGGGTGCCGCTGGATGGAGGCAGGACCTCCGGAGTTGGCCGCTCCTGATCGGGATCCTCGCCGCCATGACCCTGTTCACGTTGATGGGGCGCGGCTTGGCGATCCTCGACGATCGCAAGAACGTCTCGATCATCTCCCTGATGGCGGCGGGGGATATTCCAGTTCACTTCTACATGAACCCCGTCGAGTTGTTCCGATATCACTACGGCTTCCAACTCCTGGGCGCGAGCGCCGTCCGACTCGGCGGGATGTTTCCTTGGAGCGCGTTTGACCTCACCAAGGGAATGGTGGCGGCCCTGTCGCTTGGATTGGGCTACCTGGTTGGTTTCCGCCTGACGCACCGGTCCATCGGCGGGTGGGCGACGGCCGGGACGCTTCTGTTGGCGGGAGGAGCCAGGTGGTTGTTGTTGCTCCTCCCGCCGGGCTACGTCACATCGATCGACTCCTCGGTCGAGCTGTGGGGATCGGCGGCGGCCAATGCCGGTTCCCTTTCGACCGCCCTGACGGGACCCTGGGTGGTCGAAGGTGGACCGCCGGTGCCGATCCCGTTCGCCTACGTCAACGGGATCCTTCAACCCCACATCCTGACTCTGCAGGCCGGTCCCATCTCCCTGGCGATCTCGATCATGCTGTTGATGGTCCTTCTGCCGCCAAGACAGCGCCGTTGGACCGGCGTGCCGGTTCTGGCCGCCTTGGGCGCAACCTGGGCCCTGGCGTGGGAAGCCTGGTTCGTGCTCTACGCCGCAGGGATCTTGCTCGTCGCCTTGTGGACACGGGCTTGGCGCGGCGGCTCGCCGTGGCGACGGATGTTGTGGTGGGCCACCCTCTCCATCCTTCTCGCCGGGGTGGTGAGCCTCGTGCAAGGCGGGACGATCACGGAGATGGCGAAAGCGGTGCTCACTCCGGGAGGTGCGAGCGGAGTGGCGGGCGGAACGCCTATCGTTTCCCTGCGGTGGCCCCCGGCGATCGTCTCATCCCATCTCGGCGAACTCCGCCTCGACCGACCCGTGCTGTGGCCCTTGGCCGTTCTGGAATTGGGGGGCGGAGTCGTTGCCGGCGCTCTCGTCTTGTGGCGAACCCCGCACTGGACTCGTCAGCGCCGGATGTCCATTATTGTCCTCATCGTCGCTTCGGTGATCGGGTTCATCGCGCCGATCCTGGTCCGCTATTCCCCCGACCGCGACGTGACCCGGTTCACGGCCTTCTCGCTCCTGATCTGGATCCTGCTTTCGGTCCCCGTCATCTTGCAGGCCCTGCGCCGGTCGGGGCGCCCCGTGATCCGTCTGGCGGCAGGGGCCTACTTTGTCATCCTGAATCTTGCCGGAGTCATGGTTCTCGGGAGTCTCCTGACGGCGATGCCCAGAGGAGTGCTGACCGAGGACGTTGCCTCGCTCGACGCCGGTATGGCCTCGAAACTTTGGGACTCCCTTCCCGAGGATGCGCTGGTGTTCGATTCGCGAACTTGGCGGGCCGTCCCTCTTACTGGACGGCTGACCAGGACATCAGACCTGAACTACGAGCCGCTGGACTCATGGCTAACCCTCGTCCGATCCCCATCGCCCTCGGCGCTGGCCGGGCAGGGCTTCACACATGTCTACGCTGACGCTCAATGGTGGCGAGGGCTTCCGGAGGCGTCCCGAGCCGCGTTTCGGGAAGACTGCGTGACGTTGCTGATGGAGGGAACAGACAACGGCGACAATGGTTTTCGCAGAGTATTTGACATAACCGCATGCACGGAGGCCCCCTGACCGAGGGAGCTCTTGACCCCGGGACTGGGTAGGCTATAATTCAACCGCTGAATTTTGGAAGGTGGATATGCAAGACCCTGGAGAGACCGCCCGAGAGCTGATTCTGCTCGAAGAGATCGAGCGGGATCCGGATACCACCCAGGCCTCCCTGGCGGCGAAGCTTGGTGTCGCTGTGGGGACGGTCAACTGGCATGTCAAGCGGCTGGTCGAGAAGGGCTACGTCAAGGTCAAGCGCGCCGAGCGACGCAAGCTGCGCTACATCATCACGCCGGACGGGCTTGCCCTCCGAGCGAGGTTGACGGTCGCCTATATCGGCAACTCATTGACGCTGTACCGGGAGACGCGCGACCGGGCCAAGCAGGCTCTCGAGGAGGCCCGCCGACGTGGCTACAAGTCGATCGGGATCGAAGGGGACGGTGAGCTGGCGGAGATCTGCCGGCTCACCTGTCTGGAACAAGGCTTCCCGGTCGCCGAGGATGGGTCGGCACCGGCCGTCCTGGAGATCACGGGGAGGAGCATTCGACTCAAGTCGCCGGAGGCGCGGGCGCCCAAGGATGGCCACTCAGTCCCACGCGCCCGAAGCGGAGAAGGAGCATTCCGTGACGGATAGGACAGGCTTCTGGGAAGGCCGACGGGTTTGCGTGACCGGGGGAGGGGGCTTCCTCGGTTCCTTCGTCCTCGAGGGGCTACGCGGGCGAGGGGCGAAGGAAATCTTCGTGCCGCGCAAGCGCGACTATGACTTGGTCGAGCCGGAGGCGGTCCAGCGCCTGATCCGTGAGGCCAATCCCGACATCATCCTGCACCTGGCGGCACACGTGGGGGGCATCGGGGCCAACCAGGCTCACCCGGCGGAGTTCTTCTACGACAACCTGATGATGGGCGTGCAGCTTCTTCACCAGGCGTGGAAGGCCGGTGTCGAGAAGTTCGTCGCCATCGGGACCGTGTGCGCCTACCCCAAGTTCACGCCGGTGCCGTTCCGTGAAGAGGATTTCTGGGACGGCTACCCCGAAGAGACGAATGCGCCCTATGGCCTGGCCAAGAAGATGCTTCTCGTCCAGTCACAAGCCTACCGGCAGCAGTACGGCTACAACTCGATCTACTTGATCCCGGTGAACCTCTACGGTCCGGGAGACAATTTCGACCTCGAGACCTCGCACGTGATCCCGGCGCTGATCCGCAAGTTCATCGAGGCCCGCGAACGGGGACAGACCGAAGTCGTCCTGTGGGGCGACGGATCCCCCAGCCGTGAGTTCCTGTTCGTGCGCGACGCCGCCGAGGGGATCCTGCTTGGGGCCGAGCGCTACAACGGCCCGGAGCCGGTCAACCTGGGGGCAGGGCGCGAGGTCGTCATCCGCGACCTGGCGGCCAAGATCGCCCAGATGACGGGCTACCAAGGGGCCATCCGCTGGGATACCTCTCGGCCGAACGGTCAGCCCCGGCGGGCGCTCAACACGGAGCGGGCGGAGCGACTCTTCGGTTTCCGCGCCTCGATCGATCTGGATCAAGGCTTGCGTGAGACGATCGAATGGTTCGAAGCGCATCGGGTGGATGCGCGGAGCTGACGTGACCACTACCAGCGAAGTCCCATTGCCCGCAACCTCGAACGTCACGTTGATCCGTCCCAGCCGGGGATGGGTGACCCTGGGGCTCGCTGAACTGGTTCGGTACCGCGAGCTGCTCTACTTCCTCACCTGGCGCGACATCAAGGTCCGCTACAAGCAGACGGTCCTGGGCGCCGGCTGGGCGATCCTGCAGCCGTTCCTGACGATGGTCGTGTTCTCCATCTTCTTCGGTGAGCTTGCCGGCCTACCGAGCGACGGGATCCCCTATCCGATCTTCGCCTACACAGCGCTCCTCCCCTGGCAACTGTTCGAATCGGGTGTGACGAAAGCCGGAGGAAGCCTGGTGCTCGGGCGGAATCTGGTGACAAAGGTCTACTTCCCACGGCTGGCGGTGCCGATCGCGCCGGTCCTGGCGGGCCTGGTCGACTTCCTCCTGGCGAGCCTGGTTATGGTCGGTTTGATGGCCTACTACGCCTTCACGCCGACGGCGGCGGTCCTCACGCTGCCATTCTTCCTACTCCTGACTTTGATGACGACGTTCGGCGTCTCCTTTCTCCTGGCCGCCGGCAACGTCATGTACCGCGACGTCGGCTACCTGATTCCGTTTCTGATGCGGCTGTGGTTCTTTCTCACCCCGATCGCCTATGCCACGAGCGTCGTGCCCGAGTCGCTGCGGTGGCTGTACGCCCTCAACCCGATGGTCGGGGTGGTCGAGGGGTTTCGTTTCGCCTTGCTCGGCGCGCCGCTTCCGTCGCCCGGCATCCTGCTGGCGTCCACGGCAATGGCCAGCGCCCTCCTGGTCGTCGGGACGGTGTACTTCCGCCGGATGGAGCGGACGTTCGCCGATGTGGTGTGAGCTGCGATGAGCGACATCGCCATCACCGTCAGAGATCTGGGGAAGCGCTACCGGCTGGGAGGCGGCGGCGCCGGCTATCGGACGCTGCGCGACTCCCTTGTCGGGGCGGCCGATCGGATCGTCCGGCGCCAGCCGCGGGAAGACCTTGGGTCCATCTGGGCGTTGCGCCACGTATCGTTCGACGTCGCCCGCGGCCAGGTGCTCGGGATCATCGGGCGGAACGGCGCCGGAAAGAGCACGCTTCTCAAGATCCTGTCGCGCGTGACGGAACCCACCGAAGGTGAGGCGGAAATCCATGGAAGAGTCGGATCGCTCCTCGAGGTCGGCACCGGGTTCCATCCCGAGCTGAGCGGGCGGGAGAACATCTTCCTCAACGCCGCTATCCTGGGGATGGGGCGCGTCGAAATCCAGCGGAAGTTCGATGAGATCGTCTCCTTCGCCGAGGTTGAGCGATTTCTCGACACGCCGGTCAAACACTATTCGAGCGGGATGTACCTGCGGCTGGCGTTTGCCGTCGCCGCCCACCTTGACCCCGAAATCCTTGTCGTCGATGAAGTGCTGGCCGTCGGGGATGCCGAGTTCCAGCGGAAGTGCCTGGGCAAGATGAGCTCTGTTGCTCAGGAAGGCCGGACCGTCCTGTTCGTGAGCCACAACATGTCGGCGGTCCTGCGCCTGACGGATGAGACGATCGTCATCGAGAGTGGACAGATCGCCTTGCGGGCGCCCTCCGCAACCGCTGTCGACTACTATCTGGCGGCCGGGATGGGCGAAGCCGGGGAGCGCCGTTGGGACGGCGATGCTCGGGCAGCTGCTGCGGCACCCTTCCGGCCGATCGCCCTGAGGGTCCTCGACAGCCAGGGACGGATCGTCAGCCAGGTCAGCTCGACGGCGGCGTTCGAGATCGAGTTCGAGTACGAGCTCGACCAGGATGTCGCCGGCCTCCGTACGGGCGTGTACCTATCCACATCCCGCGGCGAACCCGTGTGGACCTCCTTTGATGCCGACGACCCGGCGACCTTCGATCGCCTCCGCAGCCGGCGGAGAGGCCGCTATCGAAGCCGCTGCCACGTCCCGCCCAACATGCTCAATGAGGGGATGTTCGCCCTCGGGGTCAACGCCAGCGCCTTCCGCGTCCGTTCGTTCTTCACCGACGAGCGTGCCCTGACGTTCAGCGTGGACGGCGCCGGGAGTCCGGGAAGCCACTGGCCGGAGCCCAGGCCAGGCCCCGTTCGTCCGGCGCTCATCTGGGACATCTCGGAGGTCTCAGGATGATCCCGGCCAAAAGCGCGACCGTTGCGGCCCTGGATCGCCTTCCTTGGACGGCCGAGCTGTATCAACGCTACCGGGCTCGGGGAGCGCCGCCGGCGACGGGCTACCGCCTGGACCGCTTGATCGAGGCCCTGCCCGGATGGGCCGACGCGGCTCGGGCCCATCGCCTGAGCCTGGAACCCGGGCACATGAAGAACGTATTGGTCTTCGCCTGCCTGAGCTGGTGGATCGAGCATGGCGTCCTGCTCGGCCTGATGCTGGCGACCGCTGGCCACCGGGTGACGCTGGTCACCCTTCCATACCGGCGCTGGACCGTCGATCCGCCGGGCTTTGACTTGCGCCGGCAGCGGGTCTACCTGGAAGACGCCCTTCGACCCGCTTCGCCAATGGTGGTGATCGGGAACCTGGCGCAGCGGTCCGTCGCCGAGCTGCCTTCGGGATTGTCGGACGTCCTCGAGCGACAGGCGTTGCTCGACGTCCAATACACGCTCCAGCGCGAAGACGCCGCTTGGGAGCAGGATGCGGAGGCACGGGCGCTGTTTGCGTTGCGGTTGCGGCGGAACCGTGCCGCAGCAGCCGGCGCCCTGTCCTGGATGGAGCGATCGGAGTCGGACGCCGTGGTCGTCCCGAACGGCAGCATCCTGGAGTTCGGTGCGGTGTTTCACGCCGCTCGGGCGCGTAGGATCCATGTGTCAACGTACGAGTTTGGGGAGCAGCGCGAGCGCCTGTGGCTGGCGCAGGACGCCCAAGTCATGCGCCAGGACACGACGGCCCTGTGGCAATCTCGCGGGTTGACGCCCCTCACTGAAGCGGAGCGCGAAGGCCTGCGCGGCATGTACGCTGCCCGCCGCGTCGGGGCATCGTGGGCCAATTTCGCACGCCAGTGGCAATCGGGAGAGAGCGAAGGGGCTGCGGCAGCGCGCGCTCGCCTCGGCCTCGATCCATCGCGGCCCGTGGTCCTGATCTGCACGAACGTCGTCGGCGACAGCCTGGCCCTCGATCGCCAGGTGTTCACAACGGGGATGTCTGAGTGGCTGGCCGCCACGGTCCGCCGGCTCGCAGGGAGATCCGAAGCCCAGGTCGTCGTCCGAGTCCACCCGGGGGAAATGCTCGGGGCCGGACACCCTTCGCAGGACATCGTCCGGTCGTCCCTCCCTTTGCTCCCGGAGAACATCCATTTGGTACCGCCGGACTCGCCGGTGAACACGTACGACCTGATCGA
Source organism: Anaerolineales bacterium (assembly GCA_035471625.1). Lineage (GTDB taxonomy): Bacteria > Chloroflexota > Anaerolineae > Anaerolineales > E44-bin32 > DATEVL01. The sequence continues at coordinate 17,407 of DATIPT010000007.1, forward strand.
ACTGGCAGACCTGGGTCTGGTCTACACGACGACCGTTGGGCTCGAGATGGCGATGGCGGGGGTGCCGGTCCTCGTCGCCGGAGCGACGCACTACCGCGGCAAAGGGTTCACCTCTGACCCAGACACCTGGGAGGAGTATTTCGCCACGCTTGATGGCTGGCTGGCCGACCCAGCGGCGGCGCGGCTTGGCCCGGCGCAGGTTGAACTTGCCCAGCGGTATGCGTATCGCTTCTTCTTCGAGTTTCCGTTCCCCTATCCGTGGCACCTGATCGGGTTCTGGGACGATGTCCGGTTGCGCCCGCCGCAGGATGTCTTCCGGGCGGAGAATCTTTCGGCCTACGAGCGGACGATCTCGGCGATGGTGGGCGAGCCGGTCTTCTGGGGGACTGGGCCATGACGGGTGGGACGGCCGTTCCCGATGTGAAGGCCGAAGTGCGCGCGTTCTACGACTCTGTCGGGTGGCAGGAGATCGGCGACGGCCTGTATCAGAATGCTCGCTACGAGGATCTTCGCCCGGTTTCCCGGGAGTACATCCGCCGCTGCCATGAGCGTGTCGCCAGGCACATCCCGCGAACCGGTCGTCTCTTGCTGGACGCCGGATCCGGGCCTATCCAGTATCCCGAATACCTCGAGTATTCCCGGGGCTACGACCGCAGGGTCTGCCTGGACATCTCGCTTCTAGCGCTGCGTGAGGCGCGCAAGCGGATCGGGGCCCACGGGCTCTTCGTTCTGGGAGACTTGGCGGCGCTGCCTTTCCGGTCGGCCGTCTTTTCCGGTGTGGTGTCGCTCCACGCCGTCCATCATGTCCCCATGGAGGAGCAGGCGACAGCCCTGGCGGAG
>DATIPT010000008.1:0-4319 GCA_035471625.1 Anaerolineales bacterium
GAAGGCGAGGACGGTCTGGCCCCCGCCCCGGAGTTTGCCTCCTTCTGGTCGGATGGCGGCGGGCTGGCGACCTACGGGCCTCCGATTTCCCCGCCCCGCCGGGTCGGCGGGGTCCTCCAGCAGACGTTCCTCGCCGTCGAAATGGTCCTCGACCCGGACGACCGACCGGCCCGCATTCGTCTCGCGCCCCTCGGCTGGGATCTTGGCCTCGCCGAGCCAGCCGTGCCGCCAACCCACGCGAGCGGCGCAAGCTACTTCCAAGAGACCGGTCACACGCTCTATCCAGGGTTCGCACAACTGTTCAAGGACCTGGGGGGTGAAGCCGTCGTTGGAGCCCCGATCACCGAAGTTACGTTCCGCGACGGTCAGATTGTCCAGTTCTTCGAGAACCTCGGCATGACACGCCCGGAAAACGCCAGCCCTGCGGAAACGCGCCTGGTCGCCCTTGGGCTGGCGGCCCGGCCGGGTTCGATAGGATTTGGCCTCGACTCGCAGGTAGTCACCGCCACCGGGATCGTCCGCCAGCGCCCCTTCGCCGCGTTTCTCGAGCCTCTAGGCGGCGAAGCCCTCTTCGGGCAGCCACTGACAGGCCCGTACCTCGCCGAGGATGGCGCCCTCGAACAAGTCTACGAGCGCGCGGTCATCTTCTCTCCAGATGGCTCGGCGGTGCAGGCTGGCTTCCGTCCGCTGGGTGCGTGGATGGGGCCGGCGCAGGAAGCCGCGCCCCCGTCCGAGGAGGACGAGAGCCTCTACTTCGAGTCAACCGGGCACAATGTCACCTGGGCGTTTGCTGATTTCTACCGTGACCAGAACGGCGAAGTCGTTCTCGGCCTTCCCCTAGACGAAATGGTCCTGGACAAGGACCGGATGCGACAACGCTTCGAAAACGGGGTGCTCGAATACCGCTTTGATCTTCCGCCGGATCTCGCCCTCCAGCTCGCAGCCTCCGGACGCGCCTACTTGGCCGATCATCCCCCCCCGACCGCCGAGCCCTCACCGGCCGAAGTGGACGACGAACCGCTTCCGACGAACCAGGGTTTGGCCGGCTCTCTTCGCATCGGGAGCGCGCTTGGATCCAAGGTCATCGTGCCGGGGAAACCCCAGACGATCCGAGTGACCGTCGTGGACTCCGAAGGCGCGCCGGTCCAAGGCGCTTCGGTCACTGTGCGGATCCTCCGTCGATCTCAAGATCGGCGGGCGAACCTTCCCGATACGAACTCGGAAGGCGAGACAAGGCTGCTGTGGACTGATCTGGACCCTCTCGCTGGGGAGGTCGTCTCCGTGATCGTACAGGCCGTCGAAGGAGACCGGGCCGTTGAGTCGATCCTTCAGTACGCGTACGGATTCGGACCGGCTGCGACGGCGGCACCGCCAGATCCTGGCGACGGCTAGATCCGCACTACTCTCGGGGCCTCGCTAGGGCGTAGGTCTCAGCCAGCAGTTCCACACGAGCAATCGGCGGCCCCAGCGAGAACACGCGGACTTCGAAGGGCACGGTCTCACCGGGAAATATCTCGCTCTCCGGCTCCCACACCGCGTAGCCAACAATACGATCAGCGCTGTCCAGTGCCGCAGCGAGCAGCAGCGTCCGGTTGATGGCCGGGGCGTCCTCGGGAACAGTCAGCGTGCCTCCGACCAACCACGACAAGCCGCCCGCCTGGCGCACGTCGGTCGAAGTCGTCAGGAGGGGCTCCCGATAGCGGGCATCGAGCTCGTTGGCCGGGATTGCCGAGCGAACCCGCGCCGATGGAGTCCAGCCGCTCTCAGGCCCGTCCGCGAAGGAGACCGCCAGGGGCATCGGTCTCCCTGGGGGAAGAAAGTTCAACGGTGCATCAACGTCAACCGCCTGGACAGCCTCGCCGCGCCCATCCGCCAACCGGATCTCGACGACGAGGTTCTCGAGGACCTGATCCGACGCGTTGCGGACCGCGGCCAGACACCACACGCCCGCTGTCGGCCGCGAGTAGCACACAGGTGGCTGGATGGCAAGCGGTATGGGTGTCGGACTCGGGATCAACGATCCGATCGGGTTTCCCTCGGGATCAGGAATTCGAAGCTCCTGCCCGATAGACAAGAGGCTCCCAGATCCAAGCTCGGGATTGACGGCCCGCAGGGCCTCCTCGGTGACCCCGTAAAGCAGCGCAATCTGCAGAATCGTCTCATTGGGACGGACGATGTGCTTGAAGGGGGTTGGAGACGGGCCGACCTCGATCGTGGCAGCCACGGTCGGTTCGGCGGTGGGCGGTGCCAAGGTAGCCGTCGGCGATGCCCGGGGAAGGAGAGAAGCCGTCGGGGCAGTGGCCCCGGAGCCTGGCGCCGCCCCACACCCGGCGATGCCGAGGCCCACAAGGGCGAGCAAGCCGATTGGGTTGATCCGACGGCCCATGCGCGGGCATTGTACCAAACGGTCCATAGCGTTGTCTGGCCCCCGCCCCTATGCTAGACTCCGCCACCGAGGGCCATTCGTGGGGCTTGCCTCCCAATCCTCCCTAACTGAAGCCATCGCCGCAGCGCGAGCGGGCGAGCGATCGCACGCGCGCGAGCTCCTATCGAAGCTCCTGCGCGCCGACTCGGCCAATCCGGAGTACTGGATTTGGATGAGCTCGGTCGTCGACAGCCCGCGCGAGAAGATCTACTGCCTCGAATCGGCCCTCAAGCTCGACCCCTCCAACCGTGCCGCCCTCCGGGGACTGGTGATCTTGGGTGCCCGTAGTCCGGAGGAGTCGGATCTGGCGTCGGTCGTCAAGGTCGCCCGGCGCCAGACCGCCGCCGCGACGCCCCCTAAGCCGGCCAGGACCCGCCCCCGCATCCAGTTTCCGTGGCGGGCTGTGGCGATGATCATCTTGGGCATCTTTGCCATCGCCGCAATCGTGCAGATCCTTCTGCTGATCTCCGGACCCGCGGTTACCGTCTTGGCCCCCGTTCTGGCTCCGGCTAGGACTGCCACCTTGACCGCCGCTCCGCCGACGATCACACCGACGATCACGCTGACGCCCGTCCCTCTGGAGACCCGCATCCTTCGGACTCCTGTACCGACGGAATTCGCCGCAACCCCCCTGGCCTTCCTGGTGGAGGCCACCCCCACCACAACCCCGATCCTCGGACTGACCCCGCGCCCAGAGTACGAAGCCTACGGCGCGGGGATCGCTGCGCTGCAGCGAGAGGACTACGAGCGCGCGGCGGACTACATGCGGCAGGTGCTCGACCTCGATCCGAAAGCAATGGACGCCTGGTACTTCCTGGGCCTGGCGAATCACGGCCTCGGCCGACCCGGCGCCGCTGTGGATGCTTTCGACCAGGCGATTCTGCTCGACCCCGATTTCGCACCGGCCTACCTTGGACGCGCCCGCGTGGTCCAGGAGCGGCAACCCGACAAATTGGCGGACGACTACAACCGAGCCATTGGCGCCGACCCGCTTCTCGTGCCGGCCTACCTCGAGAAGGCAGCCTTCTACGCAGCTCGCCGCCAGTACGAGAAGAGCGATGAGGTGTTGGGTCAGGCGATTGCCGCAGGAGTCACCGAGCCCGAAGTCTTCATCCGACGGGCCGAGGCGCAACTGAACCGCACCTTCTTCTCGGACGCCCTGGGCAACGCGATCGAGGGCAGCGCCAATGCCCCCACCAATCTGCTTGGCTACCTGGTGTTGGGTCGCGCCTATGTTGAGAACGAGATGTACAACGCTGCGCTCTGGCCGCTTCAAACCTACCTTCTCTATCTTCCCGACGACGCAGTGGGCCATGCCACGTTGGCCCGGGCGCACCTTGGCGTCGGCCAATACGACAGCGCGTTCGAGTCGGCCAACCTGGCCCTTTCCTTGAACGAGCGCAATACCCAGGCCTACGTCGTCAGGGGCTATGTACTCAACTTCCGGGGCGAGTACGAGAATGCGCTGGCGGACTTTGGTCAGGCATTGCGCTACGGACTTCCCAACTGGAACATCCAGTACGGCCAGGCGCGCTCCTACTACGGCCTCAAACAGTACGCTGCCGCTTTTGCCGCCGCCAACGAAGCGCTCAAACAGGCGATCGAGATCAAGGATCCGGTCAGTCGCGATCGGCGGAAGGCCGAGGCCTACGCGCTCCTGGGATTCGTCTTCGAAGACACAAATCCGCCGAGGATCGAAGACGCGCTTTCGAACTGGCGGATGCTCGCGCTACTCGAACACGCCGATCCGGCTCTCAAGGCCCTGGCCGAGTCCCACATCCTCGAACTGATCGGAGAAGGTCCGACCCGAACCCCGACGGTCAGCCCGACTCCGAGCCTCACTCCTCTCCCGACCGCCACCCTGACGCCGACCCCATAGCACCCGGCCATTCGA
>DATIPT010000009.1:0-20364 GCA_035471625.1 Anaerolineales bacterium
AGGGAAGCACGAACCACGGGTTGACGAAGCCGCCCCCGGAGCGTGTCTCGAAATGCAGGTGGGCCCCGGTCGAGTTCCCGGTGGAGCCGGCGAACCCGATGGTCTGACCCTGCGAAACGCTGGTGCCACAGCCCACGGCCACGGCGTTGAGGTGGGCGTACAGGGTCTGCCAGCCGTTGCCGTGGTCGATCATGATCATGTTTCCGTATCCGCCGTTGGACCATCCGGAGTAGACCACGACCCCGCCGTCCGCAGCCCACACCCGCTCACCCGTGCCGGCGGCGATGTCGATGGCCAGGTGTCCCGCCCAGTAGTCGTTGCCGGAGACGTAGTGATTGCCCGACGGCCAGATGAAGCCGCCTGTTCCGACCGCACCCGAGGAGAAGTCGCCGGTGCAGCCGCCGGGTCCGAACGCCGTGCCCACCCCGGCCGAGCCGCGGGCAATCGTCGGGACAACCCAAGTCCGCAGCGCGCGGCTCCCCCCAGGGATGACCAACCAGCTTCCCTCGGCCACCTGCGGGTTTTCCGGATCGAGCCCGTTTCCCGGCCAGTCCACGATGCTGGCGACATCGGTGCCGAAGAAATCGGCCACGCCCTCAAGCGAATCCGAGGCTGTCCACTGGTAGTACGTTCCGTCGATGGGCATGATGTTCAGTTCCTGCCCCGGCCGGAGAAGGTGCGGATCGTCCTCGAGCGTCTCGAAATTCCCCCACAGGACGGTCTCCGGCTCGATCCCGAACCGGTCGGCGATCCCAAAGACCGAATCTCCGCTCTGGACGGTGTATTTCAAGACCGCGACGCGCGCCCGGTGCGGCATCTCGGTCAACGGCTCGACCCGTCGCGTCAGGACCTTCCCCGAAGCCTCTGGCGCGAACGCCGGCAGTTGGACGGCTTCGGGATCATAGGGCTCCGCGTTCGTCGAAACCGCGACATTTGTCTGGGGCGCGCCGGAGGCTTCGGCGCTCTTCCAGCGGATTGTCAAACCGACGGCGATGGCCGCGGCAAGAAACCCGGCGATCGCGAGGATCGCCGGACTGGAACGACGAATCCAGCCAACGAATGATGTGCCGGGGGAGCCCAACCTAGTTCCCCTCCTGCTGCAGCGTCTCGAGGAATTCGATGTTGTTGTCCGTGCGCGCCATCCGCTGGAGGATCGCCTCGGTCGCGGTCGTGATATCCATGCCCGCTCCGCCCGGCGGCGGCGTCACCATGTGCGAGAACATCCGGCGCATCAGCCAGACGATCGGGGTGATATCCGGCCCCAGCAGGAGCTCCTCGCGTCGGGTCGAGGAGCGGTCGATATCGAAGGCAGGGAAGATCCGGCGCTCCTGGAGGCGGCGGGAGAGGTGGAGCTCCATGTTCCCGGTGCCCTTGAACTCCTCGTACACGACGTCGTCCATCCGCGAGCCGGTATCGACCAGGCATGTGGCGATGATCGTCAGCGATCCGCCGTCTTCGATATTGCGGGCGGCGCCGAAGAAGCGCTTGGGGGGATACAGCGCCGCCGGATCGAGCCCTCCCGAAAGGGTTCGCCCGGAGGGAGTCACCATCAGGTTGTAGGCACGCGCCAGACGGGTGATCGAGTCCATCAGGATGACGACATCCCGGTTGACTTCAACCAGGCGCTTGGCGCGCTCGAGGGCCATCTCGGCAACGCGCACGTGGGAATTGACCGGCTCATCGAATGTCGATGAGATCACCTCGGCGTCCACCGAGCGGTCCATATCCGTAACCTCTTCCGGGCGCTCGCCGATCAGGGCCACCATCAAGTGAACCTTGGGGTACTTGAGCGAGATCGCGTTTGCGATCTGCTTCAAGACCGTCGTCTTCCCGGCCTTGGGCGGAGATACGATCAACCCTCGCTGGCCCTTGCCGATCGGCGCCACCAAGTTGATCATGCGGGTCGTCAGGGTGTGCCGGTCGGTTTCGAGATCGAAGCGTTCCTCGGGAAAGATCGGGGTGAGGTCTTCAAACTTGGAACGCCCCTTGGCATCCTCGGGGTCCATTCCGTTGATCGACTCGACCCGCAACAGCCCGTAGTACTTCTCGGTGTCTTTCGGCGGACGGATTTGCCCGATGACCATATCGCCCGTCCGCAGCCCAAAGCGCCGAATCTGGGACTGCGAAACGTAGATGTCGTCCGGTCCCGGAAGGTAGTGGTCCGACCGCAGGAAGCCCATGCCCTCATTCATGATCTCCAGGATCCCGCCGCGCAACTCCAAGCCGCGTCGCTCGGCGTCGGCCTGCATAATGCGCAGGATGAGATCCTCCTTCTTCAGTCGGGCCGCGCCTTGGATCTCGAGGTCACGCGAGATCGAGCGCAGGTCGGGCAGATTCATGGCTTCCAGTTGGGCGATATTCATGCGAGGCTCCCAGATTGGGCGTGGTGTCTTGCGGTCCAGCTCTCCGAACGCGCAGCGGGTTCGACGGTCGCCGAGCGAGATCTAACGTGTAAGAGCGATCAGGTCGCGTCGATGCAGGATGAACTCTTCAGGGGAATTTCCGGGGACAACAGGACCTACGCCGGGATTATAACACCCCAGGTCAATCCGCGCAACCGAGGGGATCGTACCCCACCACGCGCCCGGATCCGGCCCGTCGACCCGCCCCTATCCAATCATCAGAACAGTCAGGTAGTACCCAAGGACCCCGGCCCAAAGCCAGGAGTCGATCCGGTCCAGCACGCCTCCGTGGCCGGGCAGCAGGGTCCCCGTATCCTTCACCCGGAACTGACGCTTCATCATGCTGATCCCGAGATCGCCGAGCGGCGTGATCAGCCCCAAGACCAGCCCGAGGATGAGCCCGCGCCCGGGCGTGACCACGATCCCTGCGCCGCCGAACCGGACATAGACAAAGGCCATCAGGGCTCCGCCCAGCGCGGCGGCCACGATCCCTGCCGCGTAGCCCTCCCACGACTTGTTCGGGCTCAACCTGGGCGACATCTTGTGCCGCCCGATCGCCCGCCCCACGAAATAGGCCGCCGAATCGCCGATCCAGACTGCCGGCAGCGAGATCAAGAGCCACCCCCAGCCTTCCGGCAAGTCTCGAAGCGAGACCAGGAAGGCCCCCACAAACCCAAGATAGACCAGCCCGCCCAAGGAGATGCCGAAGTCGGTGGCCGAAGACGGCGCGCCTCGCTCATAGTCGACCAGATGCCATCCCATGACCGCGAGCGCGCTGCCGGCCAGAAGCAGATCGCTGAACTCAAACCTCCAGGCATGCCGCGCCAGCGCGAGGCCGACCGTGCCGGCGACGATCAGGGGGGCAGCCGGGCGGGATCCGCCAAAGCGGAACAGGCGAGCGTATTCAGCGGCGGCCAGGCCCAGGACGAGCGCCATCGCCGCCGCATACAGCCACCCGCCCACCGAGAAGATCCACAGGCCGACCGGCAGCAGGACGGCCGCAACGAGAACGCGTTGGCGGAGCATCTCAGGCGGATCGGGCAGGCTCGACAACGCGGCCGAAACGGCGGTCGCGCTTGTCGTAGGCCCACAAGGCCTCCAACAGTTCGACGCGCCCAAAGTCGGGCCAGTAGGTCGGGGTCACGTACCACTCGGCATACGCCCCCTGCCAGATCAGGAAGTTGCTGACCCGGAGCTCCCCCGACGTTCGAATGATCAGGTCGGGGTCGGGGATGCCGGCGGTGTAGAGGTATTCTGAAACGAGCGACTCGTCGATCTCATCGGGCAGAATGCCGCTCTCCAGCATCCTGCGAATGGCCTGCACGATTTCGTCTCGACCCCCGTAGTTCCAAGCGATGCTGAGGGTCAGGCGATCGTTGTTGCGGGTGAGTTCGACGGCCTGGTTCACCTTGGCCTGCAACGCCGGGCTCAGCCCATCGAGGCGCCCGATGTGCCGGAGCTGGACCCCGTTCTTGTGGAGGCTCGCCAACTCACGATCAATCACCTCCTCCAGGATGTTGATCAGGCCGCGGACTTCGTCCGGCGGGCGGCTCCAGTTCTCGGTCGAGAACGCATAGATCGTCAGGTACCGGATCCCAAAATCCCCTGCGGCCTCCAGGACCCGCCGCAGGTTGTCGACGCCCGCACGGTGGCCGGCCAGTCGCGGCAGGCCGCGCGCCCGCGCCCAGCGCCCATTCCCGTCCATGATGATGGCGACATGATGGGGGATCTGGGAAGGGATGTCTTCCGACCGTTCCTTGGCCATGCGGCGCCCTACACCTCGAGGACTTCGCTTTCCTTCTTCTCGGCGGCCTGATTGACTTGTTCGACGTACTCGTCGGTCAGGCGCTGTAGCTCCGTCTCGGCCCGTCCAAGCTCGTCCTCCGAGATCAGCTTCTCCCGTTCGAATTCGCGCAGGTCGTTGTGGATGTCCCGGCGGACGTTGCGGACGGCCACCCGCGCCTCCTCCGTGCGACCCCGGACGATCTTGACCAGGTCGTGGCGGCGCTCTTCGGTGAGGGGCGGGATCGAGAGGCGAATCAGTTTTCCGTCGTTGCTGGGGTTCAAGCCCAGCTCGGAAGCCTGGATCGCCCGCTCGATATCCTTGATCGAGCCTTGGTCGAAGGGCCGGATCGTCAGCAGGCGCGGCTCCGGCGCCGAGATCGTGGCGAGCTGCATCAGGGACGTGGGTGTGCCGTAGTACTCAACCTGAAGGCGCTCGACCAAGGCCGGCGAGGCCCGCCCGGTTCGGATTCCCGCCAGGTCGTCTTCGAGCGACCGCACCGCTCCCTTCATGCGGGCCTCGGCGTCAGTCAAGGCGTCATTAACCATGATCGGACTCCTAGGTCGTCGGCCGGTGGGGTCCCCCAAGAATAGCGCAAATGGCGGAAAAAGCGTAGTGCCGCGCGAGACGTTCGATGGCGGTCTTCGCTCGAGGCCGCCGCAGGGAAGCCCAGACGGCCCGGCGTGCCGGCTAGGAGGAAACGCTGGTGCCGACAGCTTCGCCCCTGACGGCCCGAAGCAGATTCCCCTCTTTCCACAGGTCCAGGACGAGGATGGGGAGTTCGTTGTCCATGCACAGCGAGATTGCCGTACTATCCATGAACTGGAGGCGTCGGTTCAGCGCATCGATATAGGTCAGGCTGTCAAACCGCTTGGCGCTCGGGTCCTTCTCCGGATCCGTCTCGTAAACGCCGTCCACCTTGGTCGCTTTGATGACGACCTCGGCGCCGATCTCCATCGCCCGCAGAGCGCCGGCGGTGTCGGTCGAGAAGTACGGGTTCCCCGTCCCCGCCCCCATGATGACGACACGCTCCTTCTCCAGGTGGCGGATCGCCCGGCGCGGGATGTATGGCTCAGCCACCTCCCGCATCTCGATTGCAGTCATAACCCGGGTTGTGACCCCGGAGCGCTCCAGGGCATCCATCAGGGCCAGAGAGTTCATGACCGTGGCCACCATGCCCATGTAGTCCGCCGTCGCCCGGTCCATCCCGCTTTGGATGCCCTCGCGGCCCCGCCACAGGTTCCCGGCGCCCAGCACGATCGCCGTCTGCACCCCCAGGCCGACAACGTCTCGGATGATGGCCGCCACCTCGAAAGCTCGGTTGGGGTCGATCCCGAAGCCCTGTGGCCCGGCGAGGGCCTCTCCGCCCAGCTTCAGCAGGATCCGTGCGTATTTCGCCTTCCCCATTGAGCGCCTCCCCGATCGACTCCACGAAGAAAACGGGCCAACCTCGCGGTTGGCCCGAAGGCTCACTCGGTCTCTTCGCCCACTTCCCAGCGGGCGAAACGTCGAATGGAGACGTTCTCCCCCGTCGTGGAGACCACATCCTGCAGCAGTTCTTCCACAGTCCGCGCGTCATCCCGGATGTAGGGCTGTCGCAGCAGACAGGTGTCGGTGTAGAACTTCTCCAATCGACCGGCGACGATCTTGTCGATCACACCGGTCGGCTTCCCGTCGGCCTGGGCGGCCCGGCGGGCCTCGTCGGCTTCGCCGTCTACCACCGCCTGGGGGACATCCTCCGGCCGGATCCAGCGCGGCGAAGCTGCCGCCACCTGAAGCGCGATTTCGTGGGCAAACTCGCGGAATTCCTTGGTCCGCCCGACGAAATCGGTCTCGCAGTTGACCTCGACCATCACACCCACGCGGCCTTCGCCGTGCCGGTACAGCTCAAGGGTCCCGCTTCGGGTTTCTCGGCCGGCGCGCTTGCCGGCGGCCGCAAGACCCTTTTCGCGCAGGATCTCGGCCGCCTTCTCGAGGTCCCCGCCGCTGGCGTCGAGGGCGTCGCGGCAATCCTTGACTCCGGCGCCGCTCAACTCACGCAATTGCTTGACGAGTTCGGCAGAAACGCTCACGCCGGAGTCTCCTCGTCCGAGGCCTTCGCCTCCGGCTCGTCGCTCGCTTCGGCCTTGCCTTCGTCCGACTCTCCGCTCTTCCGGGCGGCTTCCTCGTCGTAGTCGCCGCTTTGGAGCTTCGCCAAGGTCGCTTCGCCCAACAGATCTTCATCAGCGAAGTCGACCTCATCTTCCTCCCGACGACGTCTTGCCGCGCCGGCTTCGGACGCCCCTGGCTCTTCCTCAGGCAGATCCTTGCGCAGCGCCTTGCCCTCCAGAACGGCGTCAGCCATCTTGGCGGTCATCAGCTTGATGGCCCGAATGGCGTCATCGTTGGAGGGGATAACATAGTCGATCTTGGTCGGGTCGCAATTGGTGTCGACCAACGCCAGAACCGGGATCCCAAGCAGGTTCGCCTCGTGGATCGCCGTCTCTTCGCGGCGGACGTCGACGACAAACAGCAGGTGCGGGAGAGCCCGAAGAGTCCGCAGGCCGCCGAGGCGTCCCTGCAACCGCTCGATCTTGCGGTGACGCAGCAGCGCCTCCTTCTTGGTCAGGGATTCGAACTCGCCCTGATCGCGAGCCTTCTCCAGCGTTTCGAGCTCGGCAATCCGACTGACAATCGTCTTCCAATTCGTCAGCGTGCCGCCCAGCCAGCGGGTGTTGACAAAGGGCATCCCACAGCGGGAAGCTTCCGACTCCATCGTCTCCTGAGCCTGGCGCTTCGTTCCCACGAACAGGATCGTTCCGCCGGCGGCGATGGCGTCGCGAACGAGGGCGTAAGCGGAATCCAGCGCTTCGACCGTCTGCTGCAGGTCGATGATGTGAATCCCATTCCGCTCCGTGAAGATGTAGGGCTTCATCCGGGGGTTCCACTTCCGGGTTCGGTGGCCGAAGTGGACCCCGGTCTCGAGCAAGGACTTCATGCTGATAACGGACATGACGTGCAACCTCCGATGCGTTGGGCCTCCGCTTCCGTCCACCCGGTTCGGACCCCTTGCGGGGCACGCCCGTTCCGGTCGGGAAGCGTGTGAGATACCCCCTAGACGGGGGCTTGCCCCGGTCTGGGGCATGGCGGCTCCCGCCAAGCGTCTTCCCTGGCGGGAGCAGCAGGTCAGTATACCACGGGCTCGACGCCCGTCAATCCTCGCCTGCGGACGGGTCGCCCGGTTCCCCCTCCCGGCTCGGCACCTGGTCCGCCTTCTTCCGCACCCGACGGAGGAAGCGCTCGCTGTCGATCACGCAGCGCCGGTGCTCGACCAGCCCAACCAGTTCGGCCTCGTCCCAGATCTCGGCCTTGAAGTCCACCGTCTGTCCATGGATCCCGGTGATCTCCACCCGGATCCGCACCTTGCCGCCCAAGGGCGTGGGAGCCAGATGCCGGACACGGATCTCCACTCCGACCGAGGTCTGCCCTGGCGGCAATCCGGGCTCCATCAGGTCGCGGCACGTTCGTTCCACGAGCAACGCCATGGACGGGGTTGCGAAGACGCGCAGCGCGCCGCTGCCTATGTGGATGGCCGTGCGCTCAGGCGTGACCACCTGGCCCGCTTCGAGGCTGTCGCCAACGGAGAACGCTGCTGCAGGTTCGGTCACAGGGCGGGCGCTTCTTCCCCCGAAGCCACCGCCATGGCAATCGCGTGCTCGTGAGTATGGCTGAGACTGATCGCCCAGGTGCGCAGCCCAAGGTCCGAGGCGGCGCGCTGCGCCGGGCCGTGAAGCCGGAGGACCGGCTGGCGCCGCGGGCCGTTGACGATCTCGATGTCCTTCCAACCTACGTCACCGATGCCCGTCCCGAGCGCCTTCGAGACGGCTTCCTTGGCGGCGAAACGCGCCGCGAGGGCTGGCGTGGAGCCACCGGCATCGATCAGTTCCTGTGCGGTGAAAAACCGGGTGAAGAATCGGTTGCCATAGCGCAGGATGGCGCGATCGATCCGTTCGACCTCGATCATATCGACGCCGGAGCGGATCACTCAGACCTCCCGATCAGCGAGGGTCCGGCGATGGCGATGGCCAGACGGTCCGCGGAGAGGAACCTCCGGGCGGCCGCCAGGATCGAATCCCGACTGATGCCTCCGATCCGGTCGGCATAGCCAACGTAGTAGTCGAGCCCGAGTGCGTACTTCTCGAGGTTCAGGAGAGCCGAGGCGACCCCCTCGTTGGATTCCAACTGGAGCGGCAGCCGCCCGATGAAATGAGATTGATTCTCCTCGAGCTCGCCGGCCGTCACCCGCCGCGAAACGAACCGTCCAATCTCCTTCCGGATCAGTTCAATCGCCCGCTCGGCGTTGGCGGGGTTGACGCCCGCCATGATCGACCATGGTCCCGGTCCAAGACCGCCCCCCAGCGAGCTGTAGGCGTAGTAGGCAAGACCCTCCCGCTCGCGGACGGCATCGCCAACCCGACCGTACAGCCCGAAACGCCCCAGGATGCTGTTGCCCAGCGCAGCCGGCAGGTAGTCGGGATCGGTTCTTGCCGGACCCGGCGCCCCGATGACGATGTCGCATTGGCTCTTTCCAGGGATCTGCCGTTCCTGCCGGACGATCCCCGCCAGCCCGGCTGCATCCGGCACCGGAGCGACCGCGGTTTGTCCCTCGTTGCGCCAGTCTCCCAGGACGCTCTGCACCGCGTGCTTGGCCTCCTTCGCCTGAACTGCGCCGACAATCGACACGACCATGCCCCTGGGGCCGTAGGCGCGACGATGGAAGCTGGCAAGGTCTTCGCGACGGAGGCTGGAAATCGATTCCTTGGTTCCATCCGGAGGGATCGCGTACGGGTGATCCGGGTAGGCCAGGCGGTCGAACTCCATGCCGGCCACGGCGCCGGTATCCTGGTCGCGGATGTTCAGCGCCGTCAGGCGCTCGTTCCGCAATCGTTCGACTTCAGCCTCCGGGAACGCCGGCATGCGGACGGTCTCGGAGAGCACCCCCAGCAGCAGCCCAAGATCCTCCGCCAGCGCCTTGCCATGGAAGGTGGTTCGCTGCTTTCCGGCCCCGAAGCCGAAACTGGCTCCGATCGACTCGAGGTCCTGATAGATCTCCTGGAAGGATCTGCGGGAGGTCCCCCGCATGAGGGAGGCAGCACAGAAAAGAGCCATTCCTGCGTCTTCCCGGGTTTCCTCGAGGGCCCCGGCCGCGAGGTATCCCGCCACGACGACGGAGGGACTGGCGTGGTTCTCCCGGACAAGCAGGACGATCCCGCCTTCAAGCTCCCAGCGGTGGATGTTGCCGGGGCCGGGCAGCGATTCGGGATCGAGATGAGGCAGGCCGGAGCGACGTCTAGCCATCGAGCGATTCCGTTGCCGGCAAGTAGGTTCCGACGACGCGCTGGGAAGTGCGCAGGTACTCGGTGGCCACCCGACGCACATCATCCGGCCTGACCTTCTCCAGGTGCCTGAGATAGCCGTCGAACCAACTGTAGTCGGCAAACATCTCGCTGTAGCCGAGCCAGAAGCCCTGATTGGTGATGCTCTCGCTTCCGTAGGCGAAGAGCGCCCGGGCTTGCTTCACGGCTATGGCCAGCTCATCGGCGGTGATCGACTCCTCCCGGAGCCGGTCGATTTCGGCATCCATGGCCGCTAGAACGCGGTCGGCGGGTACGCCCGGCCGCAGGGTCGCCCGTAGGCCATACAGATAGGGGTCGATCGTTGCCGCCAAGCTCCCCCCGACGGAAGCGGCCAGGTCTCCCACGACCAGCGCTTGGTAGAGCCGCGAAGTCTTGTTGGACAGTCCGCCGCCGAACAGGTTCAGGCTGGAGGCCCCGGCCAGGACGCTATCGAGGACGGCCATGGCGAAGAAGTCGGGGTGGTCCGCCGCCGGGGCCGGGTAGGCGAGTTCAACGTACGTCGTCTCTCCGGGTCCCTCCACGGTCAGGCGGTGTTCCCCCATCCGGGAGGGCTCGGTGCGCGTCGGCGGAGGGGGCGCGGGCTTGCGCGGGAGTTCGCCAAAGAGCTCACGCAACCGGGCCAGCATCGGCCTCGCCCGGAAATCGCCGGCGACGGCAAGGAGAGCGTTTGCCGGGTTGTAGTAGGTCCGGTAGTGACGGAACAGGTCGTCGCGCGTGATGGCTTCCAGATCGGCCCGGTCGCCGATCACTTGATGGTGGTAGGGATGGACCCGGAACGCCGCCGCTTGGATCGCTTCTCCCAGGCGAAAGGTGGGTTCATTCTCGTGGCCCTCGCGTTCCGAGATGATGACGGTCCGCTCCGAAGCGACCTCGCGCGGCTCGAACAGGCTCTTGGTCATCCGGTCGGCCTCGAGGCGCAGCGCCAGGTCAATCCGGTCGGCCGGCATCGTCTCAAAGTAGGCGGTCCAATCGAGCCAGGTGAAGGCGTTCCACAGGCCTCCATCGCGCGAGATCTCCCGATCAAGAACGCCAGCCGGGAACTTGCGGGTCCCCTTGAACATCATATGCTCGACCCAGTGCGAGATCCCGGTGATCCCCGTCGGCTCATTGCGCGAGCCGACGCGGTACCAGACCCAGAAGCTGATCAGCGGCGCGGTGTGGATTTCCTTGAGACGGACTTCGAGGCCATTCCGAAATCGGGCTCGGACGACGGGGGCCGTGGATGGGCTCATGGCGCCGTTTCGACCGTTGGGCGCCGCACGGCGTCCAACGGATTCCCGTCGGGGCCAAATCCCCGACCGACCCCTCGATAGCGGAACCCGAGGCGAAGCATCTCGGCTGGATCGTAGATGTTGCGGCCGTCAACGAGGATCGGTTGACGCATCGCGTCCCGGATCCGCTCCAGGTCCAGCTGCTTGAATTCGTTCCACTCGGTGCAAACCATCAGCGCATCGGCGCCTGCGGCGAGATCGTAGGCGGAACCGGCCATTTCGATCTTCGGCGCCAAGACTGCGGCCCGCGGCATCGCCACCGGATCATAGGCGCGGACGTTCGCACCGGCAGCCAGCAGCCGCTCGGCGATGTCGAGCGCCGGTGCCTCTCGCAGGTCATCGGTGTTCGGCTTAAAGGAGAGCCCGAGCAGACCGACCGTCTTTCCCGAGACTCCTTCGAGCATTTCCTCCAACCGCCCCACCAGCTGACGCCGCCGATCGTTGTTGATGTCCATGACGGCCTGCAGCAACTGGGGATGGCGACCCTTCTCGGCCGCCATGAACGCCAGGGCGGTCACGTCTTTGGGGAAGCAGGACCCGCCGTAGCCGAGGCCCGCCTCCAGGAAGGCCGATCCGATCCGAGGGTCGTAGCCCATCCCGGTGGCGACTTCCTTGACGTCCGCCCCGAGCGCCTCACACACATTGGCGATCTCGTTGATAAAGGAGATCTTCGTCGCCAGGAACGCGTTAGAGGCGTACTTGATCATCTCCGCCGTGCGCAGGTCGGTGATCAGGATCGGAGCGCGCAGCGGCAGGTGCAGCTGGGCGACCTTCTCGGCCGCGTCAGCGTCGAGTGATCCGAGCACGGTCCGCGCCGGCTGCATGAAGTCGCTGATGGCCGCACCCTCCCGCAAGAACTCTGGACAGGAGACAACGGCGAAGGGAATCGGCTTGGGTTGGTGGGCCCGGACGATGTCCGCGACCCAGTCACCCGTCCCGACCGGGACGGTGGACTTGTTGACAATCACCAGCGGAGACCGCATGGCCTTGGCGATCGACTCCGACGCCGACCGGACGTGCTTCAGGTCGGCCTCCCCATCGACTCCAGCGGGCGTTCCGACGGCGATGAACACGAATTCGGCCGCCTTCAAGGCGTCGGCGTAGTCCGTTGTGAATTGGAGCCGTCCGGCGATCACATTGCGCTGGACGACCTCCTCCAGGCCGGGTTCATAGATCGGCATCTCGCCGCGCTGTAGGCCGGCGATGCGCTCGGCATCAATATCGAGGGCAACAACGCGGTTGCCCAGGTCGGCGAAGCAGGCCCCAGTGACCAGGCCGACGTAGCCGACGCCGATGACGGTGATCTCCTTCAACGCTTGCCTCCGAAAACGGGGTTGCGGGCTGGCGGCGGAAGTTTACCATGCCGCCCTTGACGGTCCGCCGCTCGTAGAAGGTCACAACCCCCGAATGACACCCATCACTTGCCCGGCAAGGGGCGCCTCCCTAGACTGAATGGGAAGGCGATAACTCCTATCCGAAGGGTCAGTTATCCGCGTCAGGCGGGAGGAAGGCATGCAGATCACCCGACAGGCCGACTATGCAGTCCGCGCGGTCCTATACCTGGCCGAGCAGAACGGCAACGGACGGGCCCCCACGAGCCAGATCGCTCGCGAGCAGCAGATCCCGCCTTCGTTCCTGGCCAAGATCGTCTCCCAGCTCTCGGTCGCGGGGATGGTCCAGACGTCGCGCGGGGCCCGGGGCGGGGTTGCCTTGGCCCGCGAGCCGAAGGACATCAACCTCCTCGAGGTCATTGAGGCGATTGACGGGCCGATTACGCTGAATGAGTGCGTGGCTGATCCCAGCGTCTGCGCCTTCGGCGACGATTGCCCCGTGCACTCGGTCTGGTGTGCGGCGCAAGAGAAGCTGGTGCGGGAGCTTTCCTCGACGTCTTTCGCAGACTTGATGAACGCCCGCAACGGAAGGCCTGCGGCTGCCGTAGCTCTCTAGCTGCCCAGGCGGCCAGAACACGGGTCGAAGACGACAACCGGGAGGCCGGTCGGATCCGTCGACTGGGTCACCTGATGAGGCGCTGGGCGCCTTTCCTTCTTCTCCCCGTCAGGGCGGTGGCCTGATGGGCCGCACCCCGGCGGTTCCCCCACCCGCACGTCCGTTGGAATCCTTGCTCTGAGGTGTCGTACCCGGCGATCGAGCCGGGCTGTCGGCAGCCTCGCTCGGTCCCGGGACGAGCCCCCGCGAAGCCTGCCAAGGACGAGAGGGAGGCCATGGAATGAAGGTCGCCGAAGCCATCCGCATGAAGCGCGCTGTCCGCGCCTTCGTCGGGCAACCGCTGCCACGGGAAGCAGTCCTCGCCATCCTGGACGCGGGAAGGCGCGCCCAGTCGTCGAAGAACACGCAGCCCTGGGACTTCATCGCCGTCGAAGATCCGGGTGTCCTCCAAGGGCTGAGCCGGACTGGCACCTACGCCGGCCACCTGGCCGGGGCAAGCCTCGCGATCGTCATCGTCACGCCGAATCCGGAAGCCCGCTGGTCGATCCTCTTTGACGCAGGCCAAGCGGCGGCCTACATGCAATTGGCGGCGTGGGAACGCGGGATCGGCTCTTGTCTGGCCACGATCTACGATCCGCCGGCGGCCCAAGCCATCCTCGGGGTCCCCTCCGATCGCCACATCCAGGTCGCCATCTCCTTCGGGGTCCCCAGTGACCCGAAGGAGCTCACCGATCCGCCGCGACCGGGGGGCCGACGGCCGGGCGCCGAAGTGTTCCATTTCAATCGCTGGGGCACCTCTCTGGCCTAGGGCGACCACAGGATCCGGCGACCACCCAAGGCAGTAGAATCTTGCGAATGTCCTCCCGGCGTCGGATCGTCCTCACTCTTGGCCTCTTTGCCGCGGTTGCCGCGGCCGCCGCCCTGGGACCGCTTGAGCGCGTCCTGGGCTCCATGGTTCGGATCGTCTACCTGCATGGCGCCTGGGTCTGGGCCGCCTTGCTCAGCTTCGCGGCCGCCGCGATCTTCGCTGCAGCCTACGTCTTCACACGCCGTCTTCCCGTGGTCTCGTGGTCGATCGGATTCGGCCGCGCCGGAACCTTGCTCTGGACGACCTCCCTCCTCCTCAGTCTGTGGGCGATGCAGACGAGTTGGAACGGCCTGTACCTCGCGGAGCCTCGCTGGCGTCTGGGCGTGCAATTCGCCATGGCGGCGCTTCTTCTCCAGGCGGGGATCATCCTGATTCAACGTCCGCTTGCGGCCGGTCTTCTCAACATCGGCTTTGCCGTGGCCCTGACAGCGGCCCTCGTCGGCACCGAAGCGGTGATGCATCCACCCTCCCCGATTGCCGCCTCGGGCTCGAATGCAATCCGCGTCTTCTTCGCAACCTTGCTCGGGCTTACCTGCCTGGCAGCCTGGCAGCTTGCCGGCCTGCTGCGGCCTCCGTCACGGGCCCCTTGAGCGCACATCCCCGCCTCCGCATCCGCTACCAACTCGTCATCTTCTCGGCGAGTCGGATCGTCATCAACACGATGTACCGCATGATCTACCCCTTCATGGCGGTCTTCGCCCGCGGGATGGGCGTGGAGGTCGGCGCGGTCGCGAGCGTGGTCGCCGCCCGATCGGCTCTTGGCCTGGCCGCCCCTGCGATGGGCGCACCGGCCGACAAGTACGGACGCAAGGCCGGGATGCTGCTCGGACTCGGGATCTTCGTGGTCGGCGCAGGGCTCGTCCTCGCAAGTCCACGGTTCACGCCGTTCGCCGTCGCCTTGATGCTTGCGACCGCCGGCAAAATCATCTTCGACCCTGCGATGCAGGCCTACCTCGGAGACACCGTCGGATACAACCGGCGAGGACAAGCGATCGCAGCAACGGAACTGGGCTGGTCCCTGGCCTTTCTCTTGGGGGTCCCCGTGATGGGTTGGCTGATTGAACAACGCGGCTGGACGGCGCCGTTCCCTTTTCTCGCCGTAGCCGGCGCCCTGGCGGCCTTCGTCCTGTGGCGATCGATCCCGTCCCGTCCAGCCGGCGGGTCCGGGTCACCCTCGTTGTCCGCCTCCCTCCGGATGGTCGCCTCCCACGGCCCCGCCGTGGCGGCCCTGCTTGTCGGGTTTCTCCTCAGCTCGGCGAACGAAACCGTCAACATCGTCTTCGGAATCTGGCTGGAAGCTTCCTTCGGCCTGAAGGTCGCGGCGCTCGGCGCGGCTGCGGCCGCGATCGGACTGGCCGAACTCGCCGGGGAAGGCATGGTCGCCGCCTTGGCAGACCGTCTGGGCAAGCAGCGATCGATCGCGGTGGGGATCCTCCTGAATTGCGGAGCGTGTCTCTTGCTCCCCGTGCTGGGGGTGACCCTTCCAGGGGCCCTCGCGGCCCTGTTCCTCTTCTACTTCACATTTGAGTTCACATTGGTGAGCTCCATCCCTTTGATGACCGAACTCGTTCCCGGGGCGAGGGCCAGCGCCATGTCG
The DNA here is from genome assembly GCA_035471625.1 of Anaerolineales bacterium. Classification (GTDB taxonomy): domain Bacteria; phylum Chloroflexota; class Anaerolineae; order Anaerolineales; family E44-bin32; genus DATEVL01. Next base: position 15,265 of record DATIPT010000009.1, read on the forward strand.
GGCAATATCGCATCCCTCTCGGCCGGTCGCATGGTGGGGGCGATCGCCGGCGCGGCGCTCTTTGCCCTCGGCCTTCGGGCCAACACCGGAGCCGCGCTCGTCCTGAATCTTGTGGCGCTCGGGATCCTGCTTCGGTTCGTAAGAGACTAGAATGGATGCGGAGCCGCCCTGACCCCGCGGTCAGCCGGCTCCTTCCCAGGGCCGACGCATGCGCACCGATCTGCTGCTCCATTCTGCAAACGAATTGCTGACCCTGGCGGGCGGACCGCAGCGGGGTCGCCGGCTCGGCGACCTTGGGATCATCCCCGACGGCGCCGTCGCCGTCGACCGGGGCTCGATCCTGGCCGTCGGCCCCTCCTCGACCCTTCGCCACCGGTTCCAGGCCGAAACGGAAATCGATTGCCGAGACCGTGTCGTACTGCCGGGGTTCGTGGACTCCCACACCCACGCGATTTGGGCGGGAGATCGAGCGGCGGAGTTCGAAATGCGACTCCAGGGGCGAACCTACATGGAGATCCTCGAGGCCGGCGGAGGGATCATGTCGACGGTCCGTGCCACACGGGAAGCGCCGACAGCCCTCTTGACGGACCTTGCCCGCACCCGCCTCGAGCGGAGCCTGGCCCACGGGACGACGACGATAGAAATCAAGACCGGCTACGGGCTCGATCTTGCGACCGAACTGCGTCTGCTGGAGGTCTGTCTCCGCCTCGATGAAGCTGGCCCTCCGCGCGTCGTGCCAACCTTCCTGGGCGCGCACGCGGTCCCCGAGGAATACCGGGGCCGGACCGACAAGTACGTTGCGTTGGTGTCGGACAGAATGCTCCCAGAGGTTCAGCGATGGTGGTCTGATCAAGCTCCAGGCCGGCCTTTGCCGTTTGTCGATGTCTTCTGTGAGGAAGGGGTCTTCGATCTGGATCAGTCTCGCCGGATCCTGACATCGGCCCTGGCCCTGGGGTTCCCGGTCAAGATCCACGCCGACGAGTTTGTGTTTCTGGGCGGGGCGTCCCTCGCGGCCGACCTTGGGGCGACGTCGGCGGACCATCTGCTGGAGACTCCGGCCGACGAGATCCGCAGGCTGGCCCAGAGCGAAACCGTCGGCGTGCTCCTTCCGGCGACGCCCTTCGGACTCCATCTCGACGCTCGACCATCGGTCAGCGCGTTCCTCGAGGCTGATGGTCTGCTGGCGATCGCCTCCGACCTCAATCCCGGGACCGCATGGTGCGAGAGCATGCAGATGACGATCGCCCTGGCCTGCCGGAGCCTTGCCCTCACACCGGCCCAGGCGATCGTCGCTGCCACGATCAACGGCGCGGCGGCGGTGGGCCTAGCGGCCAGAACCGGAAGCCTGGAGGCCGGCAAGCGAGCCGATATCGTCGTCCTCGACGCCCCAGACCATCGCCACCTCGGCTATCGGTTTGGCACGAATCTGGTATCCCGAGTGATCCAGGGCGGGCAGCTCGTCATCTGAGCCCGCCAAGGATCGGGATGGAGCTCTTCCAGGATCAGGGCCTGATCAAGCTTGTCGTCGTGGGGCTGGCCGTGCTCCTCGCGTGGTGGGTGTTCCGCTGGGCCTTTGGCTGGGCCAAGCGGCTGTCCCGCCTGGGGTGCATGGCGATCCTTGCGGTGGTTGTGATCGTCGCCGTCGTCAGCCGCCTCGGCTGACCCGGCAAGCTCGGTTCAGTTGCCGGGGATGACGATCCACAGAATCAGATAGAGCAAGAGTCCGGGTATCCCCCCCGGGATCAGGGCGATCACGAATCCCAGACGAAACCACCCCGCTCCGATACCAAAGAACTCTCCCAGGCCTCCGCACACGCCGGCGATCCAGCGGTTCGATCGGGACCTGCGCAGGCTTCGGCTACTCTGCTGGCTCATTCTCCGTCCTCCTTCCGAGCATTATCCCACGACAGGCTTGTATCCAGGAACGCTCCTGCTGGAAACAAACAGCCCCTCCAGGAGGAGGGGCTGCAGGTTCAGACGGGTCTCGCCGGCCTAGTAGTCGGGCATCGGCGGCGGGGCCGGCTTCTCCCTCTCGGGAACCTCGGTCACCAACGCCTCGGTCGTCAGGATCATCGAGGCGATCGACGCGGCGTTCTCCAACGCACCCTTGGTCACCTTCGCCGGATCGATGATACCGGCCTTGACCATGTCGACGTATTCGTCGCGCAGGACGTCGTACCCGAAGTTCTTGTTCTTGTTCTCGGCCTGGCGCCGTCGGACGGTCTCGAGGATCACGGCGCCATCCTGCCCGGCGTTCTCCGAGATCTTGCGCAGGGGAACCTCCAAGGATCGGCGAACGATGGCGACCCCGACGTTCTCATCGTCGAATTCGAGTTTCTTCTCCTTGAGCGACTCCATGGCGTTGACCAGCGCCACGCCGCCGCCCGGGACAATCCCTTCCTCGACTGCGGCGCGCGTCGCCGAGAGAGCATCCTCGACCCGATGCTTCTTCTCCTTGAGCTCGGTCTCGGTGGCGGCGCCGACGCGGATGACCGCCACGCCGCCGGAGAGCTTGGCGAGCCGCTCCTGGAGTTTCTCCTTGTCGTAGTCGCTCGTCGACTTGTCGATCTCGACCTTGATCTCTTCGATGCGTCCCTTGATCTTGGCACTATCGCCGGCGCCTTCCACGATCGTGGTGTCGTCCTTGGTCGCCACAACCTTGCCGGCCTTGCCCAGATCATTGATCGTTACCGACTCGAGCTTGCGCCCGAGCTCTTCGGTGATGACGGTCCCGCCCGTGAGGATGGCGACGTCCTGCAGCATCGCCTTGCGGCGATCGCCAAATCCGGGGGCCTTGACGGCGATCACGTTGAGCATGCCCCGCAGCTTGTTCAGGACGAGGGTCGCCAGGGCTTCCCCGTCGACATCCTCGGCGATGACGACCAGTTCCCGCTTCCCGATCTGGACGAGCTTCTCGAGGATCGGGACGATATCGGTCGCCGCCGAGATCTTCTTGTCGTGGATCAGCAGGTACGGCTCGTCGACGCGCGCTTCCATGTGCTCGGGATCGGTCACGAAGTAGGGCGAAATGTAGCCGCGGTCGAACTGCATCCCTTCGACGTACTCGGTCTCGAACTGAAGGCCCTTCGACTCCTCGACGGTGATGACGCCGTCCTTGCCGACCTTGTCCATCACCTCGGCGATCAGGTCTCCGATCTCCTTGTCCTGGGCCGAGATCGCCGCCACGGAGGCGATTTCTTCCTTCTCGGTCACGTCGATCGCCGCCTTGGAGATCGCCTCGGCGACCGCCTTGGAGGCGGCCTCGATCCCTCGCTTCAACATCATCGGGTTCGAGCCGGCCGCCAGGTTCTTCAACCCCTCGGTCACCATGGCGTGCGCCAGGACGGTCGACGTCGTCGTGCCGTCGCCGGCGATGTCGTTGGTCTTGGTGGCGGCTTCCTTGAGGAGCTGCGCCCCCATGTTCTCATACGGATCCTCGAGCTCGATCTCCTTGGCGACGGTTACGCCGTCGTGGGTGATCGTGGGCGATCCAAACTTGCGGTCCAGCGCGACGTTGCGGCCCTTCGGCCCCAGCGTCGTGGCGACTGCCTGGGCCAGCACATCGACCCCGGCCTTGAGCCGACGACGAGCATCTTCCGAAAACGCCAGTTGCTTTGCAGCCATCTTCGAACTACTCCTGTGTGGGGATTGAACGATGAGTCAAGATCGATCACTCGGTCACGATCGCCAGGACATCGGTCTCGCGCAGGATCAAGAGCTTCTCGCTATCGATCTTGATCTCTGTTCCAGCGTACTTGGCAAACAAGACCTTGTCTCCGGCCTTCACATCCATTGCAATGCGCTTACCTTCTTCGTCCCGGGCCCCCGGACCAACCGCCAAGACCTCACCCTTCTGCGGCTTCTCTTTGGCCGTCTCCGGCAGGACGATCCCGCTGGCCGTCACCTCTTCCTGCTCCAGCGGCTTGATGACCAGACGGTCACCCAACGGCTTGAGATTGAGCTTCATCCTTACTCTCCTTTCCTGCACTCGCAGGGGATTTCTACAACAAACAGGGGTTAGCACTCAGGCTGGCAGAGTGCTAACTCCGCCGCCGAGTGTACCGAAATCGGGTGACCGAGTCAAGGGGAAGCCTCAGAGGCTTCCAGGACCGCCCAGGCGGCACTGGCGCCCTAGAGGCGGGTCTCGCCGTCTGGTGGTGTGGGCTCGGGCGCAGGCGGCGCCCCGGAGCAAAGTGCCCGGTTCTCCGCAACGATCCCCGCCACGATCGGGTCGTCGCCGTACTGACTCAAGAGCTGCTGGAAGAATGTCTCCGCACGCGCACAGGCGTTGGGGACGAGCGCCGAGCCTCGAAAAGACGTCAGGACGGAGGCATATGTGTAGTAGTACTCCAGCGTGCCGTCCCCCAGAGCCTGCCCGGGAACCAGGGCGCCCACGGCGGCCGGATCCGTGTCTTCATCGCACAGGAAGACCTTCAGGTCGCACAGCAAGCGCCCGCTTTCTTCAGCGGAGCAGCCTTCGACGGCGCAGCGTAGAACTTCGACGGCGCTCTCGTAGTTGCGCGCTTTGAAGAAGATGATCCCCAGCCGCCCGAAGATGTCGGGGTTGGACGGGTCGATGGCCAACGCCCGTTCGACGTTGATGGCGGCGATGAAGAACTCCCCGTCCTGGAGGTACGTCTTCCCGATGGAAAGATAGGGAGTCGGATCTGCGATTCCGAGCTGTTCATTGATCCGGGCTGCCCGATCGAAGGCATCGAGCGCCTGGCCCATCAGAACCCTGCGGTCACTTTCACTCGGGGCGTTCCCCGCCAGCTGGCGATAGTTCGCCCCTACCAGCAGATAGAGATACGTGAAATTCGGGGCGATCTCGGTCGCCGCCAGGTACTCCTCAATCGCCTGACGGTAGTTGCCGGTCCCCTCCAGGACGGTTCCGAAGACTCGGTGGACATCCATGGACAATGGGTCCGACGGGTCGGCGTTCTCGGCTGCGACGCTGACCAGATCATAGGCACGGTCAAAGACGCCTTGGTCCAACAGGAGCTCGGCATAGTAGGCCTGGGCGAGCGGGCTTCCCGGGTCGAGCAATTGGGCCCGGACGGCGGACGCCTCGGCTTCATTCAAGAACCGATCGCGTTCGGC
>DATIPT010000010.1:0-4375 GCA_035471625.1 Anaerolineales bacterium
CAGATCGCATTCAACATGGATCACGTCCATCTTTTCTCGTCGGAGGGAGATCAGCGCGCCATTCGCTGATGTTGCTCCTGGATCCTTCCGTGGCTGAAGGGCCCGGAAAGCCCACCGGCATGGCGCGGGGAGACCGGTTGCTCACCCATGCGCATCAAGGAGGTGCTTCGCCGCAAACCCACGGTCCAATGTCCCGTTCGGGACGCACCGGTCCCGACGGTACCCTACTCGAGCATTGACAAGGAGATTCCGCCGATGAAACGTTCGATCGTTTGGATCACCTTGCTGGTCGCAGCGGTCGCCCTGGCGAGCTGCGCGCAGCAGCCGGCCCTGCCGACCGGGCCGGTGACCATCCAGTTGTGGCACCAGGAAGGCGAGGCCGACAACGCCAAGCAGTACGTCGAGGCGCTGGCGGCGGCCTACACTGCAGAGCATCCGAACTTCACCTTCGAGGTGACCAATCCTGGCGATACGGAGCTCCTGCGGGAGGACTTTCAGACCGCCGCCCTGGCCGGCACCCCGCCGGACCTGCTGTGGACGGTCAATGACCACGCCGGCCCGTTCACGATCGCGGACATCATCATCCCCGTCGACGACCTGTTTGATCTCGATCAGTACGCCGACAGCGCCCTGGCGGCGGTCGAGCTCAACGGCGAGCACTGGGGTGTGCCGATCTCCAACGGCAATCACCTGATGCTGTACTACAACAAGGACCTGATCGCCGAGGCCCCGGCCGACACGGATGCGCTTCTGGCAGCGGCCGAAGATCTCAAGGCACAGGACGTCATCCCGCTGGTCTACAACCAGACCGAACCCTTCTGGCTCGTGCCGTGGCTGGGCGGCTTCGGCGGTGCAGTCTTCGCGGAAGACGGCGTCACCCCCACTCTCAACACGCCCGAAATGGTCGCTACCCTCGAGTGGCTCAGGCTGCTGAAGGATGAAGAGATCGTCCCGCCCGAGAGCGACTACAACGGCGCCGACACCCTCTTCAAGGAGGGGCGGGCGGCGATGATCGTTAACGGCGACTGGACCCTCGGGGCCTACAAGGATCTCTTCGGGGACAAGCTCGGCGTCGCTCGCATCCCGATCGTCTCGTCCACGGGAACGCCTCCGGCGCCCTTCACCTCCGGCAAGTTCTTCATGATTCCCGCCGGTCTGGACGAAGACACCCAGCTGGTCGTGGTCGACTTCATCAAGTGGGCCACGAGCGAAGCCAACCAGCTCGACATGGTCTCGAAGCTGGCGCGCCTGCCGGCCCTGAAGACGGCGCTCGACAACGAGCTGATCACGGCCGATTCGTACCTGGCCGGCTCGGCCGACCAGATGGTCGTCGGCGTCCCGATGCCGACGGTCGTCGAGATGCGCTGCAACTGGGACAGCATGAAGCCTGAAATGCTGGCGGTTCTCGCCGGCGAGAAGGCAGCCACCGACGCCGCGGCCGCCATGCAGTCCGCCGCGGATGCCTGTATCACGACATTGGAGTAGTCCCGCACCGCTTCGGGGGCCAGGAGGTCTTGCTCCTGGCCCCCGAGCCTCCCCACGGGGCAGTCCTGGGCGGCCAGGACGAGGTCTGGGATGGATCGACTGCTGGCGCAACTGATCCCCAGCCTGACCGAGACCGTCGGCACGATTCTGTTCATCATCTTGGCCACGGTCGTCATCGAAATCATCGTCTATGTCATCTTCGGCCGGATCCTCAAGAGCCGGCGCCTGCTCGTTTGGATGCTCGTCGCCCCGGCCGCCGTCGGCCTGGCGATCCTGGTGGTCTACCCGCTGCTGTGGGAGCTGCGCCTGTCCCTGACGAACATGAGTCTGCGGCGGTTTGGCGACAAGGCCCAGTTCTTCTGGGTGGTCTGTGCGGCCGGCGAGGCCCCGGCCGGCGTTGCCTGGTTGACGGATTGCGTCTTCAAGAACTTCGTGGATGTCTTTCGGCTTCCCGTGCTCAAGCAGGTCACCTTCTTCCCGGTCTTCCTGCGCACGGTCACCTGGACGGCGGTCAACGTTATTTTCCATGTCGCCGGCGGGATGGCTCTGGCGTTGCTCCTCAACCGCCCCATGCGCGGTCGCGGGATCTACCGGGCGATCATCATCTTGCCCTGGGCGCTGCCGCAGATCATCGCCGTGTTGGCTTGGCGCGGCGAACTGCACTATGAGTACGGCTACTTCAACATCATCCTGACTCGGCTCGGGCTCGAGCCGGTGCAGTGGCTTTCCAACCCGACCGCCAACTTCACGGCCATGCTCGCCACCAACATCTGGCTCGGGATCCCCTTCATGATGGTGATCCTGCTGGGGGCGATGCAGAGCATCGCCGGCGAGTACTACGAGGCGGCCGAGATTGACGGCGCAAGCAGTTACCAGCAGTGGCGCCATGTCACTCTGCCGTTGATCCAGCCTGTCCTGACGCCGGCCATCGTCCTTGGAACGATCTGGACCTTCAACAACTTCAACGTGCCGTTCCTGATCAACCAGAACGAGTTGGAGACGAGCGACATCCTGGTGACGGCGCTGTTTCGGGCGGCGTTTCAGTACAACCGCTACGGATTCGCGGCCGCTTTCGCCTTCGTGATCTTCATTCTTCTCTTGGCGTATGTATTGATCTATATCGCCCTGACCGGTACCCTCAAGGAGTCGACACGATGACGACCGCACCGCCCGCCCTCGTGGCGCCGGCCTCGGGGGGAACCAAGCGGCCCGGTTTCTTCCGCGCCCGGCGAGGCGACTCCGGCTTCAAGCGCCTGCTGGTCCATGCCGCGCTCGTCGGCTATTGCGTCATCACCGTCTATCCGGTCCTGCGTGTCTTCAGCGTTTCCCTCCGACCGGGCGACCGGCTGCTCTCGACGTCCCTGAGCATCATCCCACCGGATGCGTCCATCGAGAACTATCAGGAACTGATCAACGACACCGACTTCCTGCTGTGGGTGTGGAACAGCTTGGCCATCACCCTGGGGACAGCGATCGTCGGTGTGGCCCTGGCTTCGACCTCGGCGTACGCGTTCTCGCGCTGGCGGTTCCCGGCCCGCAACCCGGGATTGGTCTTCCTGCTGACCACCCAGATGATCCCGGCTGCCATGCTGATGGTGCCCCTGTTCATCTTGGCGTTGCGGAACGGCCTGATCGGCTCCTACCGGGGTTTGATCATCACCTATTCGGTGACGGCGGTGCCCTTCAGCATCTGGATCCTCAAGGGCTACTACGACACCATCCCGCGCGAACTGGAGGAGGCGGCCCTGATCGACGGCGCCGGACGGATGGAGACCTTCCGCAGGATCATTCTCCCGCTGTCCACGCCGTCACTCGCCATCGTGTTTCTGTTCAACTTCACCCAGGCTTGGAATGACTACCTCTTCGCCCGAGTCATCCTGGGGAACGCCAAGGAGATCTGGACCTGGCCGCTCGGCCTCCAGTCGCTGCAACAGCAGTTTCAGACGCAATGGGGGATGTTCTCGGCTGGGTCGATTCTGGTGACAATTCCTGTCGTGATCCTGTTCTTGTATTCTTCCAAATACCTGATCTCCGGGCTGACCCTGGGGAGCGTCAAGGGCTGACCGCATGACAAAGCGGGCGGACGCGGGGAGGCGACGCAGGCCTCCCCGTTCCGATTCCGGAACTCGCTCGGGAGGCAACAACCCACGGCGGCCGCATCGATCCCCAGGCCTGATGGGGATCTTCCTCCGGTCGGCGCGCGACTTCTGGCGCGAATCGTTCTTCCTGATGGCGTTCAACATCATCACATCGCTGGCTGTGATGCCGGGCTTCCTGCTGCTCACCTATGCCGTCACGAGTCGGCAACTCGTCTTGGTCGGAGCCGGAGGTCTGTTGCTGCTGGCGTGGCCGTTTTCCACCTTCGGCCTGTTCCACACGGCGGCCCAGGTGGTCGATGGGGGTTCCATTCACTTTCGGACCTTCTTTTCCGGGGGCCGACACCGGCTTGGACTTGCGTATCGATGGGGAGCCGTCAACATGGCCGTGCTCGGGGTTCTCACGGTCAACGCCTTCTTCTATGTCGATCCCGATGCGCCGTTTCACGGGACGTGGATGGGGTCGTTTCTCGGCGCCTTCTTCATGCTGGCAGCATTCGTCTGGACGGCCGGTCAGGCCTGTTTGCTCGCGATCCTGGCGACCGGCGACCTCTCCTCGTTGCGAGCGGGATGGAGAGTCATGACGACCATGATCATCTCCCGCCCTGGAACCGTCGTGGCCGTGGCCGCCGTGTCGGGGGTCCTTTTCGCTGCCGGCTTCGCCATCCTTCCGCTCGGCCTGCTGCTGGCCTTCGCGCTGATCGCGGTCCTCGCTTGCCGCATGGCGGCCGACCTCGCCGATCTCCACCCGAAGTCAGCCTCCCGGACCGATCCCGTATGACGCGGCCCCGGAG
>DATIPT010000011.1:0-7791 GCA_035471625.1 Anaerolineales bacterium
GATCCCATCGGCCGCGAGCTCGAACGTTGCGCCGATCGCGTCCAAGCGATCGGAGACCTCGAGTCCGAGCTCCGCCGATTGAGCGACGCCGAGTTGTATGCCCAAACCGAAATGTTTCGGCGGCGATCGTCGGAAGGCGAAGCCTTGGATGATCTCCTGGTGGAGGCGTTCGCCGTCGTCCGCGAGGCCTCGGTTCGTACGATCGGCCTCCGCCCCTTTGATGTTCAGCTTGTCGGCTGGATCATCCTCCACGAAGGGAAGATCGCCGAGATGCGCACGGGGGAAGGCAAGACGCTCGTCGCCACCATGCCGATCTATCTGAACGCGCTGGAGGGGAAGGGCGTTCACCTCGTCACGGTCAACGACTACTTGGCGCGGCGCGACGCTCGATGGATGGGTCCGATCTTCCACGCCCTGGGGTTGACCGTCGGGGTGTTGCAGGAGGCGGCCCGGACCGAGAACGGACGCAAGGCGTTCGTCTACGATCCGGAACGCGAGTCGGCCCAGGAGGACGTCCACCAGCTGCAGCTCGTCGAGCGGGCCGAGGCCTACGCCGCCGACGTCACCTACGGAACCAACAATGAGTTCGGCTTCGACTACCTGCGCGACAACATGGCCCCGGCAATCGAGGCCCGCGTCCAGCGCGGCCACAACTACGCCATCCTCGACGAGGTCGACAACATCCTGATCGACGAAGCCAGGACGCCGCTGATCATATCCGGTCCGTCGCATGAGGACCCGGAAATGTACGAACGCGTCGCCCGCGTCGTCAAGACGCTGGTGGCGGAAGACTTCGAGGTCAGCGAGCGGGACCGAAGCGTATCCCTGACCGAGATTGGGGAAGACCATGTCGAGCGATTGCTGGGCACGCGCCTGCGAGACCCCGATCGCCCGGAGGACATCACCCCCGAGCAGGCCCGGCTCCTGGGTTTCGTGGAGCAAGGGCTTCGCGCCGAGCACCTCTTCAAGCGCAACAAGGACTATGTCGTCCAGGCCGGGCGGGTGATCATCGTCGACGAGTTCACCGGTCGGCTGATGCAGGGGCGAAGGTGGTCGGACGGCCTGCACCAGGCGGTCGAGGCCAAGGAAGGCGTCAAGGTCCGGCAGGATAACGTCACATACGCCACGATTACTTTGCAGAACTACTTCCGCAAGTACGCCAAGCTCGCCGGGATGACCGGAACGGCGGTCACCGAAGCCGAAGAGTTCAACAAGATCTACAAGGTCGACGTCGTCCCGTTGCCGACGAATCTGGAGTACATCGCCCGCCAGGCTGGCTCCGACTTGGTCGAATCGACGTACGAGGAGGACGGCCAGAAGTACGGCTACTTCGCCCGCAAGGAGGATCCGGAGCATCGCCCCGTCTTCTGGCGCCGGAAGGACCAGCCGGATCTGGTCTACCGGACCGAGGAGGCCAAGCTCCGGGCGTTGGCTTTGGAGATCCTTGCTCGGCACAGCCGGGGCCAGCCGCTTCTGGTTGGGACGACGTCGGTGGAGCTTTCCGAACGGCTTTCGCAGCGATTGCGCGCCCAACCTCTCCAGCAGCTGGCGATCGTGGAAATCCTGCGGGATGCGTACCTCGAGGCTCACGGCCTGGCCAACGATGGAACCCGTGTTGATGCGCTGCAAGTGCTCCACAAGCCCCTTCCCGATATGACGCAGGCCGATTTGCGGCCACTCGCCAAGGAGCTCGACCTGGCGTTGACCGTCAACCGCCCGGAAAACATCGATCGATTGATGCGTGTTCTCGGGCTGGAACCGGAGCACCGCGCCGGGCTCGAGGCGGCGCTTTCGGGGGGCATCCGCCACAATGTCTTGAATGCCAAGAAGCACGACGAGGAATCGGCCATCATCGCCTGGGCCGGCGGCCTGGGCTCGGTGACCATCGCCACGAATATGGCCGGGCGAGGGGTCGACATCAAGCTCGGCGGGGAGATCGCCGAAGAGGTCTTGGGAGCCGTCAACCGCGTCCTGCGCCGGGCCGGGATCAGCGATCCGGAGGCCCTGACGATGACCGAGCGGGCGGAGGCCCTCCGGGCGGCCGATCCGGCGGCCATCGGAATCTACGGTCCGGAGCGCGAGCTGTTCTTGAAGTTCGTCGGCGACGAGGAGAAGGTTCGCGAGCTCGGCGGATTGCACGTAATCGGCTCGGTGCGCCACGAATCGAGACGGATCGACAATCAGCTGCGCGGCCGTTCCGCCCGTCAGGGAGATCCCGGCTCGTCGCAGTTCTTCCTCTCGCTCGAGGATGAGCTGATGCGGCTCTTCGGAGGGGCGCGGGTCTCAGGCTTGATGGAGTTCCTGAAGATCGACGACAGCGTTCCGATCGCCGCCTCGATGGTCAACCGGACGATCGAGGAAACACAGCGGCGGGTCGAGGGCGCCAACTTCGACACCCGCAAGCACTTGCTCGAGTACGACGATGTGCTCAATCAACAGCGGGAGGTCTTCTACGGCCAGCGCAACCGAATCTTCCAGAAGGCCAACCTGTGGGAAGACATCGAGGCGATGCTGGAGGCGGAGGTCCGGCGCCATGTCGACGCCGCCGCTGAGGAACCGGCCAATGCATGGAAACTCCTCGCCTGGCTGGAGGAGACCCAGCCGACCCTGAATCTGGATTCCGACCAGCCGCATCCCTCCTACATGCTGGCGCTGTTGATCGAGGGCCTTGGCGGGGATCGATCGCCCGGGACGATCCGAAAGGCTCTCGGTCAGCTGGCAGGGGAATCTCTTGAGGCGCAGCACGTACACCTGGGCCAGACGATCCGGGAACAGCTGGATCGTTCCGTGGAACGATTGGACGACCAGGTGCGCCAGCGCTCGGACGTTGCCGATACGGCTTTCGAAGGGGTGTTGTTGGAGGCGGAGGAGACCGGGAGCCCGGTGGACGCGCAGGCGCTCGTGCGTACAGTAGAGGAAGCCGCCGGGGTGCGGTTGCAGCTCGGCGAGGGGGGCTTGCAGCAGGTCCGCGAGTCGCCGGACGACTTCCGCAAGATGATCCCTCGGCTGGTCGAAGCCGGTCTCGGGATCCGGGTGTGGACCGGTCTGGTGCAGATCGCGGAGGCGCGGCTCGGCGAGCCTCTGAGTCTCGACTCCAAGCTGGCCACGCCAATCGACTGGGGCGCCGCCGAGACGCGCTTGCTGGAAGCCGTCGACCAGGCCTGGGCACGCAAGACCGAGTCGACGCTCCGCGAGGTGGACCAGGAACTGGCTTCCCTCCTCCCGGACGGGCGGCCGGTGACGGATGCCGACCTGACGCGGGCGCTGGTCCGCATCAGCTATGGTCAGCGGACAGTCTTTGATCGTCGGACCCATCAGCGGCGGACAGTCTTGGTTGCGCGGCTTTCGTACGCTTTCCCTGCAGCTCGCCTGCTCGAAGGCAAGGACGCCGACGAGTTGACGGACGAGATCCTCGACCACCTCGATCGTGCCCGCGAGGCGATTGAGCTCAGCCTGGGCCAGAACGAAGTTCGTCAGGCCACAGGGGGCGCGGTCGACGGGCTGCCGGCGCATCTCCAAGAGGGCGTGGCCCGCGAACTTGGCGAAGAAGCCTGGCAGACGATGGTCGCGGCCGGATCGGCGGAGCGATTCGAGGGCGATCGCCGCCGAGATTTCGAGGCGGCGGTCGGGCGGGTCCAGCTGAACGAAATGTATCGCGGCCTGATCCTCGCGGTGGGCGATCGGCTCTGGGTGGACTACCTGACGCAGATGGAAGGGTTGCGCACCGCCATCGGCCTCGAAGCCTACGGCCAGCGGGACCCTCTCGTGCAATACAAGAGCCGCGCCTTCGACATGTTCAGCCAGCTCCAGGCCGACATCCGAGCCGGGGTGATCACTCGCATGTTCCGTTCCCCAGCGCCGGCACGGCCGTCGCAAGCGGCCGGCTCGCGAACAGCGGGGAGCGGGCAAGGCGAGGGGATGCGCGTTGCCTCCGCGCCTGCGGCCGAAGCCGCACCCAAGAAGCGGCGGCGACGGCGCCGGTAGGCCTCCGGATCCGGCTGGGAGAACACCTCCAGGCCCGGCGGCGGAAAGCTCGCGAATGCAGATCCACGATCTCGAGATCCACCTGGTGAGCGACGGGGTCGTCCACGTCGATCCCGGAGGGCCATTCGGCCTCGTGCCGCGTGGCCTGTACCAGAAGATCTTCCCTCCGGGGGAGGACAACCTGGTTCCGATGTCGCTCACGTGCCTCCTGGTCCGGTCGCGCGGGAAAACGATCCTCGTCGACACCGGCCTGGGCGAGAGGCTCACACCCGAGGAGGTCCATCGCTGGCAGCTCGATCGCCCGGGGGGCGGTCTGATCGCCGGCCTGGCGGCGCTCGGGGTCGCGCCGGACGACGTCGATGTCGTGATCAACACCCACTTGCATGCCGACCACTGCAGCGGCAACACGCGGTTGGAAGCCGGAGAGGTCCAACCGTCGTTTCCGCGAGCCACCTACCTTGTCCAGCGGATCGAGTGGGCCGAGGCCGTCCACACCGATGCCCGGACCCAGGGCACCTACTTTGCCGACAACTTCCAGCCTTTGCTGCGCGCAGGGCGGATGAGGCTCCTCCATGGGAATGAGTCCATCACCGATCAGGTGCGCTGCGTCGTCACGCCAGGCCACACGCGCGGACACCAGTCGGTGGTCCTCGAGACCGGCGATTGGTCGGGACTGTACCTGGCCGATCTGGCGAGCTACGCCGTCCACTTTGAGCGGTTGGCGTGGATGACGGCGTATGATGCCGCGCCGCTGGAGACCTTGAGGACCAAAGCGCAGTGGCAGGCCTGGGCGGCCGATCGCCAGGCCTGGCTCTTCTTCGAGCACGATCTGAAGATGCCGGTGGGTCGGTTGGAACGGAAAGGAAACGGCTACCGGCTTGCCGCCGAGGCGAAGGCCGAGCCGCTCACGAGCGCGCTTCCCACTCCGCGACCGCTTCCCGAATAGCGGAGCGGATCGCAGGATCCGGCACTTCTTCCAAGGTGTAGGCCTGGACTCCGATGTAGACCCGCACCGCGCCGCCGGGGCCCTCGGCGAGACGAACGCCCCGAGCCAATCCCGGCTGGGCGGCGAGCTTCTTCTCCAGGATCTGGTTGATCTGCTGGACCATCGATCCGGAAGTCGCCGGCTCCTCGTAGCGCGGTTCGGCCTTGCGGGTCGGCGGCATCTCCCCCCCGATCCAGCGAGTGAGATCGCGAGCGGCATACTCGACCCGGGTCCAGTCGGCGGACTCCTTTAGATCGCTGGCGTTGCGATAGGTGTGAGGCCCGACCTGGAGGACGAGCTCCCCGGAAACGTCATCGCGCAGGAGGGTCACGACCGGGAACAGGGTTCGGTCGCTCTGGGTGCCCGAGGGCGGGGACGGGGGACGGTCGGTCATCGGTGGTCCTCCGGTTGCGGTCGCAGCTGGGGGAGGCGCGGCGGGGGCGGGGGCCGTCGGCTGAACCGGCACCGTTGCGGGCGGGGGCTCCAGGGTCTCTTCCGCTGCGGGCGGAGGCGCAGGAGCAGGCTCTTGCGGCAACGGCGGGATTTCCTCCTCTTCTTCGTCCGACCCGGTCGAGGGTGTGGTGTCTTCCTCTGGACCTTCTTCTCGCCGTGAGTACAGGACGAAGAACGCCGCCCCGGCCAAAGCAAGGCCGGCGAGGATCAGGATCAAGCCGAACAGAAGCGAAGAATCGATCTCACCGCCTCCTTCGGGGTTGGCACTTCGGGCAGTAGTGCGTGCTCCGTTGTCCGACGACGATCCTGCGGATCGTCGTGCCGCATACGCCGCACGGCTCCCCCGCTCGCTGATAGACCCGGAAGTGGTTCTGGAATCCGCCGCCGCGGTAGACCCAATCGATGCTGGCACCATTGTGGCGCAGTCCGGAGCGCAGGGAGGCCCGGATCCCACGCCAAAGGCGGCGGACTTCGTCGTCGCGCAGGCGATCGCTTCGGCGCAATGGGTGGAGGCGCGCCCGGTGGAGGGCCTCGTCAACGTAGATATTCCCCAGGCCGGCGACGAAGCTCTGGTCGAGGAGCAGGGGTTTCAGTGCGCGCGCTCGCTGGCGAAGCCGCTCACCCAGGATTGCCGCGGTGAACCCCGTATCGAGCGGTTCGGGTCCCAGATTCGTGAGGACGATGTCCGGGTCATCCAGGAGAAACACCTTTCCGAACTTGCGCGAATCCCCGAACCGGAGGTCCCAACCGCCATCAAGGTGGAAGACAGTGTGGTCAAAGCGGCCGGCGGGCTCTTCCGTCGGCGCAACCGTCAGGTCGCCGCTCATCTTGAGGTGGATCAGCATCGTCCCGACGTCGAGCGGGAAGACCAGATACTTGCCCCTCCGGTCGACCTCCCGGATGACGCGGCCGGCAATGGCGCGGCGGAACTCGGACGCCTCAGGCGTTGCGATGTGGCGCGGCCAGCGGATCGTCACACGGTCGATGGTTCGTCCTGGCAGGGGTGGGCGGCTCGAATCGCCGGTGCGCAGCTGACGGACGATGGTCTCAACCTCCGGGAGCTCAGGCATCAGGCGGATTATACAGTCGAGCGGCTCGCGAACAAGTGCGCCGTTCGTTCGAGAGTATGACTATTCGACGCGGACGAAGTCGCGAAGCTGTGACAGACGCGTCGGGCCGATGCCGGGTACGTGGATGAGGTCCTCCACGGAGAGGAACGGACCATTCTGGTCCCGGTAGGCGACGATGGCGTTGGCGAGCGTCGGGCCGATTCCGGGAAGGCTTTCCAGTTCGGGGAGCGTTGCGCTATTGAGATTGACCGCAGCGCTTTCGTTGCGGGCGCTGGGATCCGTCGGCAACGCGGTTCCCACCATCGGGACGAACACCTGGTCGTTGTCATCGATCGGAGCCGCGAGATTGAGCGCATCGAGATCGGCGCCGGGGCGCGCACCACCTGCGGCGGCGATGGCATCCGCGACGATCGCTCCGGAGGGCAAGGGATAGACCCCCGGCGCACCGACACCGCCGGCGACGTGGACCCGCAGGGGAGATGGACTCGGGGGCGGAATGAGCTCGATCGCGATGCCTCGCGGTCGCGAGACGAGCATGTAGAGCAGACCGCCGACCAAGAGACCCGTGAACAACCCGACGAGAAAGCGCCCGCTCTGTGCCAGCATGATCTTTCCCCCTGAGCCCGGCAACCGAATTATCCGACCGCGGTCGTGCCGTGTCAAACGGCGGCGTCGGGAATCTCATCGGCCCAGGCGCGAGGCCTCACGCCAAAGGCCCCGGCGCTATAATGCTCGCCATGTCAGACTTCTATTCCGGTCGGGGTGACGACGGGACCATGGGGGTCCTCGGGGAGGGGAGAATCCCCAAGCACCATCCCCGGGCCCAGGCAATCGGGGCAATCGACGAGGCCGCTGCAGCTCTCGGGATGGCTCGGGCGATTTCCGAGGATGAAGACACCCGAACCTCCCTCGAGACGCTCCAACGCCATCTGTACCGGGTCATGGCTGAAGTGGCGGCGCCGGGGGAGAACGCTGCTCGCTTTCGAACGATCGGCCCAGACCAGGTGCGCTGGGCCGAGGCGGAGATCGACAGACGAGCCGAGGGGATTGATGCACCCGAGGGGTTCATCCTGGGGGGTGACACCCTGGCAGGAAGCGCTCTGGATCAGGCCCGGACGATTGTTCGGCGGGCCGAGAGGCACCTTTCGCGGCTGTTGCACGAAGGCGAGATCGAGAACGCTTCCCTTCTGGCCTACCTCAACCGCGTTTCTTCCTTGTGCTTCGTTTTGATCCTGATCGAGAATCAGCGGGCCGGGATCGACCGATCGACACCGGCGAAGATCTGAGACGGTGGCCGGC
>DATIPT010000012.1:0-2478 GCA_035471625.1 Anaerolineales bacterium
AACCGCGTCTGGTGGCCGATGCAGGACTACTTCGACCTGACCTGGGAGCGCATCCGGAATGCCCTGGCGTCGCCGGAGTGGCGCGCCGCACTGTGGGATGTCTGGTTCAACCGCGACTACACCCGCTACGGACAGGTCGCCGAGCGCGACTTCAGCCTGCGCAACTGGTCCCCGGCCGAGAAGTTCAAGCTCTATGTTCGCAAAGACATCGCCTCCCAGGTGTGGAACTACGGAGTGGCCCCGGCCGTCCTTCAGCCGATCTCGATCGCCGATCCCTATGCAGAGCGGAGCATCGAACTGGCGGCCGACGAGTTCCTCGGGGGCAGCGGTTCCAGCCGGGGGCAACTTTCCCAGCCACGCGGCATCGCCGTCGGACCCGATGGATCCCTGTACGTGGCCGATACCGGCAATCACCGGATCCAGCATTTCGACGCCGACGGCACAGCGCAGACCGCCTGGGGAAGCTTCGCCGCCGTCGATCCGGGGCCGGCGCCGGGCGGCACCTTCAATGAGCCCTGGGGCATCGCCGTCGCCCCCGACGGCACCGTCTACGTGGCCGATACCTGGAATCACCGCGTCCAGCACTTCACCGCCGATGGCCGGTTCCTCGGCATGTGGGGAACCTTCGGGCAGGCCGAGTCGCCGACAGCCTTGTGGGGACCGCGCGACGTCGCCGTCGACTCGTCCGGACGTGTGTATGTTGCCGATACCGGCAACAAGCGCGTCGTCGTCTTCAGCTCCGAAGGAGAGCCGCTCGGCCAGATCGGGGAACCCGGCGGTGGTCCGTTGGAAGGCCAACTCGACGAACCGGTCGGGGTCGCCATCGGCCCGGACGACCTGGTCTACGTCGCCGACACCTGGAACTCGCGCATCCAGGTTTTCGAGGAGGTCTCGCCGGACCAGTGGCAGCCCGTCCGCGAGTGGCTCCTCGACGCCTGGTTGACGAACTCGCTCGACAACAAGCCCTACCTGGAGGTCAGCCAGGACGGGCGCGTCTGCGCCAGCGATCCCGACGGCTATCGGGCCCTATGCTTCAGCGCGACGGGTGAATTCCTGGTTGGCTGGGGTTCGCCAGGAGCTGAAGGCACGCAATTTGGGCTCCCCGTTGGGGTCGCCTTCGAGGATCAATGCACCCTGTGGGTGTCGGACACCCGGAACGATCGCGTCGCCCACTTCTCTCTCCCGGGGTGTCCGTAGCGAGGCGCTACGCCACGGAGTCCGGACCATGACAACCTACAACCTGGCCCTCCTCGGGTTTGGCAACGTCGGACGGTCTCTCGCCCGGTTGCTCCTGTCCAAGCAGGCTGAGCTCCGCGATCGATACGGAGTCGAATGCCGCGTCGTCGGTATCGCCGCCCGCCGAGCCGGCGCCGCCATCGACCCGGCCGGGATCGATCTGGGGCGCGCCCTGGCCGCCGTGGAAGGCGGCCGTCTCCTGGCTGAGGTCTCCGCCGCGAGCGCGCCCGGCGATCCTATCGGTTTCATTCAGGAGTGCGGAGCCGACGTCCTGTTTGAGGCGACGCCCGTGAACTACGATACGGGACAGCCCGCGCTCGACTACCTGCAGACGGCGCTCGAAGCCGGGATGCATGCCGTCTCGGCGAACAAAGGGCCCGTCGTTCATGGCTACGGCATGCTTTCGGATCTGGCGCGCAGCAAGGGCCGCCGCTACCTGTTCGAGTCGGCCGTGATGGACGGGGCGCCCTTGTTCTCGCTTTGGCGGGCCGCCCTTCCCGGCGCCCGGCTGCGATCCTTCCGCGGCGTCCTGAACAGCACAACCAACCTGATCCTGACCTTGATGGAATCCGGCCAGAGCTTCGACGAAGCCGTTTCACAGGCGCAGGCCATCGGCGTGGCCGAAACCGATCCGAGCGGCGACATCCTGGGATGGGATGCGGCCGTCAAGGTGGCGGCGCTCGTCACCGTCCTGATGGAGACGCCCCTCAAGCCGCAGGACGTGGAACGCCAGGGGATCGAGGGCATCACGCCGATGCTGATCCGCGAGACGCGTGAGCAGGGCTTCCGCTGGAAGCTGGTCTGCCAGGCGACTCTCGGCGAGGATGGTCACGTTACGGCCCAAGTGGCCCCCGAGCGGCTCGCCCCGGAGGACCCGCTGTACGGTGTGATGGGGACGTCTTCCTCGGTCGCCTTCGAATCCGACGTGCTCGGCCGCCTGACGATCATCGAGGAGAACCCAGGTCCGGATACGACCGCCTACGGGATGCTGGCCGATTTCTTGAACGCGGTTCGGGGCGAATCCTAGCCCGGCCGCTGCCGAACCCCCCCAAACCAAGCCAATCCGGATCTCTGGATTGATTCCAAGACCGAATTCGGCGTAGACTGCATTCATCCGGCGGGCAGCCTCGCTCGCCTTGGGGATTCATTCGCCTGGCGTCCAATCGACCCTCTGCGGAGGTCACTTCGATGAACGCGTCCTCGGCTCTGCGCGCGCCTTTCGCGGTCGTGCTCGCGCTTTCC
>DATIPT010000013.1:0-28312 GCA_035471625.1 Anaerolineales bacterium
CGCCACCCACGCAAGACCCAGCGAGATCGCCTCCGACAGAATCAGGAACTGAGCCAGGACGCCCAGGTCGGCCACCGGGGTCCCCAACAAGACACCGGCGAGCCCCAGCGCGATGACGGGCGCCGCCGCCCAGAGAATCCAAACCCTACCCTGGATCACGCTCAAAGCGATACCCCACACCCCACACGGTCTGGACAAAGCGCGGCTCCGACGGATTGGCCTCGATCTTCTCCCGGATCCGGCGAACGTGAACAGTCACGGTGCTCGCGTCGCCGTGACTCGCATACCCCCAGACGCTCTCCAGCAGCTGCGCCCGGGTAAAGACGCGCCCCGGGTGGCTCGCCAGATACAACAGCAGATCGAACTCCTTCTGGGTCAGCTCGGCCGGCCCGCGCGCACCTTCCACGCGGCGTTCCGCTGGGAAGATCGCCAGGCCGGGGAAGACGAGCGGGATCGGATCCGGCTCCGGAGCAGCCCGCTCCCGTCGGCGCAGGACATTGCGGACTCGGGCGACGACCTCCCGCGGGCTGAACGGCTTGACGATGTAGTCGTCGGCGCCGAGGTCAAGCCCGAGCAGACGATCGCCCTCCTCCCCACGCGCCGTGAGCATGACCACGGGCACGTCGCGCCGGGACCTGAGCTTTTGAAAGACCGTCCAACCGTCTCGGCGCGGCAGCATCAGATCCAGGATCACGAGATCGGGGACCTCCCGCTCAGCGAGACGGATCGCGTCTTCGCCGTCGGCGGCCTGCACCACATCATAGCCGGCCTTTGCCAGGTAGACGCGCAGCACTTCTCGAACCTGAGGTTCGTCGTCGACGATGAGGATGCGCAGCGCCTGCTCGAGCGGGGCCATGTCTGATGCACCTAGGAGTCTACCTGGATCCGCGCGAACGCGCCGTTTGGCGGCTTTCGTGTGCGCAGGATCGTCGATGGTGTAAACTTGGCCCGCAACTCGGACGGCTCCTCGATGATGCGAACGATCGCGATCGCCAACCCTCGCGCCGGGTCCGGCAAGACGGCAACGACCCACGCCCTGGGCATGGTTCTGGCTGAGCGGGGGTGGCGCGTGCTCCTCGTCGACCTGGATCCTCAGGCCAGCCTGACCTCCTTCTGCGGCGTGGAATCGACCGCCGGCGCGAGCCTGGCGGAGGTACTCGGGGGCGCCCTCCCGGGCCCGGTGGCGATGTGGGACATCCTCCGGGAAGTCGTTCCCGGAACCTACCTCTTCCTTGCCCCTGCGGACCTAGCGATGGCATCCAGCGAGTTGGGGCTCGGCTCCCGCATCGGACGCGAAATCGTCCTCCGCAAGGTCCTGGCGACAGTCGGAGCCAACTTCGATCTGGCACTGATCGACTGTCCTTCAACCCTCAGCCTGTTGACGGTCAATGCCCTGACGGCCGCCGAAGGCGCGATCATCCCCAGCCAGCCCGATGTGACTCACGTACGCGGTCTCTGGCTCTTCTTGGCCACGTTGGCCCAAATCCGACAGGAAATGAATGCCGATCTCGAAGTCCTCGGGATTCTGATCTCGCCGTACGATTCGCGTCTGAACCATCACCGCACGGCACTGCAAGCGATGCGTGCCGCCCGTCTTCCGCTGCTGCCGCTCGGTCTGCCCCCCGACGCCCCCGCCGACGAGCCGGCGACGTCCTACTTCCCGACCGACCCCCACGCCCAGCTGGTGCTTGCGGAACGCGTCGAGAGGTGGATCGCCGACTCGCGGGTGTAGGGCCTCCCGATGGAGCCACACGACGCAGCCGCGGAAGCCCATCCCAACATCGCACTGGTGAAGTACTGGGGAAACCGCGACGATTCCCTTCGCATCCCAAGCAACGGCTCGATTTCAATGACACTCGCCGGACTACGGACCGTGACGCGCGTCCGCTTCGATCCCAATCTCGCGCGCGACCGCCTGAAGATCGATCGGCGCGCAGCCGGCCCAGCCGAGCTCGCCCGCGCCACCAGCTTCCTCGACCACATCCGAATCAGGGCCGGGCTGGAGTGGCCGGCGGAGATCGAGAGCGTCAGCAACTTCCCCGCCGGTTCCGGTCTCGCCTCATCGGCCTCGGCCTTCGCGGCGCTCGCCGTTGCCGGGTCTGCGGCGGCCGGTCTGGAACTGTCCGACCAGGAGCTCTCGCGCCTGGCCCGCCGCGGTTCCGGCTCGGCCTGTCGGTCGCTGTTCGGCGGGTTTGTCGAATGGCTGCCCGGCACCGGCGACGACGACTCGTATGCTGAACCGATTTCCGGGCCCGACCACTGGGCACTGGTCGATCTGGTGGCCGTCGTCACCACCGCTGCCAAGGACGTCGGCTCGAGCGACGGCCACCGTCTGGCACCTACGAGCCCGATTCAGGCCGCCCGGGTCGCCGACACCTCCCGCCGGCTGGAAGCCTGCCGCCAGGCGATTCGGGCGCGTGACTTCGCGCGTTTGGCGGAAGTCGTCGAAGAAGACAGCCACCTGATGCACGCCGTCATGCAGACCTCCTCACCGCCGCTGTTCTACTGGTCGGCCGACAGCGTCCGAGTGATGCACCAGGTCCGGACCTGGCGACAAGCTGGCCTGGCGACCTGCTACACCCTCGACGCCGGAGCCAACGTCCACTGTCTGGCAGGTCCGGACTCCGCCGACGAGGTCGCACGCCGCCTCGAGAACCTTCCGGGGGTTCAACAGGTCTTGCGTGCGGGCGTCGGTGACGGGCCCCGGCTGCTGGATCACGCAGAAGCCGCGTCTGCCCTGCTATAATCCTCTCCGGTCAGCACCATGACAGATCTTCTCATCTTCGCAGGGATCCTTGGATTCCTCATCCTCGGGCACGAGCTGGGGCATTTCACCGCTGCCCGCTGGAGGCGTGTCAAGGTCACCGAGTTTGGGATCGGCTTCCCTCCCCGCCTCCTCACCCTGTTTCACGCCGGTGGAACGCGCTTCTCGCTGAACGTCATCCCGCTCGGCGGTTTCGTCCGGCCGGCCGGCGAAGATGACCCGTCGGTGCCCGGAGGCCTGGCTGGCTCTTCGGTTGCCACGCGCGCCTTGGTGCTCCTGGCCGGGCCTGCGGCCAATCTCCTGATCGGCATCCTGGCCTTCACGCTGGCCTTCCGGTTCGCAGCTCCCGACCCTGAGCGCGTCCTCATCACCGAGATCGCTTCCGGCTCTCCGGCTGAGGCCGCTGGCCTGCTCCCGGGGGATATTGTGCTGGCGATCGACGATTTCGAGGTGAATGCGATCCAGGAGCTGCAGCAGGCCACTGCCGCCCGCCTTGACACCCTCGTGCAGCTCACCCTGTTGCGAGAAGGGCAAGTGATTCGGCTCCAATTGACTCCCCGCTCGCAACACCCTCCCAACGAAGGCCCGCTCGGGATCACGGTCGGTCACCCCACCCGTTCATCGACATGGACCGAGTCGGCGGAATACGGCGTCAACTCGACCTTGCTGCAGGTCCAGAACCTGGCGTTCCTCCCGTCGCGCTTGCTGCGGGGCGATGTGGCGCCTGAAGAAGCTCGTGTCAGCGGCCTCAAGGGGATGTACGATATGCTCGCCTGGGCCGGCCAGATCGACCGCGACGCCCAGAGGCCCTTCCTGACGCTCAACCTGGTAGGAATCATCAGCATCGGCCTGGCCGTGGCCAACCTGCTTCCGCTTCCGGCACTCGATGGGGGGAGGCTTGCGTTCGTCGCCTTCGAGGCCATCTTCCGGCGCAGGATCTCCCCGCGCTACGAGGGGATGGCCCATGCGATCGGCTTCATCCTGCTGCTGATCCTCATGGTCTACGTGAACCTGCAGGATTTCACCAACCCCATCGTCTTGCCGCGCTAGGTCGGACGAAATGTCCCCGACCCTTGCGCAGGTGCTCGCATCACTGGACTCCCAACACGATCTGTTCGTGGATGATCTCCGCGCCCTTTCCGATCTCGACACCGACGGGACGACGGCCACAGGCCAAGCGTGGTCGCGCCTCCCGGTCGAGCGCCGGCGGGAGATCATGCGCCGATGTGGAGAACTAGCCCGCGAACACATCGAGCTCAACTACGACAGGCTGTGCCTGATCGCCATCGAAGACGCCGATCCGGTCGTCCGGCGCACTGCCATCGCCAACCTCTGGGAAAGCGAGGTCCCCGTCGTCCTCCGCAGCCTATTGACGATCCTCGAGCAGGATCCCGAGACGAGTGTTCGGATCGAAGCGGCGCGCGCCCTCGGCGGCTTCGTGTACCAGTGCGAAGTAGACGGCCATCACGAAACCCTCAAGGACCGCCTCGAGACCTCCCTGCTCGAGGCCGCCCGGGCCGACGTGCCGGAACTGCGCATCCGCGCCGTCGAGTCCCTCGGGTACTCCTCGCGCCCGGAGGTCGGAGGCCTGGTGGCGGCTGCGTACCAAGGCTCCGATCCGGCAGCCCGACAGGGCGCGATCGTCGCCATGGGCCGGTCGGGCGATCCTCGCTGGAATGATTTCGTGATGGCCGAGCTCCGCAGTCCCTCCCCCGCCATGCGCCGCGAAGCAGCCCGGGCAGCCGGGGAACTCGACCTGCGGCGGGCCGCGCCGGAACTGGCCGAGTTGCTCGCCGACGCTCATCCCGACGTCCAGCGTCAGGCGATCTGGTCCCTGGGCCAGATCGGCGGCAAGACGGCGCGCCGATCGCTTGAGCGTTTCCGCAAAGATACGGATGACGTCGACCTATCGATCGCCGCCGAAGAGGCGCTTGAGTACCTAGCCTTTGTCGAGACCACCCGGGATTTCGAGAGGGCACTGCGCGCCGAGGAAGCCGAAGAGTGAACCTGCTGACGATCTTCCTCGAGACCCTGCTTCCCGTAATGGTCCTGGCCGTGCTGGGATACGTTCTGCAGCGGACTCTTCGATTGGATCCGCGCCCCCTCGCACAGGTGGTCTTCTACGCCTTCTCGCCAGCTCTCGTCTTCAGCATCCTGGTCGACATTCCAGTCGCCCTGACGGAGCTGGCCCGCGTCGCAATCCTGGTCCTTCTCCTGATGACCGTTCTTGCCATTATCGGCTGGGGGATGGCGCGCGCTTTCGGCCTCAGTCGGACCATGACCTCCGCCGTGATCCTCTCCGTCACATTCATGAATGCTGGCAACCTGGGCCTTCCGGTGACGCACCTCGCCTTCGGGGAGACCGGCCTGGCTTGGGCGTCGGTCGTCTATGCGACCGTCAACCTGGCCACCAACTCGGCCGGCGCCTGGATCTCCAGCCTCGGGCGGACTGGTCCGTGGCGCTCCCTCCTCGGCCTTGCGAAGGTCCCAGCCGTCTACTCCATCCCGCTTGCCCTTGGGCTGCGATCGCTCGAAGTCTCGTTGCCGCAACCGGTCGCCATCCCCATCGACTTGTTGGCCGGCGCAGCGATCCCATCAATGCTCGTCCTCCTGGGCATGCAGCTCGGCGCGAACGGCCGTGCCATCCGCCCGCGCGTTCTTGCCGGAACCGCGGCCGTCCGGCTCATCCTCTCCCCGGCCCTGGCCTGGGCTGTGATCTGGGTGCTGAAACTGGAACCGGTGGCCGCCCGCGCGACGATTCTGGAAGCCGCCATGCCGACGGCAGTCCTTACTTCGATTCTGGCATCCCAGTATGAGGTCGAGCCGGAATTCGTCTCGGGGGCGATCCTGCTCACGACCCTCCTGAGTCCGCTGACACTGGCTCCGCTCCTGCTCATCTTGCAGGGACTCTAGGGGACAGACTGCCGATGGAGTCGCCGACCGAACGCTGGCACGCCTTTGTTGAGGGACTGGTCCAGGGAGTCGGCTTCCGCTACTACGTCCGAGACACAGCGGCGCGTCTGGGCGCGACCGGCTGGGTGCGCAATCGCACCGATGGCCGGGTCGAAATCGTCGCCGAGGCCGAGCCGTCGGTCCTCAGCAATCTGGAAGCCCAGGTCCGACGTGGGCCCCCGGCGTCACGCGTCGAGGCCATCGCCGCCACGCGAGGGCCCGCCACCGGCGAATTCTCCGGCTTTCGGCTGCAACCCACGCTCTAGAATCAGAGTCCTTCCCGGGGAAACCCTTGCCTACAGGATGCGCACGCCACTGGCGGCGTTGGCTGGAGTGCTACATGTGCATCCCGGCCGCGATCTTCGCAGCCTCCCAAGACTGAGCCGCCGGATTTTCCCCGGCATGAAGGCCGCCGAATAGAACCGTAGCCGTCGCTCCCGAGAGCGACTCCGCTAGGGCCCGAAATGCAATGGCGCGCGTTTCCGCAGCCACACCTTCCTCGGCGTCATCGGCTCCGGTTACCACGATCGGTTTCCCAGGAAAGTTGGCGGCGATGAAGTGGGCGATGGTTGAGCCCGTTGGGGTCCCGTTGGAGAGCATCACGCTTGCCCCGACCCAGTCCGCCCCTTCGACCGCGGCCTCTGCCTGCAGCAGGAATTCTTCCGCCGCGGCCTGACGTCCGTCGACGTTGGGTCCTGCCGCCAGCGACGGGAAGCCCAGCCGAATCTGCGGGAAGATTTCGCGCAGGCGGGTGACGACCCCGTCTAGCCATTCGCCGAACTCCCCGCCATGCCTCCAAGCGGATCCGAATCCTCCCTGGACCTCGTTCGCAAAGGCGCCGCACTCGAAGTCTTGCACCCCGGCGCGAACCAACCTCCCGACCTCCCCGGCAACCTGGGAGACGAAGCGCGCCGCCTGTGGCGTAGCCGGCTGCCCCACCCGGGCGATCACCCGGACGCCAGGAGCGGCCTGTCTCACCTGACTCAACGCCTCCCCCGATACCGATGACGGCAGCAAGACCGCCTCCGCGCCGACGCGTCCGAGTGCGATGATCTCGGCCTGTGTCGGAGCGTCCCCCCCGGCGAGGTTGAGCCCGATCGCCATCTTGCTCTTCGCGCCAGGCCTTTGCTTCGCCGCCGGCCATACCATGAAGGACGTCGGATCGATGATGTCCTTCGGATAGACGGTTTCCTTGCGCGCCGTCGCGCCGTCGCGCTTGAGCGACATGTGCAGGTGGGCCCCGGATGAATTGCCGGTCGAGTCCGCCAACCCGATCCGCTGGCCGGCGCGCACGACGTCTCCCTTTCGCACCAGAGCCCTGGCCAGGTGGGCATAGACGGTCTTGTATCCGTCTCGGTGTTGGATCCTGACATGTATGCCGTAGGCATGCTTCTTCCAGGTGCCCACTTCGTAGATTTCCCCGTCGGCGCAAGCGTAGATATTGGTGTTGGTCAGGGCGCGGAAGTCTAGTCCCTCATGCCCCGGCATTCCGTACCGCCGGTATGCCTGGGGGTTGGCCCCAAACGCCTGTGTGACGACGGGAAAGTCGGTGGGCCAGACGAGATGAAACGGGCGCTGGCGAGCGCCGTAGCGGTCGTTGTCCTCGATCCTGCGCCGAAGATCCTTTCGCAATTCGACCGGATCATCCGAGTCGATCGGATCGAGGCGAACGCCGTCAAAGTTCTTCTGGAACCAGCGCACCGGATCCCCGATCTCCGGGAAGGCGCCCTCGAAGTACGGAAACGAGATCACCTGGCGCGGCCGCATGTACCCGCCGGCGACCTGCGGCTCCGGCGTGAGGTTGGCACCGAAGGTCAGGACGTAGTCCTGGCACGCCTGCAGCCAGGTCCAGTAGTCCTTGCGCGGCAGGAGCAGGATCTGATAGTCGAGGGCCATGGTTGCCTAGGCGAACCCCAGACCGGCGGCGCGCAGCGAGGTATGCCGGTCTTTCCCAATGATCAGGTGGTCTAGCACCTCGATATCCAGCAGTTTGCCGGCTTCGACGAACGCCCGAGTCACGGCGACGTCCTCCGGGCTTGGCGTCGGATCGCCGCTCGGGTGGTTGTGGGCAACGATCAGCGAGGCCGCATTCGCCCGGATCGCTGAGCGGAAGATCTCCCCCACCCGGATCACCGATGTGTTCAGAGAGCCGCGATAGACCGTTTCCACGGCGATGAGCCGGTTGCGTGTGTCCAGCAAGACGACCACGAGATGCTCCTGCTCATGGCCACCGATCTCATAGCGCAGCAACTCCGCCACGTCGTCCGGGCGTTGGATCGCCCGGCGGGACCTGACTTCAGCGTCCGCGAATCGACGGCCGAGCTCGATCGCCGCCAGGAGCTGGGCGGCTTTGGCATCCCCGAAGCCGTGCCGGGTGCGGAGCTGGTCGTAGCGGACGTGGCGCAACCCACCGACGCCACCCACGTCGTGGAGGAGCTCTCGGCTCAGGTCGACGGCACTGGCCCCCTGCGTGCCGGTGCGAAGTAGAATCGCCACAATCTCCTCATCGCGCAGGGCGCGTGCGCCCTGGTTGGCCAGTCGTTCGCGGGGACGGTCGCCTTGCTGCAAGTCCGCGATCCGGTGACGCACCGGGCGTCCTGGCATCTCCCCCTCCCGGATGCAAGCTCCCTGCCAGGGAGCCGAAGATAGCCCACTCTACTGCCGGGGCACCCGAGGGTCAAATGGCGACTCGGCCTGCGGGCGTGGTCGCGGGGCCTGCATGCTATAATCCCGCCGCTTCCATGGAGAACCTCGGCCTCGAGACCCTCGGAGGGCTCTTCCTCTACTTCTCTTCGGCGTTCGGGGCCTTTCTGGTCGCCCTGTGGCTCAGCCTGGTCTTCTGGACCTGGCGCGACATCCGGGCCCGCACCTACGACCGCTTCTTGCGGATCCTGGCCCCCCTGCTCGTGTTGCTCCTGACCCTTCCTGGAGTGATCCTGTACCTCGTCCTCAGACCGCGCCGCACTCTCGAAGAGGAATACGAGCGGGCGTTGGAAGAGGAGGCCCTCCTGGCCGCGATCGAAGAGCCCCTGACGTGCCCCGGATGCAGCCGCAGAGCAGACAAAGACTGGCAGATCTGCCCACACTGCCACACCCGGCTGCGGAAATCGTGTGTCCGCTGCGGACGAATGCTTGAGCTTGCCTGGAATCTCTGTCCGTACTGCGGCACCCCGGCGCAGCCGATGTCGGACGAGACGCCGCCTGTGGAGACAGCCCTGGGCTCGTCCCCTGCGCCCTAGCGCTTGCCGGCGGCCAAAGCCTCCCACCCCGCGTAGCGCGCTTCGCCTCCCAGCTCCTCCTCGATTCGAAGGAGTTGGTTGTACTTCGCCACGCGGTCCGTTCGTGCCGGTGCGCCGGCTTTGATCTGCCCCAGCGAAAGCGCGACCGCCAGGTCGGCGATTGTGGTGTCCTCAGTCTCCCCGGACCGATGCGAAGCCACGGCCCGCCACCCGGCCCTCCGGCACAGGTCGATCGCCTGAAGGGTCTCGGTCACAGTGCCAATCTGGTTCACCTTGACGAGCAAGGCGTTGCACGATCGCTCCTCCACGGCCCGTTCGACTCGGGCCGGATTGGTCACAAGCAGGTCGTCTCCCACAAGCTGAAGCTGATCGCCAAGCTCCGCAGTCATCGCCTTCCAGGACGACCAGTCATCCTGGGCCAGACCGTCCTCAATTGACACGATCGGGTACTGCCGGACCCAATCGGCCCAGAACCGGACCATCCCGTCTCCATCAAGAGACTTGCCTTCGCGACGGAGGTTGTAGCGACCCGTTGTCTCGTCGTACAGCTCGGACGCCGCCGGATCCAGGGCAAGCGCCATCTGACGCGGCGCCTCGAGGCCGACCTTGGCGATCGCCTCCAAGATCACGTCGACCGCCTCGGCATTCGCCTTGAGAGCAGGAGCATAGCCGCCCTCGTCGCCGACGAGGGTCGAGTACCCACGCGCCTTGAGCACGCTTCGGAGCGCGTGGTAGACCTCGGCGCCCCAGCGCAAGCCTTCGGCGAAGGTCGGCGCCCCGAGCGGCATGACCATGAATTCCTGCGCGTCGGTCGACTGCCAACCGGTATGCGCGCCCCCATTGAGGATATTGAGCATCGGGACCGGAAGGAGGGCTGCCTTCGGGTCTCCCAAGGACCGGTAGAGAGGCAGCGTCTTGGAATCCGCAATCGCGCGCGCAGTCGCCAGGCTCGTCGCCAGAATCGCATTCGCCCCGAGGCGGGCCTTGTTGGGAGTCCCGTCCAGTGCAAGCAAAGCCTGATCGACCAAAGCCTGGTCGGCCGCCTGTCCACGTAGAGCCGCGAAGATCGGCCCCCGGACGGCCTCGACGGCCCTTCGAACGCCCTTGCCGCCATACCGGCCGGGTTCGCCGTCGCGCAGCTCGAGGGCCTCGTGCGTGCCGGTCGACGCGCCGGAAGGAACAATGGCCCGACCGCGCGCGCCGTCGCTCAGCCGTACGTCGGCCTCGACCGTCGGATTGCCCCGCGAATCGAGGACTTCTCGTGCCAGGATTGCTGCGATGGTGGCTGCCATGCTGATTCTCCACGCGGATTATACCTGCGACCTTTGCGCGTGGGCTCGACCCGTCATCCATGCTGCCTTCACGACGCGCTCGCACGGGATCGAGGCACCAGCACCGGCGCAAGGCCACATGTTAGAATCCGCGCGCATGGCCATCGATTCGACGTATCTTGACTACGCCGCGAGTACGCCTGTTGACCCGCGCGTCCTCCAGGCGATGCTCCCATTCTTCAACGAACGCTTCGGAAACCCCTCCAGCGTCCACCGCTTTGGTCAGGTTGCCGAGGCCGCCCTGGAAGACTCCCGGGAGCGGATCGCCGAGGCGTTCAGGTGTCGCCCGTCCGAGGTCATCTTCACCAGCGGCGGTACGGAGAGCGACAACCTTGCCGTCCGAGGGGCGGCCCGAGCGGAGCGCAAGCGTCGGAAGGCCGGCCACATCCTGACCACACCCGTCGAGCATCCGGCTGTACTCAATGCCTGCCGCCATCTCGCGGATCTTGATGACTTCGAGCTTGAGCTTCTGCCGGTCGACTCGTACGGTCGGGTGACGCCCGATGCCGTCCGAGCGGCCCTCCGACACGACACGGCGCTCGTTTCAGTTGTGTACGCCAACAACGAGATCGGATCGGTCAATCCGATCGCTGAGATCGCCGCTGTCTGTAGGGCCGCAGAGGTCCCCTTTCACACGGATGCCGTCCAAGCAGCCGCTCACTTTCCGATCGACGTCGCTGCGCTTGGGATCGACCTCCTCTCGATCGGCGCGCACAAGATCTACGGGCCCAAGGGAATAGGCGCCCTGATCTGCCGCACCGGCGTCGAACTCATTCCAGTGCAACGCGGCGGGAGTCAGGAATCCGACCGGAGAGCAGGGACCGTCAACGTACCCCTCGTCGTCGGCCTGGCCCACGCCGTGACCGTGTCGGGCCAACAACGCCACGAGGAAGCGTCGCGCCTGAGGACCCTCCGCGACCGACTCATCGACGGGGTCCTGGGGATCCCCGGCGCCACGCTTACCGGTCACCCCGATGATCGCCTACCGAACCACGCCTCCTTTGTCTTGGAAGGCATCGATGGGAATCGCCTTCTGGCCGCCCTCGACCTCGCCGGTTTTGCATGTTCGTCGGGGTCCGCCTGCAAGACCGGCGACCCGGAGCCCTCGACCGTCCTCCTTGCGATCGGCATCCCTCCCGACCTTGCCCTGGGATCACTGCGAGTCACCCTTGGACGGCCCACAAGCGACGACGAAGTCGACCGATTCATCTCGGCCGCCCCATCGATCGTACGCGCCCTGCGCGCACACGCTGCAGCCCTCCCATGAGCCGCTCTCACAGGATCGCCGTGGCGATGAGCGGCGGCGTCGATAGCTCGGTCGCGGCCGCCTTGCTGGCCGAACAGGCCCACGGTGTCTTCGGCGTCATGATGCGACTGTGGGTGGAGCCCGGCGGCGCCAACCGATGCTGCTCTCCCCAGGACGTCGCAGCCGCCAGGCGCGTTGCCGCGCATCTTGGGATTCCCTTCTACGTGCTGGATATGCAAGCGCCCTTCCGGGAACACGTGGTTGAGGGCTTCCTGCGTGGCTATGCGCAGGGGTTGACCCCCAATCCATGCATCGAGTGCAACCGCATGATCCGCTGGACCCTCTTGTTGAGGGAGGCCCTCGCCCTGGGAGCGGACCAGATGGCAACCGGCCACTACGCGCGCCTGCAGCCGAATGGCAACGAGCTGCTCCTTCTCCGTGGTGCCGACCCAGCGAAGGACCAATCCTACGTCCTCAGCGTCCTCGACCAGGCACAACTGCAGCGGGCCGTCTTCCCGCTCGGCACGATGACCAAGGCCCAGGTCCGCGCAGAAGCCAGGCGACGCAAGCTGCCGGTCGCCGAGCGCTCCGAGAGTCAAGACCTTTGCTTCCTCGGCGGCGGCGACTACCGAGAGTTCCTGATCCGGCATCAGCCCGGCAATGGCCTTCCGGGGCCGATCGTCAACACCGAGGGAAGGCCAGTGGGGACTCACTCCGGCCTCGCCAACTACACAATCGGCCAACGCAAAGGCATTGGCGTTTCGGCACCCCAGCCCCTGTATGTGGTGCACAAGGATCCTGAGTCGCGGACCCTGACGGTCGGACCCAGGTCGGAGCTAGGACGCATGGCGTTCGAGATTGCCCCGGTTCACTGGATCGCTGGGCGGCCTCCCAGCGAGGGCTCACCGCTGGAGGTCCAGGTCCGCTACAGGGCTCCGCAAGTCGAGTGTCACGTGAGCCCGCTGGCTGATGGCGGAGCGCGGGTCGACCTGGCCCGTCCCCTGCCGGACGTCACGCCGGGCCAATCGGCGGTGTTCTATTCCGGGGAGGTCTGTCTGGGCAGCGGGGTGATCACACCATGAACCTTCCGGCGATCTACTTGGGCTTCTTGATCGCCACCCTGATCGGACTGGCATTCCACGCAGTGCGCGGCGGCACGCTGGCCCGCCTGATCCTGTACCTTGTCACGGCCTGGTTGGCCTTCTTCCTCGGCCACCTGGTTGGCTCGCTTCTGGGGTGGGAAGCCGGGCGGCTTGGCAGTCTTCACCTCCTTCCTGCGATCCTCGCAACCCTCATCGGCCTGGTCGCGGCGAGCCTCTTGGTGGGCCCGCACCGCGGAGGACCGCGCCCTTCGCGCTCCGACTGAAGCCGTCCCACCGGCCTCGATGGTATAATCAGAATTGTGGATCGACCGTCGTTCGCCCCCACCGACGCAGACCTCGAGCCAGAAGACGAAGCAACCGAGTCCTCTGACGCGCGTAGAACTCTTGGCATCGTCGTCGCCGGCATCGTCGCCCTGCTCTTGCTGGTCGGCCTTGTCGCCGCCATCGTCGTCTTGGTACGCAACCCAGACACGGCGGAGGCGCTCCGTGATGTCGTGATCGTTCTGATCGGAGCCCAAACGGTGATCACGGGGGTGGCGGTCATTGTGCTTCTGGTTCAGATGGCCCGCCTGACCGCCCTGCTCCAGAACGAAGTCCGCCCCATGCTAGAGGCAACGAACGAAACCCTCAACACGTTGCGGGGCACTTCGGAGTTTCTGAGTGATCGCGTGGTCCGGCCGGTCGTCCGCGCCAATGGAGCGATGGCGGCGCTCCGGCGGGCGCTCGAGCTCGTTGGGCTGGCGCGTCTCCGCTAGATCATCCAACCTTAGGGAGGGCAACATGGACGAACGTGACGATCTGGATTTCGGCGCATTCCTCTTTGGGATCTTGCTCGGCGGCATCGTGGGCGCGGCGCTTGGGTTGCTCTTCGCGCCCCAATCCGGCGAGGAAACCCGCGAGATCATTCGCGACAAGGGCATCGAGATCCGGGACAAGGTCGAAGAGTCTGCCACCGCCGCGCGGGCCCAGGCCGAAGCAATGGCGCGCGACGCCAAGGTCAAGGCCGAGGAACTGCAGCGGAAGGGTCAGGCCGCCTTGCAGGGGCAGAAGGCTCGGCTCGAAGAGGCCATCGAAACCGGCAAGAAGGCCGCCACCGGGAAGCGAGTGGAGCTCGACAGCGGTTCTAGCTAGCTCGAACGAGCCCTCCCAGACCTTCGATGAAGGGGCGCGCCGATGGCGCGCCCCTTCCGTTTCTCGCAGCGCTCAAGCCTCCGACAGCTCGGCGATCGCCTCCGGCAGATGGCGGCCGACCTCGCTCGCCATCACACCCGCGGCGGCGCGCACAGCTTGCGCAGCCAACAGCCCGGCTCGCCCGTGCAGGTAGGCCGCCAGGACACAAGCCTCCGCCGCCGGGACCCCCTGGGCGCACACGCCGGCGATGGCACCCGCCAAGACATCCCCGGTGCCCGCCTTGGAAAGCGCGTCGGTCGCGAACGGCAAGACCCACGCCCGTCCGTCGGGCGCTGCGACCACCGTGTGAGCACCTTTCAGAACGACAATGTGCCCCCACTCCGCCGCGCGCTCACGCGCCACGCCCTCCCGATTGGCCTGGATCGTCCCGACCTCGAGGCCTGTGAGCGCCGCCATTTCGCCCGGATGAGGCGTCAGGATGCTTCCCGGAGGAAGTCGGGAAGACCAGTCGTCTAGCCGCGCCACAAGGCGCAAGCCATCCGCGTCCAGGATCAACTGCGGCAGCGGTTCCGGGGCACTCTCGGCCGACGCGTCGCCGCGAACGAAACCTATCTTGCCTCGCGTCGACCCATGGGGCCGGCCGAGGAACCTCGCCAGAAACCGGCGGGTCGAGTCCTCACGCCCGAGGCCCGGCCCGAGCAACAGCGCCTGCGTATCGGCGGCCTCGCGCCGAAGAATATCTCCGGCTGGTTCATCGATGACACCCATCTCCTGGGGAAGGATCACCCAGGTCGCTTCCGGTAGGGCAGCGACGAGGGCTCCCTGGATCGCACCCGGAACGGCGAGGCAAACCAACCCGGCCCCAACCCGATAGGCGCCCTGCCCGGCCAGGGCTATCGAGCCGGGGTAGTTCACTGACCCCCCGGCGATCAGGACCTTCCCGAAGGTCCCCTTGTGGGCATCCGACGGCCGCACAGGCAACCAGCCTCTTACCGCCTCAGCATTCGCATACTCCATGAGCACCTCTCGCAACAGGGGCGATTCTGGATCCAATCCAATATCACCGACGACCAGCGTTCCCACCATGTCGGCCCCTGGCCGCCGTATCAGGCCGGGCTTGACCGCCCCAAGGGTCACGGTGGTGTCGGCGCGCAGCGTGCCATGGGCAACCTGCCCGGTGTCGCAATCGACTCCCGAGGGACAGTCCACGGCCAGGACCAGCGGTCTCGGACGGCGCGCCTCCACGACGGCCCCTACCCCCGCCATGACTGCCGCGACGGACTCCCGCAGCGGGAGCCGGAAGCCCGTCCCCAGGATTGCATCCACAATCAAATCCGCGGAGCCGGCGCGCGCGGTGACGGCCTCCAGGCCGTCGCCGTCGGCCTGTAGGATCTCCCCGCCCAGCTGGCGCAAAGTTTCGAGGTGGGGGTCCGGGGAAGCGCGATTGAGGACGATCGCCGCAGTGACGACGGCCCCCTGTTCTGCCAGCCGCGACCCGGCCACGAGGCCGTCGCCCCCGTTGTTCCCCGACCCAACGAGAATCAGCACGACCTTGCCTTGCACCCCCCCCAGCATCCCCGCCGCCGTCTTGGCCACGGATGCACCGGCGCGCTCCATCATCTCGGCGTACGTCAAACCGCTCTGATCCGCTTCGCGTTCGACTCGCCGCATTTGGGCCACGGACACAATCCGACTCACACGGGTCTCCACATTGTGGCTCTTCAGGCGACCTTCGGGGAGGGCTCGGACGCCAGTCCATCCAGCCCCAGCTCGCGCAACTTCCCGGCACTCGGCCATCCGGTTCCGCGGTGCCAATCGCGCACCTGGTAGTAGGCGTCGAGCATCGCCTCGATGGGCGGGATGTAGTTGGCCGCTCCGCCGTCTGAGACGGGCCGCAGCAGATGGCCCGGCAAGCGGTCATCCCCGGGCTTCAGGCCCAGCCGGAGGTTCACCAGTCGCTTCAGGGTCCAGCCGCGCTCGCCGCACTTCAGGAGAGCGCCCAAATCGCAACTCGTGCCGACAGCGGCATTGACAAGCTCAACGACGGTCGAGGTGGGAACATTCGCCAGGTGACAAAGCACGAGGGCATTCCCGAGCGTCCGCCAATCCTGATGCCGGGCAACGTTCTTCGCCTTCTCCGCGCCGCCCTGCCGGGAGAACATCTCGATCCCGATCTCCTCCATGGTCTGGCCGATCTCGACCATGAAATAGTCGCTCTGATTATGGCAGGCGCCGCGGGGAGAGGTCGCATAGACGAGCCCCATCCCATCCAAAGCCCGCGGATCGTGGTAGGCGACCTCCAGGTTCTTGACCTCCGCGGCGACATCCGGCGCCCCACAGCGCACCGCAAGCGACCGAGCGCCCTCCGCCAGCCACGCCCCAAGGCCTTCCCGGCGCACCGTTCGGTGGACCAGGGCCTCCGCAACCGCGGGATCACCCCAGGCAAGGTTCAAGCCATCGGCGTCGGCCGCACTCAGTCTGCCGATCTCGGCCAGGTGGATCGCCAGACCGATCACATTCGACATCGAAATCGTATCCACGCCGTAGCGATCGCACAGCTCGCCCAGCCGGCTGACGGCAGCCAGGTCGACGATCCCCAGGTTCGGGCCAAATCCGACCATCGTTTCGTACTCAGGCCCCTTGCGTTCGGCCCCGTCCTCCAGCCGGACCCTCCGTCCGCAAGCGATTACGCACCCGTGACAAGTCGAGACCCCACTCAGAATCGTCTCCGCGACCGTCGCTCCGGTGATTGCCTCCGCCCCCTCGAGGATGCCCCTCGTGAAGTACTGCTTGGGCATCCCGCCGAGGTAGTCGAGGTAGTCCGCGGCGCTGGCCGTTCCGAACTCTCGCAAGCTCCGGCTGACGTTGTCGCCACGCAAGGCGCGATTGGCCTCGCCCCGAATGCGGGCGAAACCCCCCGGATCGATCACGGGGATCGGCTCCGAGCCCCTCGCCACGATCGCCTTCAGGTTCTTGGAACCCATCAGGGCGCCCATCCCAGTCCGCCCACCCACTCGGCCGTGATCGCACAACACCAAGGCAAAGGGCAGGAGCCGCTCCCCCGCCTCCCCGATGCATAGAACGCGCGACTGAGCGTCTCCGAGTTCGGCCTTCAACCGGGTTTGCGTCGCATGGGTATCCGTCTGACCCCACAAGTGAGACGCCGATCGGACTTCCACCCCCCCGGCACGCAGCAGCAGGTAGACCGGTGTGGCGGCGCGGCCGCGAATCAGGACTGCGTCCCAGCCGCTCGCCCGGAGTTCCGGCCCAAAGAATCCGCCGACGTTGGACTCCCCCCAGAGCCCGGTCGCCGGGGAGCGACCGGCGACGACGAACCTTCCCACCGATGGACCGGCTGTCCCCGTGAGCGGACCCGTCATGATCAGGAGCGGAGCTCCCGGATCGAGTGGCTCGACCGATGAGTCAAGCTCCGGAAGAAGAACGCGGGCGGCGAGCGAGGCTCCACCCAGAAACGCCTCCACCTCGGAAGCCGGGATCGCGCTCGCCCGCCAGTCTCCCGACGTCAAGTCGACCTCCAGGAGCCGGAAGGAGAGAAGGGTCATGCGCCTGGGCCGGATTCAGGATGCGCGCCGCCAGCTTCGATGTGCGAGATCACGTACTCGGCAAGAGCGGCGATCGTCAGCGAAGGGTTGATCCCCGGATTGGCAGGCAGGACCGTGCCATCCACCACATACAGTCCTGGGTAGTTGTGGACACGACAACGAGTGTCGACGACACCGTCATCGGCCGATGCCCCCATCGGGCAGCCCCCGATCAGGTGCGCGGTCGCCGATCGACCGAGCAGCGTTTCAGCTACATTCCCCATGGGTGCGCCATTCGTCCGATCGGCGAAGGCACGAACGGCTTTGTGCGCTTGGGGGATCTCCCCGGGGATCGGTGCTTCCGGATCCAAGGTCGCCGTGAGTCCCCGCAACCCTAGGCGTCGCCACGTGCGA
Source organism: Anaerolineales bacterium (assembly GCA_035471625.1). Taxonomy (GTDB): domain Bacteria; phylum Chloroflexota; class Anaerolineae; order Anaerolineales; family E44-bin32; genus DATEVL01. The sequence continues at coordinate 17,723 of DATIPT010000013.1, forward strand.
GCCCAGCGGATTTGCATCCGACTCTCCAAGCTCTGCATGACCAGGAGGATCGTCGTCCGCTCGGCCCAGTCGGGTCCGATGAGCCCTCGCAGGAAATCCAGCGGAGACTGGGCGACTGCCTTGGCGACCTTCGTCAGGCGAGTCCACAGATTTCGCTGACGCGATTCAATGAGCGGCAACGCCAGAAGGCGAATGAACGAGGATCCCTTCGGATAGCGAACCGGTTGAACGTGGGTCACGTCGTCCACGCGAACATCGGCCGAAATGGCGATGCCGCGAGAGTAGTCGACCTGACCGTTCCGCGATCCTGATCCGAGCAGGGCCTCCGAGTTCGTCCGGACCCCATCCCCGATCCGGGGCGAAAGGTCGGGCAACGTCCGCAGTTCGTCCCGGCATCGGAGGAGCAGACTGAGCGTCCCCAGGGTGCCGCAGGCGACAACGACGTTCTTGGCGCGCACGGACCGCGTGGCGGCGCGCAGCGCCGTCGAGCTGCAGTACTCCACGAGGTACTCTCTACCGTCGCCGCTTTCGGTCGGACCTATGCCGACGACCTTGGATTCCGCACGGATTTCGGCACCGCGCTTCTCCGCCAGGTAGAGGTAGTTCTTGGTCAGGATATTCTTCGACCCATACCGACAGCCGACCATGCATCCGCCGCACAGACGGCAACCTTCCCGGCGGGGTCCTTCGCCGCCGAAATATGGATCGTCTGCCTCGACCTCAGGAGTCCCGAAATACACTCCGACACGCGTCCGGCGGAAGGTCTCGCCGGTTCCCAGTTCGGTGGCGATGTCGCGCAGGATGACGTCCGCCGGCGCCAGGTCGGGCGTCTCCTGGGCGCCCAGCATGCGAGCCGCGGTGGCGTAGTGCGGTCGGAGCAAACTGCGCCAGTCTGCCAACCGGCTCCATTCGGGTTGGGCAAACACCTCCGGATCCGGCTCCATCAGCACGTTGGCATAGACCAGGCTGCCGCCCCCGACCCCGCATCCATGGAAGACGAGCGCCTCCTCCAACATCGTCAGCTCCATGAATCCGAACAACCGCAGCGCCGGCAGCCAGAGGAATCTGGGCAGGTCCCAATTGGTTCGGGGGAAATCGCGATCGTCAAAGCGTCGACCCTGCTCCAGGACCAAGACCCGGTAGCCCTTCTCGACCAGCCGGAGCGCAGAGACGCTGCCTCCGAAGCCGGAGCCGATCACGACGAAGTCGAAGGATTCACCCGATTGCTTCGGGACACCCATGGGATCGGAGCCTCCGGGCGGGCAGAGATGGGGGTTTCGTGGGCCACAGGCCCGACACTAGTCCAGCCAGGCGGCGTCCAGAAAGGCCACTTCCTCGACCTCTTCGATCGGGGCCTTCTCGAGTTCTTCCGGCCCAAGGCACGCCCGGATGGAATCGATGGTCTCGGCTTCCCATTCGCAGTAAAGCTTGCGGGTCGAGGCGGCGTACCAACTTCGGAGCCAGCACGGGTCGGTGCGGGCCCGCTGGCGCAGGCCGCGCCAGTCTTCGACCCACTCATCCTGGGTCTCATACGTGCGCTTGACCTTGTGCGTCAAGAGGAAACGCGGCATCGAACCTCCTCGGCCGGTCTCCCCCGGCCTACGCTTTCGGTACTCCCGCCAATCGGCAGCATCGGACGAAGTCGAGCACCACCGGGACGTTCCGTAGAATGTACGCCATGTTGCCGGTCACTTGGAGTTTCCGGGTCAGCATCGCCTGCATCGGATCCAGTTCACCCTTCAGGATCTGCACAAGGTGCAGGAAGACTGCGCTGAGAACGAAACTCGCCCGCGGCACATCGCCGGACCCTGATGGATAGTAGGATCCCGAACGGCACTTGCCATGCCACAGATCCAGGTAGAGATGCGATGGACCGGGGACCTTGCCGTCCGGATCGGGGCCGTCCGGCCGGATCACAAACAACAGGTCGCCTTCCCATTTCCGGGCGACTTCGGCGTAGCGCGCATCCCCATTCAGGATCTCGATCAGGGTGTCGACCCATTCCTGGCTCGGGAAGTCTGGCATGCCTCCCCCGCTGGTGATGTAGCGTTCGATTATCCCCCACACAGAGGGCGTCGTCAAACCTCGAGCGCTGCGACTCCTCGCGGTTTGACAGACGTGCGCGCTCTCCGGTACACTCGCCCTGCATGGCCCCGCCGAAGAAGCTTCCCGACGTAATTCACACCCGCGACCGGCTCGAAGCGCTTGAAGACGGCTCCCTGGCGCCGTACGGCATGCGCAGTCGGGACTCGCGCGGGCGCGAGTTCCCGGAGGACGAACCCGTCGAGCGAACCGTCTTCCAGCGCGACCGCGACCGGATCCTGCACACCACGGCATTCCGCCGCTTGGAGTACAAGACCCAGGTCTTCGTCAACTACGAAGGCGACTACTACCGTACCCGCCTTACGCATACCCTGGAGGTCTCACAGATCGGGCGGACGCTGGCCCGGGCGCTGGGCGCCAATGAGGATTTGGTGGAGGCCGTCTGCCTGGCACACGACCTCGGCCATCCGCCCTTCGGCCACGCCGGGGAAGCCGCCCTGGCCCGCCTGATGTCGGAGCACGGCGGATTCGATCACAACCGCCAATCCCTGCGGATCGTCACCGAGCTTGAGCGCCGCTTCCCCGAGTTTCCCGGGTTGAATCTCACCTGGGAAGTCCGCGAGGGCATCGTCAAGCACGAGACCGAGTACGACGTCTCCGACGCCGCCGGCTACGAACCGGAGAAGCGCGGTACGCTCGAGGCGCAGTTGGCGAACGTCGCCGATGAACTGGCCTACACCGCCCACGACCTGGATGATGGCTTGCGTTCGGAAATCATCCAGCCCCATCAGCTCGACGGACTGGAGATCTGGGCGCTGCTCTCGAAAAGCCTGGGGTGGAGCACGCTCGACCTGGACGAGCTCTCCCGTCACCGCCTGATCCGCAGGCTGATCGGCCTTGAGGTCAACGACCTGCTCCAAGCGACCGCCGATCGGATCCGGCGGAGCGGAGTCGACTCCGTCGACGCGCTCCAGCGTCTGACCTACAATGTCGCCGGCTTCTCCGAGTCTATGGCCGGGCGGAATCGCCAACTCAAGGATTTCTTGTACCGCAACATGTACCAGCACCATCGGGTGGTGCGCATGCAAGTGAAGGCGGACTCGATCCTGGAGGATCTGTTTACCGCCTACACCCGCAACCCCGAGATCCTACCGGAGCCCTTCCCGGCCGATGCCAACGGAGCCGATCGCTATCGCGCCGTTTGCGACTACATCGCCGGGATGACCGATCGATTCGCGCTCCAGGAGCATGCGAAGTTGTTCGACCCCGGCATTCAGCCGTAGGGCGGTGAGGACATGGAACCCAAGAAGCTGTACCTGACGCCGGAAGGCGCCGAACGACTGCGACGGGAGCTCGAGGAGCTTGAGGGCCCGCGCCGGAAGGCGCTCGCCGAACGCCTGCGCCACGCCGTGCGTCAGGGCGACCTCTCGGAAAACGCCGACTACATCGCCGCCAAGGAGGAACAGGCCTTTCTCGAAGGTCGCATCCTCGAACTTGGGACGGTGCTGCGCGAGGCGGAGATCATCGAGGGGCGCGGCCCCAGCGACGTCGTCGATCTCGGCAGCACGGTCGTGGTCGTTGAAGACGGACGACCCCGCGAGACCTTCCAGCTGGTCGGCATCAAGGAAGCCGATCCCAAGGCCGGCCGGATCTCCCACGAGTCGCCGATCGGGAAGGCCTTGATGGGCAAGCGGGTCGGCGAAATCGCCGTTGCAGCCACTCCGGGCGGCGACCTCCGGCTCGAGATCCTCGAGATCCACCCCCGAGCGGGGTAGGAGTCCAGAAACAAAAACGGCCGCAGCCCCAAGGGCTGCGGCCGCTCCGGTTCCAGATAGACGCTAGTCCACTCCCAGTTTCGACGCCGCTCGCAACTCCACCGTCATCCGCTCGAAGAAGCTCTCCGCCGGGAGGGCCCCGCCGCCGTAGGTGAGGTCGACGATCCGCGCCTCGATGATCAGGGAAGCCGTCTCGAGAGTCACCACGGCTCCTGGCTCGGCCAGGAGGGGATCGCCCTTGGCGGCCATCCGATTGCGGGTCGCCTCGTCCTGGTAGGCATAGCGGCTCATCAGCACCTTGGTGACCGTCTGAATGTCGTTCTTGTCAAACAGCCAGACCTCGAACGCCGAGACCTTCTTCGGTTCCCCGACTCCGATCAGGTCTCCAATGCCGACGCCGCACTCACCCAGGAAGTCGCCGGCAGCGCTCTCGATGCTGAATGAATCGTCGTACAGGTCGTCGCCGAGCGTGTACGTTGTCCGGAATGTCGCCAGCGGCGGCCGATCCAGGCCGGCTGCGGGAGGCGGGGCCGCCCGCTCGGCCGATGGCGCCGCATAGGCATCCTCCGGCTCATACGCATCCGCGAATTCGTCCGCCAGTGGTTCGCGCGCCCCCCGCCGGGAGGCACGGTTGCGGATCACGACAACGGCCGCCAGCAGGGCTCCCAACACGATGGTCAGGCCGCACGCCGGGAGGAGATAGCTCGTGATCGATGTCGTCGCCGGAGCCGCACCGCCGCCGGTCGGCGTTGAACCCGGGGACGGCTCGTACAGCGTGACGGTGGCCGTGTAGGCCTCGATCGCCGCCGGGCTGACTTCGCCGGGACTGGCCTGGATCGCAGCCAGGGCAGCGGGTCCCGCCGCCCCCAGGGCTTGATACCGCGCAACGGCCACGTCGACATCCCGGTTCACCGAGTACGAATCGATCGCCGCTTTCAGGTAGTCGACCTGGTAGTCTTCACGCAGCAGCTCGGGGCTCGCATCGGTCCACTCGACCGGATTGATCGCCCAGGCGTAGACGAGCCCGAGCACCAACCCTGCGACGGCGGCCGCCGCCAGCACGACCCCTCTGCGTTGTGAAAGATCTCTGAGCGTATCCATGGCCATCTCAACCGCCTCCGGCAGGCGACACAGGCATCATTCTAGATGCGACCTAGCCTGACTGCAACCGCTGGTTGCAAGCGTCATGCCGCCTCGCCCTCCACCACTGGCAGGGACGAGAGCTCGAACCGATGCCCGCACTTGAGACAGACGGCGTGGTTCCGGTTCTCGGCGGTCAGGAGTCCACCACAATCCGGGCACGGCGGCGCCAGCGGACGCTTCCATGAGGTGAATTCACACTTCGGGTAGTTGGCGCAACCATAGAACATGCGACCCCGGCGGGTGCGCCGCTCGACCAAGTCACCCCCGTCCTCTGGGCAACTCACCCCAATCCGCTCCAACCAGGGCTCAGTGTAGCGACACTCCGGAAAGCTTGAACAGCCGATGAACTTCCCATAGCGGCCATGTCGGACGACCAGGGGGTGGCCCGACTCCGGGCACAACCGGTCGAGGATTTCCGGTTCGGCTCGAACCTCCGGCATTTCCTCCATCGCCCGCTCGACTTGCTGAGAGAACGGCCCATAGAAATCACGTATCACCTCTGCCCAACCCCGGACTCCCTCGGCGACCTCATCCAGTTCCTCTTCCATCCGGGCGGTGAACCCCAAATCGACGATTTCCGGGAACGACTCGACGATCATGTCGTTCACCGTCATCCCGATTTCGGTCGGTTCCAGGCGCTTGTTAGCCCGATGGGTGTAGCCGCGACTTTGGAGCGTGGTCAGAATGGGGGCGTAGGTCGACGGTCGGCCGATCCCGTATTCCTCCAAGGCCTTCACCAGGGTCGCTTCGCTGAACCGAGGCGGCGGCTGGGTGAAGTGTTGCTCCGGGAAACCCTCCCGGAACTCGACCGGGTCGCCGGATTCCACCGCCGGGAGCTGGGCAAATCCCGCCTCCAGGTCGGCCTCGTCTGCGTCCCCATTCTCGGCCGTCAGGTCCTCGTAGACTTCGAGGAAGCCGGCGAACCGAAGGCTGGAAGCCGAAACCCGGAACAGGTACGCATGATCAGGCGAACGACCTGCGACCTCAATCGTCAGGGTGTCGTATTCGGCCGCCGCCATCTGGGAGGCGACAAACCGGTTCCAGATCAGGCGGTAGAGCTTGGCTTGCTCCGCCGTCAGATCTTCCCGCACGGAGTCCGGAGTCCGCTCGACGGACGTCGGTCGGATCGCCTCGTGCGCCTCCTGCGCACCGCGGGCGCGCGTGCGGTACTCGGGGGGCTCCGGCGGCACGTAGGCTGCGCCATGCTGACGCTCGATGTATCGGCGCGCCTCCTGTTGAGCCTGCGCCGAAACCTGGGTCGAATCGGTCCGCATGTAGGTGATCAGCCCAACCGCTTCTCCCCCGCCCAACTCGAACCCTTCATAGAGTTGTTGGGCGACAGCCATCGTCTTGCGCGCGGTGAACCCGAGCCGTCGGGACGCCTCCTGTTGCATCGTGCTGGTTGAGAAGGGGGCGTTGGGGCGCCGGATCCGAGAACCGCGGCGAGCCGTGTCAACAGTGAAGTCGGCCTGCCGCAGATCGGCAACAACCGGATCCACCGAGGCGCGATCCGCCAACTTCGGCGCCTCGCCGTCGATACGCTGGAGACGGGCGCGGAACGCAGGCGGCTTGTCCGGATTCTGGAACTCGGCGTCAATCGTCCAGTATTCACGCGGTTCGAAGGATTCGATTTCACGTTCTCGGTCCACGATCAAGCGCAATGCGGCCGACTGCACCCGCCCAGCCGAAAGCCGGCTGCGGACCTTCGCCCACAGAAGCGGGCTCAGGCTGTAGCCTACCAGTCGATCCAGGATCCGGCGGGCCTGCTGGGCATCGACCAGCTTCATATCGATCGAACGCGGATGGTCGAACGCCTCCTTTACCGCCTGATCGGTGATTTCGTGGAAGACCACTCGCCGGGCCTTGTCCTCACCGATCTCGGCCGCCTCCAACAAGTGCCAGGCGATCGCCTCCCCCTCCCGGTCGGGATCCGTCGCCAGGTAGACCTCGGCCGCTTGGGCCACCTCGTCCTTCAGCTGGCGCACGATCTCGCGCTTCTCGTTCGGGACGCGGTACTCCGGAGCAAAGCCGTTGTCCACGTCGACCGAGAGGCGCGACTTCAGGAGATCGCGGACGTGGCCGACCGAGGCATGGACGCGGTAGCCCTTGCCCAAGAATCGACCGACGGTACGCGCCTTGGCGGGAGACTCGACAATGACCAACGGCCCGCCGCGACGGCCTTTCTTGCCCGCCCCCTTGGCGGATCGCCGGCGCGGTTCCACGTCGGGTTTGGGCAGGTCCCTGTGCGCATCGGTGCGGCCCATCCGAACCATCCGCGTTCCGCAAACCGGACACGTCCCCGCCGTCGCCGGCGTTCCGGATTTCGTGAAGACCGGTTGCGGATCGGCCAGTTCCCTCTTCTGCTTGCACTTGACGCAATACGCTTCCAAACGATAGCTCCTACACCAAGAATTGGTCTCTCCTGTCCCGCTCCAGCCGGTCCACGATCTGGCGCACCTTCCCGGACTCGTCGCGTCGACAGATCAGCAACACATCTCCGGCGTCGACGACTACCAGATCCTCGACACCCTGCAAGACGATCAAGCGGGCGGCCGGATCTCCCGCCTCCGCCACGACCAGGTTGCCGGACGCGTCCTGTGAGAGGGACAGGGCTCCCAGCACGGCGTTTCCGTCGCCGTCCTTGGGCAGCAAATCATAAACCCGATCCCAACTGCCAATGTCGGACCAGCCGAGGCCGTCGGCCTCCAGCATCACGACCTCCCGGGCATTCTCCATCACACCGTAGTCGATCGTCTGCGGTTGCAGGTCGTTCCACGCGGAGCGGAACGCTTGCGAATGGATCCCCTCTGCGGCCCCCAGCTGCAGGCATCGATGGAGCTCCGGCATCTGCCGTGCAATCTCCTCGAGCAGCCGCGCCGGCGTCCAGAGAAACATGCCGGAGTTCCAGGCATAGCTCCCCTCCGCCAAGTACGCCTCGGCGGTCTTCCGGTCCGGTTTCTCCTTGAATTCTTCCACGGCGAAAGCGCGCTCCCCGCTCACGGCCTCGAGCGGCTTGCCGCGACGGATGTAGCCGTAGCCGGTATCCGGCGCGTCCGCCGGCACGCCAAGCGTGACGATCTTGCCGCCGTTCGCCAACCGGGCGCCGGCTTCCAGGAGCGCCTGCAAGCGATCCGGGTCGGCGATGGCGTGATCGGATGTCAGGACCGCCATCACGGCTTCCGGATCGCGCTTTTGGAGCTCGAGTGCCGCCAGTCCGAGGACGGGCGCCGTCCCCTTGGGAGCAGGCTCCTCAAGAAAGTTGGCGGCGGCCAGCCCGGGGGCCTCCCGTTGCAGCAATGCGCTGAGCTCGGGGGAGGCCGCGACCAGGATCTGGGTCATCGGCAACCACGGTCGAAGGCGTTCGACCGAGACCGCGAACAACGATCGGTCCCGGTCCAGGTGGAGCAATTGCTTCGGCCGGCTGCGCCGGGAGATCGGCCAGAGCCGAGTCCCTCCGCCACCCGCCATGATGACCGCATACAGCTTGGTCATGCTTCCGCCTCCGGTACGCGCCCCGCCCGACGCGCCCGAACGAAGTGCATCCCTCCGACGTGAATCGCCCTGCCCTGCAATTCCAGCATCGCCAGCGCCGCCATCACGTCCGAAGAAGACCGTCGGGTTCGCGCCACGAGATCATCGGCGTGCATCGGCTCGTCGGTCAGGAGAACCGCCAGGTCGGCCTCGAGCCCCGCCCCCTGCTCGGCCCCAGGCGGCTGTCCATCGATGGGACTTTCCAGCGGCAAGTGAAGGGCCTCGAGGATGTCTTCCGGCGCCGCCATCGGGGTCGCGCCGGATAGGATCAGTCGGTTGGTGCCGCGGCTGGCCCGGCTGTAGATGCTCCCAGGAACGGCGAACACCTCCCGCCCCTGGTCAGCGGCGAGGTCGGCGGTGATCAGCGCCCCACTTGATTCCCCAGCCTCGACCACGACCGTGGCGCGGCTCAATCCGGCGACAATACGGTTGCGTATGGGGAAGTTGGCCGCGTCCGGATGGACCCCCAGAGCAAATTCCGACAAGACGGCGCCCTGAGCGGCGATCTCGGCCGCCAAAGACCCGTGCTCGGGCGGGTAGATCTGATCCAGGCCCGACCCCAGGATGGCCAGCGTGCGTCCTCCGGCATCGAGCGTCGCCTGGTGGGCCATAGAGTCAATCCCGCGCGCCAGCCCCGAAACGACGGTCACGCCGTGCACAGCGAGCGCCGTTGCCAGATCGCGCGCGACCGCCTGTCCGTACGGAGAGGGTCGCCGCGTCCCGACAATCGCAACCGATTGCTGATCCGCAGGTTTGAGCTCACCCCAGACATACAGACAGATCGGCGGGGAGGCGATCTCGAGAAGCTGCGAAGGGTATTCAACATCCTCCCAGATCAGCATCCGGAACCCGGAGTGGGTCAGCCGATCCAATTCCTCGTCAAGGTCGAGCGATCTTCTTGCCTCGATCAAGCCATGCACCGCCTGCCCGCCGATGCCGGTCGCGCGCAGCGCGGACTCCGTCGCCGACCAGGCTGCTTCGAGATCGCCGAAGCGATCGAGGAGGGCACGCAGACGAACCGCGCCAATTCCCGAGGCGCGGCTAAAGCCCAGCCAATACTTGCGATTCGCAGAGTTCATATCTCGCTTCGCGCGTCTCGCTCGCTGTACCCGAAAGCGGCACAGGGTACCACGCCGATTTTCCTCGTGTCAAGCGAGGCTCATCCCGGCACTACCTTCGATAGCCTCTGGGAAGCCCGCGCAGCATTCGTGGACAAACGAGAACCGCCCGGAACTTCCAGGCGGTCTGGCGGGGATGACGGGATTCGAACCCGCGGTCTCTGCCTTGACAGGGCAGCGTGTTGGGCCGCTACACCACACCCCCGAGCGCCGGGAAGTCTACCACGCACGGAATCGCACCGTCAAGACGTCCTGTCTCGGCTCCGCAACTCCCCGTTCTGCGACGCGTCAGGACCGCCGCCTTCCGGAAGCCCCAAGAGCCTCCGAGAAGGCCTCGAGGGCGCGCTCGAGGTCCTCGTCGTCGATGTCGTGATGGAGAACCAGCCGCACCCGCCGGTGTCCTACGGGATGGATCAAGACATCACGGGCGCGCAGCCCGTCTTCAAGCTGGGCGGCCTCCAACCCGGCCGACTCGTGCAATTGGAAGAAGATCATGTTGCTGGCCGGGCGTTCCGCTTCGAGGACGATCCCCGGAAGGGCCGCCAACGAGCTGGCCAGGCGCCGCGCCCGACGATGATCATCGGCCAGGCGGTCGACCATGGTCGTAAGCGCGACGATCCCGGCCGCCGCGATCACGCCAGCCTGCCGCATCCCGCCTCCGAGCTGTTTGCGGATCCGCCGTGCGCCGCGAATGAACGCGCCGCTCCCACAAAGCAAGGAACCCACCGGCGCCCCAAGTCCCTTCGAGAGACAGAACGAAACGCTGTCCGCAGGCGCTGTCAACCTCCGCACGTCCTCGCCCAGCGCCACCGAAGCATTGAAGATGCGCGCACCGTCGAGATGAAGCTTCAACCCGCGCCGCGTGGCGATTTCGCTCACGGCGGCGGTGTAGGCTCCGCTCAGCGGCTCGCCGCCCTTGCGGTTGTGGGTGTTCTCGAGGCAGATCAGGCGCGTGCGCGGATGATGCACGTCATCCGCTC
>DATIPT010000014.1:0-6523 GCA_035471625.1 Anaerolineales bacterium
GCTCAGCTCGAGGCCGTTAGGCGGGCGATACGTGGAGCACCCTCTCAGCAGGCCTGGGGAGCCTCGCAGGATTGGAGGGTCCAATGCAGCCATACAGGATCTACCTCGTCACCTCCTTCAAGGTCCGCCCCGGGAAGGGCCCTGAAGCGAGAAAGTGGTGGCGCGAGAAAGGCGCGCCCGATATCGTCTCAAAGCCCTGGACCAAATCCCTTCGCTGCTTCGCAGCGCAGTTCGGGCTGGGCCCCGACTACTACCTCGAGGCCTGGCAGGAGATCTCAAACTACTCTGCAATGGACCAGATCGACCAATGGTTCATTGACAACCCGAAGGAAGGCGAAGCGTACGCCAAGCTCTGGCGCGAAGGCGAAGAGTTCTTCGATTGGGGTCCTACACGTCTGGTGGGCGACTGGCCAGAGTCGTCCATTCTCCCCGATTGACACACAGAATGGCTCCCCAGGCCACATATCCGTTCGCGACACCGGCCAGACTCCGGCCCTGCCATCGACGCCTCAATGACTCCAATCGCCCGCCTAACAACTCGCTGGAGCCGACCTGGCCAGCCTGGGTCTTGAGTTCGGCGCGATACCAGTCCTGGGCTGGCCAGGCGGCTCAGCTCGAGGCCGTTAGGCGGCGGAGGATTGCGGGTGGAAAGCATGCCACCCTCACCGAGGAATGGCTGCCGGAACAAGACACGCCTCCACGCCCTGAGTGGTTCTTGGGGTAGACTCGTGAGGGTCTCGTCGAGGAATCCGGCGGACGGTCGAGTGTCCGGACCGAAGGCAATCCCAGGCGGGACCGATCGACCCAGACACGAACTGACTTGAGCCCGGATACACTGCTCGTCGCCAAATCGACGATCCCCCCCTTGCGCGCCGACAGCATGGACCGGCCTCGTCTGGTGCAGGCTTTGGCTGGCGCGCTCGATCGCAAGCTGACCCTCCTGTCGGCGCCGGCCGGCTACGGCAAGACCACCCTGCTGAGCGCCTGGGCCAGGAACGTGGGTATCCCGGTCGCCTGGGTCACGTTGGATGAAGCCGACAACGACCCGGCGCGCCTCTTCACCTATCTTGCCACTTCGTTGTCGACCATCGCCGATGGCCTCGGGGCGGCGACTCTCGCCGTGCTGAACTCCCCCCTTCCCCCATCAGCCGATCGACTGGCCACGTCCCTGATCCATGATCTGAGCGGGTTCAAGGGTGAGTTGGCGATGGTCATGGACGACTATCATTTCATCGACTCCACGCCTGTTCACGAGGCGATTGGCCTCTTGCTCAGGCATCTCCCGCCCGACACGCATGTCGTGATCGCGTCCCGCTCCGATCCACGGCTGCCCTTGGCGAGCCTGCGGGGAGCGGGACAGCTGATCGAGCTGCGGGCGGACGACTTGCGATTCACGGCGGAAGAGACGGCATCGTTTCTCAAGAAGTCGATGGGACTCGACCTCCCTGAGCCCGCTCTCACTTCGCTGGGCGAGAAGGTTGAGGGATGGGCGGTGGGGCTTCAGCTGGCAGGCCTGGCCCTGCGCCAACGGGAAGATCCCCAGGAGTTCATCGACGAGTTCAGCGGCAGTCATCGGTACGTCATCGATTTCCTCACGGATGAAGTCCTACTGAAACAACCGGAAGAAGTCCGTCTCTTCCTGCTCCAGACCTCGATCCTGGAGAACCTGACGGCGGCGCTCTGCGACGCGGTCACCGGCCGGCGCGACAGCCACGAGCTCCTCCGCGAATTGGATTCGACCAACCTCTTCGTGGTCCCATTGGATGAACGCCGGGAGTCGTACCGATATCACAACCTCTTTCGCGATGCCTTGACGCATCGACTGCTGCGGGATGTTGGGAAGCACGCGGTGCGCGAACTGCACCTCAGAGCCGCGGCCAGATGTGAGGAGGACAATCTCAAGGACGAGGCTCTGGGGCACTATATGAAGGCGGAAGCCCATCCGCAGGCGGCGGAACTGGTCGAAGCTGCCGGGATGGAGATCCTGGCAGAGGGCCAGCTCCGCAGGCTCCAGCGGTGGATCGATGCCTTGCCCGTTGACCTCGTCCGGCAACGGCCGTGGCTGTCCATCCAGGCTGCATGGATCCACAATCTGACCGGAAGGTTCGATCAGATGGAGCTCCGCCTGCAGGACGCCGAGCGTGCCTCGAGCTCATCGGATGCCCATCAGGCCCGCAAGATCCGAGGCTACGTCGCCACCATACGGGCCGGCGCAGCGCGGAAACAGCACGACGCCTCGTCAGCCATCCGCCATCTGGAACAGGCGCTCAAGGAGTTGCCGCCCGCCGATCGGATGGTACGAAGCTCAGCGCACTTCAATCTGGGAAGCACCTACCTCGATCTCGGCGATGTCGGACGAGCGGAAGCGGAGCTGAGGGCGGCCCTCCAGGGGGCGGAGGGCACGCGCAATGCCTACACCATCATCGCCGGAAGAAGCTATCTGGGGGACACCTTTGTCCTGAAGGGGCAGTTGCGACGCGCGGTGCGCACCTACCACCGGGCGATCCGGGACGGCATAGCGCTGAACCCCGGGAAGCCACTGCCGCTCGCCGCCTATGCGCACAGCGGCCTGGGCGCCGTGCTCTACGAGCAGAACGCCCTCGATCAGGCTGAGGACGAAATCCGTCAGGCGCTCGAGCTGGGGGAGCTCCTGTCGGATCGGACGGTGGAGCGACGGTGCCTGCCTGCGCTCGCCGGATTGCTGGGCGCGAGGGGATCGGTCGAAGCGGCCGAGGCGACCTGGGAGCAGGCGCTCGACCTGGCGCAAGGGTTCGACGATCTCGTCGGCGTTGAGTACCTGAAAGCCTCCCGAGCCCGCATGTGGCTGATGCGCGCCGCAATGGGAACGGATCGAGATCCACCGCCGGCCTCTGCCGACTGGGCCGAAGAATACCGCTCGAAGGATCACGCGACGGACGAGTATCACGAGAGTTCTGCTCAGTTGACCCTGGCCTGGCTGGAAATCGTGGAAGGCATCCCCAGGCAGGCAGCTTTGAGGCTGGAGAGGCTAGCGGAGGCGGGGCGGGCCGCCGGGCGCCTGGACTGCGTCATTCGGAGCAAGGCCTGTCTTGCATTGGCCCACCAGGGCGCGGGCGCTTCCGACGCGGCGCGGGCGGCGCTTCAGGATGCGCTCACGCTCGCTGCCCCTGAAGGGTACATTCGGACCTTCGTGGACTTCGGTCGCTCGATGCGGGGTCTGCTTGAAGACGAAGCCACCCGTGGCCCGAATCGGGACTACCCGCGGACACTGCTTGGAGCCTTCCCCTCGGACGCCCGGCTTGCCGGTCAGGACGCCCTGGCCGAGCCGCTCACCAACCGCGAGATCGAAATCCTGCGGCTGCTGGCAGCGGGTCACAGCAACCAGGAGATCGCCGATCGATTGGTGATCGCGCTGGGCACCGTCAAGCAGTACAACCACATCATCTTCCGCAAGCTCGAGGTCCGCAGCCGTGGCGAGGCGTCCCGGCGCGCCCGCGAGCTTCGCCTCCTCTAGACGACCCCCGCCTTCCTCCCAACCTAACTGCAAGACCTAACCCCGGTTAGTGGCCCGGGCGCGGATCCGCCCATAGACTCGCCTCGATGGGAAGTGGAACGACGGATACCAGTCCAATGGAGGGAAGACGGGCATGTTGGCCAACCATTCAAGATCGAAGGCGGCCGCCGCAGCATTCGTGTTGCTGGCTCTCACCCTGGCGGGATGCGCGGGTCAGTTGACACCCACTCGTGAGACGGAAGGGCAGGCTCCGGATCAGCCGTCCGAGGCGCCGGCCATCGACCTTCAGGAAGCCGAATCGGTGACGGAGATGTTCACCCTGATGGTCCCAGAAGGCTGGAGCCAAGAAGAAGTAGTCCCGGGGGCCGCGTTCGTCATGGCCAGCTCGGAAGCTGCGCTGGATCGCTACCGGGCCACTGGAGGCGCCGAAGAAGGCGATCTGGTCGTCAACGTCGGGTTCCTGCCATATCGACTGCTCGAGACCAACGAACTTCGGGCACTCGACTTCCAGGTTGACGCCTCGCCGGATGTCTTTCTTCAATCGCTGATGCCGATGTTCCTCGTCGATCCCGGTCTGACGTTCAGCCAGGCGGATCTCGTTTCGCTGGGCAACGACCGCGAGGCCGGCAGGATGACCGTCTCCGCCGAGGGGCAGGAGGGAATCGTGCTGATGTTCCCGGCCGGCGATCGTGTGATCGCCTTCGTTTCGGCCGTCACCTCACCCGGCGGGATGGCGCAGTTCGAGGACATCACCTACTCCATCGCCTCCGGGGTGACCTTCGGTGGCGACTCGGATGCGCTTTTTGGCGCTCTTCTGGGAGGCTAGGCAATGGGTAACCGGACTTGGAAGCCGCAGGCCAGGAGGCTGCCTGTGATGGATACCGTCCTGATCTGGGCCAAGGTTCTGGGCGTGGCGGCCGTCGTCTCCCTGATCCTGACCCCCATGGCACGGGCCAGGGCCCAGGGACAAGAGACGACGGCCATCGTCGGCGTCAACGTCATCCCCATGGACAGCGACCGATGGCTCACGGGGCAGACGGTGATCGTGCAAGGGGATCGTATCGTCGAGATCGGCCCGGCGAACCAAGTCCGGGTTCCCGCCGATGCACTGGTGATCGAGGGGAAGGGCGGCTATCTCATCCCCGGGCTCGCCGACATGCACTTCCACATCCTCGATAACCTGGACTCGCTTACCCTTGCGCTCGCCAACGGGGTGACCACCGTTCGGGATCCGAACGCCAACTACGTCCGCACCGGCCCGCAGATCCTGGCAGCCCGCGACCAGATCGCGGCCGGGGAAATGCTCGGACCGACCATCACCGCGGCCAGGCACGTCATCGCCCTGGCGCCTCAGTTCGCCCACGCATTCGAGAATGTCGATCGGGCCGTTGGCCCTTGGCTGGCAATCGACCGGGCGAAGTTCGAACTGGCGACCGACCCGGACACGGCCCGAAGACTCGTCATCCAGGCTCACGACGAAGGCTACGACTACATCAAGGTCAACTGGTATCTCAGCCGGGAAACCTTCGAGGCCGTCGCCGCCACCGCGGACGAGCTGGGGATGCCGATGCTGGCGCACGTGCCCGCGGCCGTCGGGATTGAAGACCTCGTGCGAGCCGGGGCCGAGATCCAGCACAATGGGAACCTGATGGCCTTCTACGCCAAGAACTACACGCGCCAGCCTGGACCCAATTACCTGGACGCCTTCGATCTGTCCGAAGCGGATCAGCGGATGCCCGAGCTGGTCGCGCTGATGAGCGAAGCCGGCGTCGCCTTCACCCCGACCATGATCGTGGACGTGACGGCCTTCACGCTCTTTGACGATCTGCCGGATTGGAGTGCTTCGTCGGTCTTCGAACGAGAGGAATACCGGTACGTGCCGCCGGCCTACCTCAGGACCTGGAAGGACGCTGCCGGCGGGGAGTTTGGGGGGGTCGCGCGGGCGAGGGGCGCGACCAGCGTGGAGGAGATCGTGCCACAGCCGGAGGCGCGGGAGGAGATCCTCAGTCTGGAGCTTCGGCAGCTCAAGGCCTTCGTCGATGCCGGCATTCCGGTGTTGGTCGGAAGCGACTCGAGCGCGGTTGGCGTGGTGTGGGGATTCTCGATCCACAGGGAGCTGGAGCTCTTCGTCCAGGCCGGGTTGACGCCGTACCAGGCCCTCGCTTCGGCAACGCGAATCCCTGCCGAGGTGATGGGAAACCCGCAGGATTGGGGCACAATCGAGGTCGGGAAGCGGGCGGACATGGTGCTGCTTCGCTCCAACCCGCTGGAGGACATCGGCAACACGCGCTCCATCGAAGGCGTGATGGTGCGTGGGCGCTGGCTCCCCCAGGCCGAACTGCAGGGCATGCTCGACACACTGTCGGCCGGCTACGAGGCGCAGAGTGCGATCGAGCTGGTTCCCTACGCGAACGATGCCATGGGATACCGCGGCGTTGTTCCAGCCGGCTGGCGCGAACTGGCCCCCGGTGTGCACGCCCGGGGCGATCCGGCCTCGGATCCCACGGTGCTGGTCCAGCGCAGCGCGCCCAAGGAATCCGCGGAGGAACTCATCGCGGGAACGCTGGGCGAATTCGGCGCCGAAGGATTGCCGTCCGAACCGATGGACACCGTCGAGGCCGGTGCCCACTCCTGGAAACTCTACATGATCCAGGCCCGGTCGACCCTGGCCGCGGCCGTTGCCGAGAGCGAAACGACGACCTATCTGGTCGTCCTATCGGCCGCGCCGGAAGAGATGGATGCGCTGGTTGAAACCGTGTTCTTCCCGGCGCTGGGCGCCCTTGCGGACAGTCCGTAGTGCTTTCAGCGCCGTGCTCGGCGGGTATTCGGCGGCCCGCTCTCCTTCCGCTCGGGGGTGATGGTGACGGAACGTAGGAAGCCGTTCTACCGGATCCGGGTGCACGGACATCTGGACGAGGACCGATCGGAGTGGTTTGCGGGTCTGACCGTCACCCACCTCCCGTCCGGAGAGACGCTGCTCGCCGGCGAGATCGCCGATCAATCGGCGTTGAACGCGGTCCTGAACGCGTT
>DATIPT010000015.1:0-3734 GCA_035471625.1 Anaerolineales bacterium
ACGTCCACCGGTACGCTTTCTGGGAACCCCGCCACAAGCCAATGGTCAAGGCCAGCCCGAGACCCCCCCAAACGGCCCCGGTCAGGGGGAGGTACCACGACGGCACGCTCAATGGCAGAGGCGGGGACGCCAGGCTCAGAATCAGCCTGGCCAGGTAGAAGGCCGAGAAGAATAACCCCACCACGGCGACAAAGGTTACGGACGGTGGGCGTTGTGTGCCCCGGGAGGCTGCGGAGTCCGTGTGCATGTCGAGCGTTCAGCTGACCGCCAAGGTGATCTTGCCCATCTGCTGCCCGCCCTCCAGGTACGCTTGGGCCGCGGCGGCTTGGCGGAGCGGATAGGTCCGATCGATCACCGGGCGCAGCCTCCCTTCGAAGACGAGCGCCATCACGCGGGCGAAGTCCTGGTGGGTACCCATCGTCGACCCCAGGATGGACAGATGCTTGCCGAAGATGAAGCGATTGTCGATCTCGAAGCGTGGTCCGGCGGTATTGCCCACGGTGAGTACCCGTCCGCCCTTGCGGGCGGCGCGCAGGCTGGATGGGAACGTGTCCGCGCCGACGTTGTCGACGACGACGTCGGCGCCGCGCCGGTTGGTCGCCTCGAAGGCGGCCTTCGACCAGTTCGGTTCTGCCGTACGGTCGATCAGGACGTCCGCTCCCAAAGACTCGGCCAGCTGGAGCTTCTGCGGCGACGACCCAACGACGAGCACCCGTGCCCCGGCCAGCTTGGCGACCTGGATCGAGGCGGTGTTGACGCCTCCGGAGGCGCCGACGATCAGGACCGTCTCCCCGGCCTGCAGCTGGCCCCGGGTGACGAGCGAGTGCCAGGCGGTGAGGAACACGAGAGAGGCAGCCGCTGCGGCGTGTTCGTCGAAGCCGTCGGGGATGGGGAGGGCGTTGCGGGCCGGCAGGACGACCGTCTCCGCGTAGGTGCCGCGGATGGTCTCGCCGAGGAGATGGAAAGAACGACAGACGTTGTCTTGCTCGGCCAGGCAGAACTCGCACGTTCCGCAGCTGATCGTTCCGTTCAAGACAACCCGCGTGGCGGGCGCCGGTCCAGCGACCCCCGGCCCCAGCGCCTCGACGATCCCCGCCCCGTCGGCGCCCGGAATGTGAGGCATCATCAACTGCAGGCCGGGCCAACCGTCGCGGACCCAAAGATCGGCCCGATTCAGGGCCGCCGCCTTGAGGCGCACGGAGACCTCTCCCGGGCCCGGTGTGGGGTCGGGGAGTTCGCCGTATTCCAGGACCTCAGGTCCACCGTGCTTGTGGAAGAAGATCGCGTGCAAAGAAGGCACGCCTCCGCGCTACAGGTTCCGCTGCGCCCGTCGCCGAGCGGATGAGGTGATTATAGCCTGCGGCCTGCGCGGCGGCCGGTGTGGGCGATTCGGTCAGCGCAGGATGTAGATCGTGTACAGCTCGTCGCCGGTCGTCCCCTGCCGGACGGTGACGCTCCCGCCGGGGAAGGCTCCCCGGATCCGGGAGAGGTCGGTTGTGTTTCCCGCAAGGAAGACAAAGGCCGCCGGGGACGCCGGCGACCATTGGCTGAAGTCGGGTGTGGGATCCGGTACGTCGACGAAATTCGCGTCCGGCGCCAGGTAGGGAAGCGTCGGGATCGAGTCGTGGTCCATGATTCCCTGACCGAAGAAGAACACTTCGACGCCGGCTGCCTCGAGGCCCGAACTGCGCAGGTAGAGTCCCAGGTCTTGTGAGAGCTCGGTGTTCCGGTCGGAGAAGCGCCGGGACGGCGTGTAGTCGGAGAAATAGAAGCGCAGGTCGGATGCGACCGCAGCCAGGAGCACGGCGATCCCGCCAACCGTGATCGCAATCTGCCACCGACGGGACGGGAGGCGAAGGCGCTCGATCGCTTCGGCGAGGGGAAGGGCGATGAGCACGGCGACGATGGGCGCGATGACGATGTACCGCTGCGCCGCCGGAGTGCTCTCGCTCAGACCTCCCAGAAGGACGGCCCCTCCGAGACAAAGCAGCGGCCACGTGTAGCGCAAGTCCAGGGCTCGCCACAGGCTGACCCCAAGGCCGATCAGAAACAACGTCGCAGAGATCGGCAACAGCATCGGATGGTCGATGGCATACCAATGCCGCAGGTTGCTGAAGGTGAACGCTCCGGCGGAGAGCACCATCTGGTTGGCCAGAATCCTCCATGCGGGGAGCCCGGTCAGGGCGGTTTCCTGTTCAAGCCACGGACCCAGGAGCGAGACCCGGGCCATCGGCGCGACAAACTCGTCCGGATGGCGGGCGAAGAACGTGATCTGCGGCAGGGCGACAACGATGGCCGCCACTGCAAGGATGAGCCAGTGGGACCACAGGTGCGAGGCTCGATGCCGATCGCGCAGGAACGCGATTGCGATCCACAGCAACAGGATCAGGATGACGACCCGCGTGCTGGTGTAGAAATACAATCCGAGTCCGAGAACGATTCCGGCCCAGGCAAAGAGCCCCTGCCGCTCCTCGGACCAGGCGCGCCACAGCAGGTATGAAAACAGCGTGAGGAAGAGCGCGTCCCATATGTTGTTGAGACCGATCCGGCTGAAGTGAATGTGGAAGTGGAAGAATGCCAGATAGGCGGCGGCAAGGATCGCCACCCAACGACCAAACGCGGCGCGACCGTAGAAGTACAGGGCGATCACCGTCAGGATCCCGGCGATCGCCGCCGGCATCCGCAGACCTTCGATCGTCTGACCCAGAATCGCGATCGATGCGGCCGGGAGGATGAAGAACAGCGCAGGGAAAGAGTACCAGGCGATCCCGAAAGGGTTGTTCCATGCTCCCTGGAGGAACTCCCGGGCGCTCAACCCGACGGAGGCTTCGTCGCCGGCGAGGAGCCAGGGGATGTCGCCTAGCCGGATGAGGCGGGCCGCTCCAGCCCCGGCGACGATCAGTAGCAATGCGATGAACTCGGCTCGGGGAAGACGAGTCCGGGAGCGTTCGATCGCCGAAGCGGCGACCAGGACGAGCGCGATCCCGACCAGCCAGAACCCGATCGAGAGGACTGGGAACCGCAGGAGCCTCTGGTCTCCCGCAATGCTGGCGGCGGTCGCGCTGGCGGCCAGGGCGGCCGCGAACAGAAGCGGATTCCCGACGGCCGGGCGGGCCGCGAGGTCGACGGCTGCCACCTGGGTTGCGAGCTTGCCGGGTATTCGACGAGCGATGGTCTCTGAGAAGGCCAGCAGGATCAGGAGGGATCCGCCCAACGTCGGTACGATCGCCCGGAACGTGATGGGCTCGATCCCACGCGCCTGGAGGGCGGCTTGACCGGCGAACAGGCAGGCTATCCCGATCCCCAGGAGGATGAGCTGGGTTAGGGTTAGTGGGGGCCCCGAGTCCGCCGCGCGTTCGCTCATGGTTCTCCCACGCTGGCTTGCCGGCCGGCTCGAGCTAGCCCAGTCCGAGTTCCTGCCGGGCGATCACCAGGCGCTGGATTTCGCTCGTCCCCTCATAGATCTCGGTGATCTTGGCGTCGCGGAAGTACCGCTCGACCGGGTACTCCTTCGAGTAACCCACCCCGCCGTGGATCTGGACGGCTGCGTGGGCGCAGAACATCGATGTTTCCGAGGCGAACAGCTTGGCCATCGAGGCTTCGAGGGTGTAGCGCTGGCCCGTGTCCTTCGACCGCTGCTTGGCAAGCGCCGCCTGATAGATCAGGAGGCGGCTGGCCTCAATGCGAGTCTTCATGTCGGCCAGTTTGAAGCCGATCCCCTGGAACTGCCCGAT
>DATIPT010000016.1:0-50052 GCA_035471625.1 Anaerolineales bacterium
ATGCCAGCCTGATGGAGCAGGAACAGGGATCCCAACCGACCCCGGCCCAAGGACGCCCGGCCCGGGTCCGAAACCTGAGGGCGCTTTGGCACTCGGTGACCCAGCGCGGGTGGCGAGAAACCGTGCTGCGGTATGCCGGCCACCTGGCGGCCCTGGGGCTTGTTGTGCTCGGGGTCGTCGCCGCTCGCGCCGGATGGCTTTCGCTCCCGTTGGAAGGCTTACGACGCGCGCCGGTTTCAGCTCTGGCGGCGGAGATCACCCCGACGGTGTTCGCCGGGATCGAGCCCGCGACCCTGCCGCCCTTCTCGGGTGGCGCCGTGCAGCGGGCCGCCGTCCAGCGGCGGACCGATCCCCATACCGAGATTCCTTCGCGACCGCGGCTCGACATCATCAAGTATGTCGTCCAGGCCGGGGATTCCCTCTTCGGGATTGCTGAGCGCTTCGGCCTCAAGCCGGAGACCATCCTGTGGGGCAATTTCGACATCCTGGGAGACGACCCGCACAGTCTCCAGCCCGGTCAGGAGTTGAATGTACTCCCCGTCGATGGGACGGCCTACACCTGGCACGAAGGCGATGGCCTGAACGGCGTGGCGAAATTCTTCGGGGTATCCCCTCAGGAAATCCTCGATTGGCCCGGGAATCAGCTCGAGGCGGATTTGGATCCGGCCAATCCATCGATTGCGGCCGGGACGGTCTTGGTGATCCCAGGCGGGACGCGTGAGATCCCGACGTGGCGATCTCCCCGGATCTCGCGCGCCAATCCGGGAGTGGCCAAGATCCTCGGGCCGGGTGCGTGCGGCGCGGTATACGATGGGCCGGTCGGGACCGGGGCCTTCGCGTGGCCGACTCCGCTGCGCTACCTGTCTGGCTTCGACTACAACCCTTCCCTGGGGCATCCGGCGATCGATATTGCCGGTTCCACCGGCCACTCGATCACCGCGTCCGATTCGGGTGTCGTTGTCTACGCGGGATGGAACGACTGGGGCTACGGTTATGTCGTAGTCGTCGACCACGGCAACGACTGGCAGACGCTCTATGCCCACCTAAGCCAGGTCAACGTGGGGTGCGGAGACTCCGTCTTCCAGGGGAACCTCGTGGGCCTGATGGGATGCACCGGGAACTGCTCGGGTTCGCACCTGCACTTCGAAGTGCGCTACGGGGACGGCTTCGTCAACCCCTGGAACGTGCTTCCCTAAGCCTTCATCCGCTGGCTGGGATCTCTCCCATTCGGACCCGGGCGAAACCGCGGCCTTGGGGCGCGGAACCCTTCTTCCCGCTTCGGGCCAGGGGCTTCGACCGCGACGCTTCCTCGGCGTGGGCCTAGCGCTTCTCCCACAGGTAGAGGGTGCGTTCCGAGTCCTGGATCTTGTGGGCTTCGCGAAGATCGAAGAAGGCGGCCAGGGCTCGCTCCAGGCCTTGCTGGTGGTAGTCGGAGAAGATGTCCTCCCGCGACGCCAACATGATCTTCACCTGGCTGTCGGACTTCGGGACGAACTCGAGGATCAGCCACTGACCGAGGTCGGCGAAGAAGGACGCCAGCTGGGGCAGGGGGACGTTGTTGCCGATCGCTAGATGGTGGATCAGGGCAAGCGCCATCACCAGGTCGGTGGGACCCCGGGAGACCATCGCTTCCCGCTCGGCATGCTGCCAGCCCTGAGCAGGGCTCGGATTCGTCAGATCCATCAGCAGCGGCAACAGATTCGTTTCTCCGGCTCGACGAACCTGACGATAGTTCACCTCCACAGCGGAAGGATCGATATCGAAGGCGATGGTAGGCACGCCGCGGTCGGAGGCGATCCGGCTGAATTCACCGACGTTGGCTCCCAAGTCCCAGACGGATCTTGGCCGGGACCGGTCGAGGAAGTCCCCGACGATGCGGTGTTTGGCTTCGTAGGCGAACGGGGTGTAGTTGTGCATCTGGCCGTACTCGGCCCAATCAGTGCGTCCCGGAGACCATGTGAGCCTTGAAACGGTTCTTCGCAAGTTGTCGATGAGGCCGAGGAACGCGTTCTTGCTCATGCCCCGGCCGCGTCGCTCGCTGCGGATATCGGCGCCGGCATAGCGGTGCTGGCTGGCGGCATGTAGGTAGATGTGGGTCAGCAAACCCGGATTCAAGCGGGCTCGCCAGGGTAGCAGGCGCGCCGCCAGATCGAGGGGGACCCCATCGATGTGCAGGCGGAGGAGTTGGCCGAGGCGGATATCGCGCCGGCTCATCAGGGCCAGTGGTGCCAGGAAGTGCTGGCAGAACTGGCGGTAGGCGACCCACGGCTCCCCTTCTCGGTAGGGCTCGAAGGAAAGGGTATCGATCAGTACGGGGCGGCCCCGGTGGAACTGGATGTTGTAGGCGCTGGCGTCCTTGAGAGAGAGTCCGCGCTTTAGGGCGCGTTGTTGAATCTCGAGCGTCGCCAGGGCGGCGTCCTGGAGCTGACTGTAGCTCCACTCATAGGGATAGGAGATGAAGGACACCGGCTCCGGCCGGATGATCAGCGAGGCGATCGCCGGCTCGGCTGGCGGGATCCCCATCGGTTCGTGAGGGATCAACCAGCCGCCCTGGACAAGCTCTGTGAAGAGCCCCGATTCGATCAGCTGGTCGTAGGCGGGACGGTAGGATTGATTGATCTGTCGATAGAGAGTCCCGTCGCGGACGAACAGGAATCCGCTCGGGTCGCGGAACGAGGCGCCGCTGCGACCGCTACTCGTCATGCTTCTCTGGCTGCTCATCCTCGGCGGGTTCGCCGCGCCGGAACATCCCCTTGATCCGCCCCCACGACATGCGGATGGCGAGGAGCGCCCCAAGGGCACCGGCGAGTACCAGTTGGATCAGGTAGCTGCCGGATCCAGGATCAAGATAGGCCGGTGGGGCAGCGGCCCGGCCCAGAAGGAAGACAACCCACGCTGCCATGCGTCCCTCCACGGTGCAATGTCGAACATGTACTCAAGATCGAGCCGCTTCCCTCGGGAAGCGGCTCCAGCGCCCTCGGCGTGACTCGAACACGCGGCCCCTTGGTCCGCAACCAAGTGCTCTATCCGCTGAGCTACGAGGGCAAGCGAGCCTCGGAAACCGAGGCATTGGCGGGGAGGGAGGGATTCGAACCCTCGGTCGAGGCTTTAAGACCCCGACAAGCGCTTAGCAGGCGCCCCCGATCGGCCACTCCGGCACCTCCCCGGACAGGCAGCCAGGCGGAGGGAGAGGGATTCGAACCCCCGGTGGGTTGCCCCACAGCTGTTTTCAAGACAGCCGCCTTCGTCCGCTCGGCCATCCCTCCGGGTGGGTCACACCCTTCGTTCCCGGAGGGCCGATTTTACCACGTCGCCCGGAGAGACGGCCGCCCGACGCCAAATTTGATACAGCCCGAGCTGACCATCCTCTCCGTCGCGGCGGTAGGTCTCGGCCACTTCGAGGCCAGCCCGCTGCGCCAGATCAGTCAGTTTGTCGGGCGTGAAATGGTGGACGTAGCGCAATCCGTAGCCGCCGCTCCGCCAGTCGAGCAGAGCGTCCCCCGGATCGAGATCGGAGGCGGCCAGGCCGATCGCGCTCCAGTCGACCACCCGCTGGCGCAGGCGTGCGCTCCGGGTGAAGTCCCAGGCCGAAACCGCGGCCATCCCCGAAGGTCTCAGGCACACGCCGAGGTCCGATGCGAATCGAAGGCGAAGCGCCTCGCCGGGCAAATGGTGAAGGACGGCGAACGCCAGGACCCAGTCGAAGGCGTCAGGGACAAGCTCGGCATGCCTGCGCCAATCGGGGTGGGAGACATCTGCCAGGCGAAAGTCCGCCCACGGCGCCAGCGCCTGCTGCCGCGCACGGGAGAGAAGCGGTTCGCTGGAATCGACACCGAGATACCGGCCGCGAAATCCGGCGCGTGAGAGAGCTTCGGCGACGAGTCCGTGGCCGCAGCCGACGTCCAACACCGTCGCATCGGTGTTGATCCGATCGACGACTCGCTGCACGCCCGGTTGGGGCTTGGGCCGGGTGTCGGCGTAGGCCTCTCCGAGGGTCTGATAGAATGCGCGATTAACCTGCAAGAGTTGTTCGCGGACGTCGGAGCGCACGATGTCATTCTACTGCTGATGGGACGCCGAGAAACCTGGCTGGAGACCCGGCGCTATCGACCGGAAGACATGCGCCTCGCCCGGCTCGCGCTGGAGGACGTGCGAGCCGGGATGGAAGTGATGCGCGCCGTCCGCCGCCATCCGCTTCCCCAGGGCGGGTACCTGGGCAAGCACCACCTGGTGCACGTTTATCGGGAAGTGGTCCGGTCGGGGGAGTGGGCGCCTGACACAGACCTGCTTCGCCGGCTACGCATGAAGCCGGTCCGGACGCTCTCGGGTGTAACGACGGTCACGGTCCTCACGCGCCCCTTTCCCTGTCCCGGGGAGTGCATCTTCTGCCCGACCGACGTGCGGATGCCGAAGTCGTACCTGCCGGATGAGCCCGGCGCGGCGCGTGCCCTGGAGCACAACTTCGACCCGTTTCTCCAAACGTCGGCGCGTCTGGAGGCGCTGGCGGCGATCGGTCATCCGGTCGACAAGGTCGAGCTCCTGATCCTGGGCGGGACCTGGAGCGCGTATCCGCGTGCGTACCAGGCCGAATTCATCCGGCGCTGCCTGGACGCGATGAACGGCTTCGAGTCGGCGGGGCTGGCCCAGGCCCAGGCGGCCAACAGTGCCGCCCGGCACCGGAACGTCGGATTGGTGATCGAAACGCGCCCCGATCGGATCTCGCTTGAAGAGATCGGATGGCTGCGAAGCCTGGGGGTCACCAAAGTACAGCTCGGCGCGCAGAGCCTCGACGATGCCATCCTGGCGAGAAACCGGCGCGGCCATACGGTCGAGGATCTCCGCCGCGCCGTAGGGCTGTTGCGAGCCGCCGGGTTCAAGATTGTGCTGCACTGGATGCCCAACCTCCTTGGTTCGGATCCGGCTGCGGATCGTCGAGATTTTCCGCGCCTGTGGTCGGATGACGGGCTGCGTCCCGACGAGATCAAGATCTACCCGTGTCAGCTGCTCGAGAACTCCGATCTGTACCCGGTATGGAAACGCGGCGAATACCACCCCTACTCGACTGACCAACTCGTCGATCTCCTTGCCGACATCAAGCCGACCATACCGGTCTACTGCCGCGTGAACCGGGTCATCCGCGATATCCCCTCGAACCACGTTGTCGAGGGGAATCGCCGGACCAGCCTGCGCCAGGATGTCCAGGCCGAGATGCAACGGCGAGGGACCCGCTGCCGATGTATTCGCTGCAGGGAGGTCCGGGGGCACCCGATCGATACCGACGGCCTGCGTTTAGAAGCGACCGGCTACTCGGCCGGCGGCGCTGACGAGGTATTCCTGGAGCTCCTGACGGACGACGACCGCCTGGCGGCCTACGCCCGTTTGTCCCTGCCGTCGGCCGCGCCTCCATTGCGCGAGTTGGCTGGCGCGGCGCTGCTGCGGGAGCTCCACGTCGTTGGCCCATCGCTCGAGATCGGGCGCGGGCAGGGCGGCGCCGCACAGCACGTGGGGCTCGGCGCGCGACTCTTGCACGAATCCGAGGGCCGGGCGGCGGCTCGCGGGTACCGCCGCCTGGCGGTCATCAGCGCCGTAGGCACGCGGGACTACTACGCGGCCCGAGGCTACCGCCTGAATGGGACCTATATGGTCCGCGATCTTGCCGGGCGAGATGCTATCGCCTAGTCCCTGCCGGCTCTCCAACCGACCCCTGCCCGACGCGACGTTCCGAGGACTCGTTCGTAGAGTAGGGTAGAACGGGACGCCATGGATCACCCATTGATAGCGGATGTCAACTGGCTGCAACAAGCCCGAGACGGGGACCCTGAGGCGTTCGAGGCGGTCGTGGAGGCCTATCAGGTGCCCGTGTACAACCTCTGCTACAGGATGCTCTCGGATCGGAACCTGGCTGAAGATGCGGCCCAGGAGACCTTCCTGCGGGCATACCGGAAGCTTGACCGCTACGACGAACGGCGATCACCGCGCACCTGGATCCTCTCGATCGCCGCCCATCACTGCATCGATCTCCTGCGCCGCCGTCGCCTGCTGGGCTTCCAGCCGATCGACGACATGGAGATCCCATCCTCCCATCCGAGCCCGGAGGCCACGTTGATCCGGCGCGAGGCGGAGGCGGAGATCGCCCAGCTGTTGGAGGGCCTCGCGCCGGAAGAGCGGGCGGTCATCACGCTCCGCTACTGGTACGACCTTTCGATCGAAGAGATCGGAGAGGCCGTTGGGATGAGTTCCAGCGCGGTCCGCACCCGGCTCTACCGAGCCCGTCGAGCCCTGGCCGACCGAATGCAGGCCGGGGAGCACAGTCCCAGCAGGAGAGGAGCTGCCAATGAACCACAAGCCATATGATGCCTGGCTGCTCTCTTCAGAGCGGTTGGATCCTCAGCAGGAGCAGGACTTGGCGTCGCACCTGCGGGATTGCCCGGAGTGTCGAGGGCTCAGCGGATCCCTGCGGGAGGTCGAGTCGATCTTCCAAGCGGCGCCGATGGCGGCTCCGGCCCCCGGGTTCTCGGCTCGCTGGTCTGCTCTGCGGACGCAGGAAGACCTGCGGCGCAAGCGCGCCGCCGGTTGGCGGCTCCTGGCGGGCGCCTTGGTCGCCACGGGGGTGACAACCTTACTGGTCGGCTCCGTCTTCTTCTTGACCGGTGGCTCGTTGTCCCTCCTGTTTGCTGATGGTTTGCAGGAAACGGTGCGCTGGATCCTTTGGGTACGGACCCTAGGCGAAATCGGTCAGACGATCTTCAGGAGCCTTCCTCTGGTGACGGTCTCCGGCGTCTTTCTGTCGCTGACCGCGCTCGTAACCGCGACTGGGCTCACGGCCGTAGCCTGGTCGATCTCCATCCGTCGATTCTCAGTGAGAGGAGTACTGAAATGAAATCGCTTCGAGTTGCACTTCCTATCGTCCTGCTGGCCGCCCTAGCGTTCCCTGCGGTCGCCTTCGCTGCCGGTCAAGGGGCCGAGGAGCTCGACGGACGGGTCGTCCTCGGCGGGACCTACACGCTGCCCAGCGGGCAGGTCCTCACCGGGGACCTCGTTGTCGTCGGCGGTGCGGCGACGCTCGAGACGGACTCGAGGGTCACCGGGAACGTCGTCCTGCTCGGCGGGTTCGTCAAGGCCGACGGGACCATCGATGGTGACCTCTTCGCCTTGGGCGGGATCGCCACGCTCGGGTCGGAGGCGGTCGTCCGCGGGGATCTGATCACCATGGGCGCCGTAGTAGACCGGGCGGAGGGCGCGGTAGTCCAGGGCCAGGTTACCGCAGAGGCCTGGACTGGCTTCGACTTCGAAGGTCAGGGCGTCATGGTTCCTCCGCAAGCCTTCTCGATGCCCGATTTCCCGTTCCGAACCGTGGGAACACTTTCGATCATGAGTCCGCTGGCAAGTTTCGGCTGGTCCCTGCTGCGGGCCCTGCTGATGGCCGGGCTGGCGGTCTTGATCGTCATGTTCTGGCCTGAGCGAACGGCCCGCGTCGGACGGGCGGTCATCTCCCAGCCGGTCGCCTCCGGCGGATTCGGGCTGCTGACGGGCTTCCTGGCGGTGCTGGTGATCGTCTTCCTGGCGATCACGATCTGCCTGATCCCCTTCAGCGTGATCGGAGCGGTGATCTTCGCTGCCGCGCTCGTCTTCGGCTGGACCGCGCTCGGCCTCGAGGTCGGCATCCGTCTATCCGAAGCGCTCAAGCGTGAGTGGCATCCGGCCACGCAGGCCGGCCTGGGGACGTTGCTGCTGTCGTTCGTGGCGGCTGCCTTCGACCTCATCCCCTGCGTGGGAGGCCTGGTGGTGTTGGTGCTGTGGCTGATCGGTCTCGGCGCCGTCGTCCTGACCCGGTTCGGCGGTCAGGAAGCGGCGAGCTCGGGTCCGCCGGCCCCGATCCCTTCTGCCTGAGGTGACCCATCGCACGCGACTCGGGGGCGGCCGCGAGGCCGCCCCCGTTCGATTCCTCGCGACCTGGCGCCATGGCACGGGGTTGCTATAATCGGATGCGTTCCCTTCCATGTCGTTTGTTCATCTGCACGTTCACTCCGAGTACTCCATGCTGGATGGTCTGAGCCACGTCGGCGACCTGGTGGCGCAGGCCAAGTCGCTGGGCATGCCGGCCTTGGCCTTGACGGACCACGGGGTCATGCACGGCGTCGTCGACTTCTACCGCGCCGCCCGCAAGGCTGAGATCCGTCCGATCATCGGTATGGAAGCCTATCTGGCGCCGCGGCGGATGTCGGACCGAGACCCCCAGATCGACAACCGCGCCTTTCACCTGTTGCTGCTGGCCGAGAGCGATGTCGGGTATCGCAACCTGATCCGGATTGCGTCGGCCTCGCAGCTGGAGGGCTTCTACTATCGCCCGCGCATCGACCGGGAGTTCCTGGCGGAACACGCCGAAGGGCTGCTTTGCACCAGTGGTTGTCTCTCCGGGCAGATCCCGCGGGCGTTAATCGAGGGCCGCACCCAGGAGGCCCGTCGCCTCGTCGACTGGTACATGGACGTCTTCGGCCGGGAGCGATTCTTCTTTGAGTTCCAGCAACACAACATCCCCGAGCTCCCCGAGGTGAACCGCCTACTCCTGGAAGAGGCTCGGCGCGTCGGTGGGCGGCTGGTCGCCACGAACGATGTGCACTACATCCGACCGGAGGACTGGGAACTCCAGGACATGCTCCTGTGCATCCAGACCGGAGCGGTGCGTTCGGATCCGGATCGAATGCGGATGACGGATCCCTCCTACTACCTGCGTTCGGCGGAGGAGATGCAGGCCCTGTTCGTTGAGATGCCCGAAGCCCTGTCGAATACCTTGGCGATTGCCGAGCAGTGCGATGTCCGGTTGGATTTTGAGGGGTACCGCCTGCCGCACTTCGAAGTTCCGACCGGGGAAGCCCCCGAGGTCTTCCTGCGCCGGTTGTCGATCGAGGGCCTGCGTCGGCGGTACGGGGCGCGCGCCGACGACCCCGAGCTCATGAAGCGCCTGGACTACGAGCTCGCCGTCGTCCACGAGATGGGGTTCGACGCCTACTTCCTGATCGTATGGGACCTGTGTCGGTTCGCGCGCGATCAGGGGATCTGGTACAACGCCCGCGGCTCGGCCGCTGGGTCGATCGCCGCCTACTGTCTCGAGATCACGTTGGTCGATCCCTTGGAGCACGGCCTGATTTTCGAGCGTTTCCTCAATCCCGGCCGGATCTCGATGCCCGACATCGATCTGGACTTCCAGGATGACCAGCGTCACCACGTGTTGGAGTACGCCGCTGACAAGTACGGCCGCGACCGGGTGGCGCAGATTATCACCTTCGGCACGCTCGGGGCCCGGGCGGCGATACGCGATGTGGGGCGGGTCCTGGATATCCCCCTGCCAGAGGTCGACCGGGTCGCCAAGCTCGTCCCGAACGTCCCGGGGAAGCCGGTCTCGCTCCAGGAAGCCCTCGAGACCGTCGTCGTTTTCCACGACGCCTACGACAGCGCCCCGTACATGAAGGAGCTGATCGACACGGCGGGCCGCCTGGAGGGAGTTGTCCGCAACGCCGGGACTCATGCCGCCGGGGTCATCATCAGCGATCGGCCCCTGCTGGACTACATCCCGCTGCACCGGCCGACCAAGGGCGGCGACAGCCAGGGGCCGGTGACGGCGGTCACCCAGTTCGCCATGGATGTGCTTGACTCGCTGGGACTGCTCAAGGTCGACTTCCTCGGCCTCTCCACCCTGACGGTGATGGCCCGAGCTTGCGCGCTCATCGCCGACCGGCACGGGGTCCAGCTTGATATCCACTCCATCCCGCTCGATGACCCTGAGACGTTTGCCTTGCTCGGTCGGGGCGAGGTGCTCGGTGTGTTCCAGGTTGAAGGGAGCGGCATGCGCCGCTACCTGATGGAGATGAAGCCGACGCGCCTGGCGAACATTACCGCCATGGTGGCGCTCTTCCGCCCGGGGCCGATGCAGTTCATCCCGGACTACATCCGGCGTATGCACGGCGAGGAGGCGGTCAGCTACCGGCACACCAGGCTGGCGCCCATCCTCGAGGAGACCTACGGCATCACGGTGTACCAAGAGCAGATCATGTACACCGCCATGCAGCTGGCGGACTACACCGCCTCCGACGCCGACAACCTGCGAAAAGCCGTCGCCAAGAAGAAGGCCGATGCCCTACACAACGAGCGCGACAAGTTCGTCCGGGGAGCCCTGGGCCAGGGAATCCCGGAATCCGACGCACACGCCATCTTCGACGACTGGGAAACATTCGCCCGCTACGGTTTCAACAAGGGCCATGCCGCCGACTACGCCGTCCTGTGCGTCGAGACTGCGTACCTCAAGACGCACTATCCGCTGGAGTACATGACGGCGCTGCTGTCGGTGTTCAAGGGGGATACCGACCGGGTGGCGATCTACATCGCCGATTGCCGCCGCATGGGGATCGAGATCCTCGGCCCCGACATCAACACCAGCGGACTGGATTTCGAGATCGACCCCGACCGGCGCGCCATTCGCTACGGGCTCTCGGCGATCAAGAACGTCGGAGAGAGCGCCGTCCAGTCCCTTCTCGATGAGCGGGCGGCCGGAGGCCCCTTCCGCGATCTGGGGGATCTCGCCCGGCGGGTCGACCTCCGGAGTGTTGGAAAACGCGCCCTCGAAAGCCTGGCCCGGGTGGGGGCGCTCGATTCGTTTGGCGGTCGAAGCTCGGTGCTGGCGGCCCTCGATCATGTCGTGGCCGCTTCGAACGCGCACTTCCGGGCCCTGGATGTCGGTCAGATGAGCATGTTCGGAGCCGCCACGGGTGTGGCCGATGCGATCGAAGTGGCCGCTGAGGTTGGTTCGGAGCCGCCCCGCCGCCAGCAGTTGCAGTGGGAGAAGGAACTCCTGGGCGTGTACATTTCGGATCACCCGCTAACCCGCCATCTTGCGGATCTCAGCGAGATCGTCAGTCACAGCTCGGCGGAGCTGTCCGACGCCGAACACGGACACGATGTTTGTGTTGCCGGGGAAGTGACGGCGGTCCGTCCCTATCAGACTCGCTCGGGCAAGGCCATGGGATTCGTGAGCCTGGAGGATCTGCACGGCACAATCGAGTTGGTCGTGTTCAGCCGCGTCTGGAAGGACATCGCCGGTTGGATTGAGCCGCGCAAGATCGTTGTTGCGCGCGGCAAGGTGGACGCGGAGCGCGGCGATCCGAAGATCCTTGCCGACTTGATTACAACCGAGTTCTCCGTCGTCCGCCCGCTTGTGTCGTCCGAGCCGTCGCCCGCCGAGGATACGATCCCTCCGGAGCCCGAATTCGAGCCCGACCCCGGCTCTCTGGTTCCAAACGGCGAGGTGATTCCACGCGAAGCGCCGGTTCCGGCGGAGGACATCACGGCGTCGGTCGAGGCGGCTCCGGCGCAGCCGAAGGTCGAGCGCGAGCCGTCCCCGGCGTCGGTAGCAGGCCTTTACCCGGAGCCGTCGCTCCTGATCGATCCTGGGGCGCGCGAACCCGGCGATCTGGATCCCCGCTTGCTGACGATCCGTTTGAAGTCGACAGGGGATCTGCCACGGGACGCCCGTCGCTTGCGCAGGGTCCATGGTTTGCTGCTCTCCTATCCGGGGCGAGACCGGTTCGTCTTCCACGTCTTCGAAGCCTCCCGGCAATACCACCTCGAGTTCCCGAATTCGACGACCGGAGTGTGCCGTGACCTTGTAGGTCAACTGAATCTGTTATTGGGCGAGGGGATGGTTTCAGTGGAGCGTCTTCGCCTACAGTAGGATCCGCTATCGGCCGCCGGGCAGCCTTGGCCCGGGGGCCCCGTCCTCAGCGTGGAGTGATCGATGAGATTCGCAATTCTGACAGGCGGCGGGGACGTCCCCGGACTCAATCCGTGTATTCAGACCGTCGTTCATCGCGTGTGCGACGCCGGGCACACGATCGTCGGCGTCCGGAGAGGGTGGGGAGGGTTGCTGCACCTGAACCCCGACGATCCCGCGTCGGTGGAAGCGAACCTGCTGCCCCTCGACCGCGACGTGGTGCGGGCGATCGACCGCTCCGGCGGCACCTTTCTTCACACGTCTCGCACCAACCCGGCCCGGGTGAAAGCGAAGGACACCCCGTCCTTCCTGGCGACGCAGCGAAGGGGAGACGACCCGCAGGATTTCACTTCCCACGTGCTTCGGGTCCTGGAGAGCCAGGGGATCCAATTGCTGGTGACGATCGGCGGCGACGACACCCTGTCGTATTCGTTGAGGTTGCACGAAGAAGGCATCCCGGTCGTAGCGATCCCGAAGACGATGGACAATGACGTCTACGGGACCGACTACTGCATCGGGTTCTCCACGGCCGTCACCCGCAGCGTCGATGCCCTCGACAATCTCCGGAGCACTGCCGGATCCCATGAGCGGATCGCCGTGATCGAGTTGTTCGGACGGTACAGCGGGGAAACGGCGCTGGTGACGGGCTACCTGGCCTCCGCCGACCGGGTGGTCATCCCCGAGGTGCCCTTCGACGACGTGATCCTCGCGGAACTGGCGGCATCGGACAAGCGCCGCAACCCAAGCGGGTATGCCATGATCGTGATTTCGGAGGGCGCCAAGCTCGCTGGAGGCGAAATGGTGGTGCGCGGCGTGGCCGATGCCTACGGCCATCGGAAACTTGGCGGGATCGGAGAGATCACGGGCGAACTGATCAAGAAGCACACCGGGCTCGACGTCCTCACGCAAACCCTGAGCTACATCATGCGCTCCGGGCCCCCGGATACCTTGGACCGGATGGTGGCGCGCATCTACGGCGAAATGGCCTCCGAACTGGCTTTGGCTGGGGTGTCGGGCGAGATGGTCGCGCTGCGCAACGGCGTCTACGTCCACGTGCCGATTTCGGTCACCGGTGAGGGGAAGCGCCATGTCGCGGTGGACAAGCTCTATGATCCAGCCGCCTATCGGCCGCGCATCCGGGGGGTCGAAGGCCTGCCGATGTTCCTGGACTAGGGAGTCCGTCTCGGGCTGCTCCTGCCGGCACGGCGTCAGAAGAGCAGCGCCTTCCGTTCGTCCAGCCTGGCGAGGCCGGCGCGACGCGCCACGTCCACGGCCCGCTGATATTCATCCCTCCGTAGGGGGCGGTCGAGTGGCGGGAACTGGCCGGCGTGAAAGGCCGGACGGTACTGGTCCATCAGATTGAGGTAAGTCTCGACCGAGATCTGCTCGGCAAGGAAACGGACGACCTCGGACGTGCCGGCAAGGTCGCCGGGCAGGACCAGGTGGCGCACGAGCAATCCCCGCCGTGCCAGGCCCTGCGAGTCGATCACCAGATCCCCCACCTGACGGTGCATCTCACGGACGGCGCGGCGGTTGGCTTCCGGGTAGGCCAGTGCCCGCGACAAGCGTCGGGCGGTGCGTGTCTCGCTGTACTTCATGTCGGGCATGTAGATATCGATCACACCGTCGAGCAGGGTGAGGGCCTCCAGCGAGTCATAGCCTCCGGTGTTGTAGACGATTGGCAAGCGCAATCCCGAGCGGGCCGCAACCACCAACGCCTGGAGGATCGGTGCGACGACGTGCGACGGAGAAACCAGATTGATGTTGTGGCAGCCGGCATCCTGCAAGACCAGCATCATCCGGGCGATCTCATCGGGCGTCACTTCACGCCCGAGGCCTCCTTGCGAGATGTCGTGGTTCTGACAGTACTGGCAGCGCAGGTTGCACGAGGCGAAGAAAATCGTCCCGGAGCCGGCCCAGCCTCGGAGCGGATCCTCCTCTCCGTGGTGGGGTCCGAACGACGCCACGCGCGCCCGGAGACCCGTGCGGCAGGCACCGAGGCGTTCGGCGCGGTCCACTCGGCACATCCGGGCGCATAGGTCGCAGGAGGCCATGTGCGCCTGCGCCCAATCGGCCCGCTCAACGAGTTCGTCGGTACGGATCCGTTCGAGGTAGGCCGGGGTCCAGTCCGTCATCGTCATGATGATATCCGCCCGGGATCGGAATCTCAACAAGCCGCGCCGATCTGGCCTGCTCCTTGCATCGATCGCCGCCAAGACCTCTGCCGACGACGCGGAGAGCCAAGGAGGCGAAGTATGCAGCCCTGGGACCAGGAAGCAAAGATGCTGGCCGATCGGGTGGTCGCCCTCAACGAACCGTATCGCCAGAACACGATTGCGTGGCTGGAGACCTGCACGCAGACACCGATCCTCGATCTGCAGAACGACCTGCGCCGCTTCCTCGTGAGGCTGCATCCGATCATCCGCGAGAGCTTTCTCCTGCACACGTCTTGGATTCTGGATGAAGCCGTAAGCCACTTTGGCTGTCGGCATGCGGCGGCCCAGAGTTCGCGGCTTTCCATCGGTGCCTTGTAGGCTGAGAGGGGTCGAACGGTAGCGACAGGGTCGGGCCTGGCGGGTTCGCCAAGCCGGGGTCAGACGAAGCTCGGCTCGACGTACGTGCCGAAGACGCCTCGCATCACATCGACGATCTCCCCGAGAGTCGCGTAGGAGCGGACAGCATCGAGGATGAAGGGCATCGTGTTCTCCGTGCCCTGACAGGCGATTCGGAGCCGATCGAGCGCCTGCCCGACAGCGCCGTTGTCTCGATCGGCCCGGAGTCGGCGAAGACGGTCCTGCTGACGCTCCAGGCCGGCGGGATCAATCCGCAGGATCGGGATCCTGATCGGCTTGTCGTCCCGGAAGGCGTTCACCCCGACGATCGAACGCTCGCCGTCGTCGATCTCGCGCTGGTAGCGATAGGCAGAGTCGGCGATCTCCTGCTGGAAGTAGCCCCTGGCGATAGCCGGCAGAACGCCGCCCAGCTCTTCGACGCGCTGGAACACCGCCCGCGCCTCCCGCTCCATCCGGTCGGTCATCGCTTCGACGAAGAACGAGCCTCCCAGCGGGTCGATGGTGTTGGCGACCCCGGATTCTTCGGCCAGGATCTGCTGCGTGCGAAGCGCGATGGTCACCGCCTCCTCGGAGGGGAGCGCCAGCGCTTCATCCATCGAGTTGGTATGGAGCGACTGGGTGCCGCCGATCACGGCGGCCAGGGCCTGCAAGGTGACGCGGACGATGTTGTTCTCGGGCTGTTGGGCGGTCAGGCTGACCCCGGCTGTCTGGGTGTGGAACCGCATGAGCCACGCGCGCGGGTCGGCTGCGCCGAAGGTCTCGCGCATTTCGCGCGCCCAGATCCGGCGTGCGGCGCGGTACTTGGCGATCTCCTCGAAGAAGTCATTGTGGGCGTTGAAGAAGAACGAGAGACGGGGGGCGAAGGAGTCGATCGCCAGGCCGCGGGCGAGCGCCCATCGTACGTACTCCATCCCGTCGATCAAGGTGAAGGCGAGCTCATGGGCGGCGGTCGATCCGGCCTCGCGGATGTGGTAACCGGAGATCGAAATCGTATTCCACTGCGGCACGTGCTGGGTGCCAAACTCGATCGTGTCGACCACCAGCCGCATCGATGGCTCCGGGGGGAAGATGAACTCCTTTTGGGCGATGTACTCCTTGAGGATGTCGTTCTGGATCGTTCCCCGGAGCCGGTCGGGCGAGACGCCTTGCTTCTCGGCGGCAGCGAGGTACATCGCCCAAATGACGGCCGCCGGCGAGTTGATCGTCATGCTGCTGGAGACCCTATCGAGCGGGATCCCGTCGAGAAGGATCTCCATGTCTTTCAGCGACGAAATAGCGACTCCGCACTTGCCGAACTCGCCAAGCGCTTCCGGGGCGTCGGTGTCGTACCCCATCAGGGTGGGTAGGTCGAAGGCGATCGAGAGCCCGGTCTGCCCTTGCTCGAGCAAATAGTGGAAGCGGCGATTGGTCTCTTCCGCCGTGCCGAAGCCGGCGAACATGCGCATGGTCCACAGGCGGCTGCGGTAGAGTGTCGGATGGATCCCCCGGGTGTAGGGGTACTCGCCGGGAAGCCCCAGATCACGGTCGTAGTCGAGGTCGGCGATGTCGAGAGGGGTGTAGAGGGCGTCGATCGGCGCGGAAGACGTTGTGATGAAGCTCTCCCGGCGCTCCGGCAGGCGCGCCTTCGACTGGTGAAGAGTCGTTTCCTCCCAGCGTTCCAGCGCCTTGCGGAGTTCTTCCAGCCGGTCACGATCGAACATTCAGGGACTCCCGTGCGGATCGGAGGCCGAGCGCGGCGGATTATAGCATGGTGGTTCGGCGCGTTCGCCGCCCGGCTTACAGTGTCCTTGCAGCGAGACCGCGCCCGTGCAGCCGCATGGCACAATGCGGGCGGGGACGGACCCGAGCTTGGATCGAGGGAGGTCGAGATGCGCACGAGAGCGGTCATGACGGCGATGATGGGGGCGGCCTGGGTGGCAGTCGGCCTGGGGATCTTGGCGGTTCAGTTCGGGCGATTCCCCGTCGGGGCCGAGTTGTTGGTCGTGGGGCTCAGCCTGTATCTGGCAGGGATGCTCAGCGCGTTGCTGTTGGCGGTCGTCCGAGCCGGCATGCGATCCGTCGCCGGTCGGGCGCTCGTGCCCGTTGGATATCTTGTGTTTGCGCCGATCGGGCTGCTCCTGGCGCTCCTCGCTCCGGTCCAGTTGGACCCGCTCGCCAGGGGGGCCAGCGCTGGGTGGTATGTGCTCGTCCCTATGGTTGCGGTGGCCTACGCCGGCGTGGCTCTAGCCGCCGGACTCGGCTTCACCGGCGGACTGGCAATCGTCGCCCACTCCCTGGCGACAAGGATCGAACAGACTCCCGGCTGATCCGGCCTCGCGCAAGCGTTCCATCGATGCGAAGCGCCCACACGGGCGCTTCGTTGTTGTCCTCGGATTTGGCCCGCTGGCCTTCACGAGGCATAATGCCCATGCCGGGAGCCTGTACGGCAGAGGAGGCGCACATGGCCGAACCCACAGGTCCGTTCGTCGAGTACAGCCTGGAAGATCGTGTTGTTCGGCTCACGATGAACCGACCTCCCCTGAACATCCTGAACCTCGAGATGCTGCGCGAGCTCGATGCCGCGCTTGTCCGAGCATCCGAAGAGACGGCCCTCGCTGCGGTCTGGCTGCGGGCCGAGGGCCGGTCGTTCTGTGCCGGTGTCGATATCGGTGATCACGCCCCCGATCGAGTCGGGACAATGATCCCGCTCTTCGACAGCGTTTGCCGGCGCTTGGCCGAAATGCCGGCCCCGACGGCGGCCGAGGTCCAGGGCCATGCACTGGGCGGCGGCTGTGAACTGGTCGCCTGCTGTGATTTTGCCTGGATGGCGGAGAACGCCCGCATCGGTCAGCCCGAGATCCAACTCGGTGTCTTCCCGCCGGTCGCGGCTCTCGTCCTGCCGCGCCTGATCGGCCCCCGCTGGTCGGCGCGGCTGATCCTGACGGGGGAAGCCATTCGGGCCGAGGACGCCGCCCGGATCGGGCTGGTGACGTCGGTGGTCTCCCCTGAGGCGCTCGCCGGGACCGTTGCCGCGTTCGTGCAGCAACTGCGCGGGATGAGCGCCGCCGCCCTTCGGGTCACCCTGCAGGCTCACCGGCTCGGCGTCGGGAATTGGCCCGAGCGTCTTCCCGAGATCGAGAGGATCTATCTCAAGGAGTTGATGGCGACCCGCGACGCCTCGGAAGGCCTCCAGGCTTTCCTGGAAAAGCGAGATCCGCAATGGCAGCACCGCTGAGAGCGGCTAGGGGGGCGGACGTCGTCGGGTGTAGACGGTCTTGAACTGAAAGAGCAGGGCGATCTGGCAGTCGGTACAACCTTCCGGGATCTCAGCCTCTCGGACAGGTTCCAGGCGGACCTCGTACCCCAGTTCCCGGTAGAGTCCAGCGACCTCGTCGGCGCGCGGCCCTCCGGTCACGAAGCGGCGCTCCCATCCGGCCGCCACCAGGTCTGGGTCGGCCCGGGCGAGTTCGTCCGAGAGACTCCGCTCGTCCACCACGGTCGGCTCACCCGGCGGCCTGGCCGGCTTCGGCCAGGGCTTCGCTCTCGCGCTTCTTGAGGCGGCCCCACCCGAGGGCGGCCGCTCCCATCGCCCCGACGAACTGAACGAGATCCCCAGGCGGCAGATTGACGTCCATCTCGAGCCGTTCCCGCACGATGCGGGCCATCGATTCGAAACGCAGCAGGCCGCCCGCCAGGGTAACCTCGGGTTGGAGTTGGACGCGCTTCATGAGTTGGACCGACCGATCGATCAGCGAGACGATGGCGCCGTGCATGATGTCGGCCGGGGCGCTGCCGTGAGAGAGATGGTTGATGACTTCCGACTCGGCGAAGACCGCGCACACCCCGGAAATCGGTACCGGATCCTTCGACGTCGCCACCAGCGGACCGATTTCTTCGGTGGTGTAGCCCATGTAGCGGGCGGTCTTTTCGAGGAAGGCGCCCGTGCCGGCGGCGCACTTGTCATTCAAGCGGAACGACTTGACCCGCGCCCGATCGTCGAGGCGCATCGCCTTCATCGTCTGGCCGCCGATATCGAGCACCGTGTGCGTCCCTGGGAAGAGCATCCGGCTGCCGCGGGCGTCGGCCGTCAGGTCGGTCACCTGGACATCGCGCGTGGGAACCTGGTAGCGGCCGTACCCCGTCGTGACGAGGTACCCCACGTCGCCCCGGTCTGCCCCGGCGGCGTCGAGGGCCATGGCCAGGGCTTGTTCGGCGGCCTGCGCGAGTTTGAACCCGGTCCGGACCATCGCTCGTCCGCGGATCTGGTCGTCTTCTCCGAGCAGGACGGCTTTGGTATACGTCGATCCGACATCGATCCCGGCGCTGAGGGTCATGCCTGCGCCTCCCGGGCGGCCGGGACCCGGCTGCCGAGGACGTAGTCTAGGGCGAACAGCGCCGCGCCGATCGCTCCCATGAAGTGCGAGTCATCGCTGACGTTCACATCGAACCCGAGGGCATCATTCAAGACTTGGATCATGCCGATGTTCTTGGCGACGCCGCCGGTGAAGGTCACCTGGGGCTCGATCCCGACCCGCCGCAGCAGGCCGATTGAGCGCGAGGCAATCGATTGATGCACGCCGAGGAGGATGTCCTCGACCTTCTTCCCCCGCCCAAGCCAGGAAAGGACTTCCGACTCGGCGAAGACCGTGCAGGTGGTGCTGATGCGCACCGGCCGTTCCGCCTTCAGGGCGGTGCCGCCGAGGTCAGGCAGCGGGATTTCCAGCGCGGCTGCGGCGGCGCCGAGGAACCGGCCGGTCCCGGCAGCGCACTTGTCGTTCATGCAGAAGTCGAGGATTTCGCCGGTCGGGCTGACGCGGATGGCCTTGGTATCCTGACCGCCCATGTCGAGAACGGTGTGCGTCTCCGGAAAGATATGGACGGCGCCGCGGCCGTGGCAGGAAATCTCAGTCACCTGGGTGTTCCCGAAGGTCACCCGGTACCGGCCGTAGCCGGTGCCGACGACGTAGGCGACCTCCTCCTCCTGGATCCGTCCGGCCTGCAAAGCCTCAACGTACGCGTTCTCGGCGGCCTTGACGACATTGGCGCCGGTATCGATCAGTGCCCGGGCGACGATCTGCCGGGATTCATCGAGCAGGACGGCCTTGGTCTGGGTCGAGCCGACGTCTACTCCGGCGGCATAGGCCATGGCGACTCCTCGTTCACACCGCCGCCCGTTGCAGGCGACGGGCGTTCAGACCTTCGAAGAAGGCGTCGATGCGGTTCTTCATCTGCGCCTCGGAGACGACCCGCTTGTCCATCATGTCCGATTCGATGAATAGCGACGGCACGTCGACGGCTTGCATGAAGGCGCGGCGATTGTCGGCCATCCCGGCCGAGGTCGTGCGACAGCTCTTGATCGGGTGATAGACGACCCCATCGATGCCATATTGCGCGACGGAGTCGACCAGGGCGCGGTCCTGGTAGAACATGCTGTCCATGGCGTGGCGCACGCTGATCAGGACGCCTTCCGCCAGGCTTTCCAGCGGCCGCTCGAGGTCGTATTCGAAGCCCAGATCCGCCCCGCCGCTGGCGAACCACAGGTAGGTGGACGTCACGAAAACTCCGCCCCATTCCGTGAACAATTCATTGAAGCGGCGGAAGATCGGATAGCACGGAACTCCGACGAAAACGAGCCGGTGCTTCTCCTCCTCGACGACGCCCAATCCGTTGGCGGCCTTGTACTCCATCTCTTCGACCAGGTCGGTGAAGAACTGCGCGCCTTCGGGCGTGCCTCGGAAGGCGTTCGCCACGCCGAGGTAGACCGTGCCGTCGGTGATGGCGTTGAAGACTCCGGGCCGGCTCGCATTCAACTCCAGCACCCGGCGCCAGGCCCGCGACATCTCGTTGGTGTGGCGCAGGACTTCGCGCAGTCGGTCGAGGTCGAACGCCCGTCCGGTTCGCTGCTCGCACAAGGCGATGAGTTCGTCGATCTGCCCGGCAACGTAGCGGCGGTCGTTCTCGAAATCGGGATCGCCGGGGGCAGTGACGGCCTCGGCCCGGCGAGTGCCGGGAACGTCGAGGGTGAAGACCGGGATCCGGTACATCCGTTCCCAGGCCTCGGCCCACTTGATGTAGGTGTTGCAGGCGTTCGTGAGGACCGCCAGGCCTGGCGGTGGGATGCGCCCCATCGGGTGGTCGCCGCCGCGCATCTGGATCGCCAGATCGGCCTTGACATACCCGCAGATGTCCGGGGAGTAGCCGTGGTCCTCGGCTTCATTGAGGTACTCGTGGGAGGCACGGCGGACCGCGGTCTGCAACGCGTGGATCTCGGGAAAGACCATCGGGTAGTCGAAGACCCTCAGGACCTCGGCCAGGCTGCCCATCACGAAGACATAGGCCGCCGTTCCGCCGGCTTCGGCCACGCCGGTCATCCCATCGAACCACTCGCGGAACAACCGGGCGCCCTCTCGGACGCCTCGTCCGACGATTTCCTGCCCTTCCTGGACGCTCTTGGTACCCATGGGCGACTCCCGTTCCCGTCGACTCAGGCGAAGAGGATGTTCTCGGTGAAGGTCTCGAGCTGGATCTGCAGCTGGTCGAAGCTGGTCATCTTTTCTTCGAACTCTGAAACGAAGTAGGGCAGCCCGGCTTCTTCCAGGGCCTGAGCGTAGGCGACCTGGTCTTCGAGGCCCGGTTCGCACATCTTGGCGGCGGTCAGGATGGCGGCTCCGGCTTGGGCGCCCTGGATCCGCTCGAGGAGCATCTTCTCCTTGGGCTTGCGCAGGTCGTGCTGCACCGGGCTGTAGGACGAATGCTCGAGGTAGGCGTGGGCCAGAAGGGCCAGGGGGTCGCCTTCCAGCGGGACGTCTTCGGTGATCCAGCGCAGGCCGATGAGCAAGTCGTCGTCGACGACGTAGCAGGTCTGCCCGAGGGTGCGCAGCAGATCGAGGGGAGGTTGCTCACAGAACCCGCCCTCGAAGACCACCCGGATTCGATCCTGCGGGCGCGCTTCGCGGGCCTCGATCAAGGGTAGAACCGTCTGGAGCAGGCGGTTGTGTTGCTCGCGAGGCACCAGACCGCCGATGGCCATCAGCACGTAGGC
The DNA here is from genome assembly GCA_035471625.1 of Anaerolineales bacterium. GTDB lineage: Bacteria > Chloroflexota > Anaerolineae > Anaerolineales > E44-bin32 > DATEVL01. The sequence goes on from DATIPT010000016.1 coordinate 21,359, forward strand.
TTCGTCGAGGGCCACCTTCCATGGCTGCTCGCGCTTGATGGCGTACAGCTGCCGCAGGAGGGAGCGGTTCTCATTGAAGACCCCGATCGACCGACGCAGGTCTTCGTCCGAAACCCTGCGACCGACGATCGTCTCGATCAGCCGGAGCATGCGGGCGTACTCGTCGCGCAGATAGCCGGCGGCGTGGCGCGAGTTGGCATTCTGCGGGAGGTAGAGGATGTCGCATGGGTAATCGGCGTTGCGTCCCCAGACCGCCGCCAGGTTGCGGGCCGCATCGCAGATCGGGTGGCTGACGAAGAGATCGAGCTGGACTTCCCCCGAGAGCGCCAGTTCGAGCGAGGTCTTGAGGATTGAACACAGATAGGAGCCAAAACGCGACTCGGCCTGGTCGGCTTCAACCGGCGCGCCTCGAACCTTGAAGGGGAGCATCCCGGCGGCGTGGGCGACCTCCTCCGGAAAATACACTTGGAAGTGGCCGAGGATCTTCCCGCCCTGTTCGCGCCAGGCTTTGAGGGTCGGGAAGGAAGTGTCTTCAAAGAGTTCCGTGCAATCCGAGAGGATTTCCTGGAGCGATCGTCCTTCGAGCCGGTCGAAATCGAGGTTAGGGGTCGTCATCGACGGGCTCCTTCACCCGGCAGGATGGGCTCGGCGGTTCGTCGTCGCCTGGGGGCTTGGGGTTGAGCGGGCAAGGCATCCAGGCCCAGGGTCTCCTGCAGATAGGTCTCCGCAGGCCGTCGCAGCGTTTCGCGCAACTCGCGCAGGAGCTCGTAGGCGGTGTCGCCGCGCCAACCCCTCGGGAGGAGATCGATTGGGAGGAAAGGGTCAATCCGCGGGAACTCCGAATAGTCGTAGGTAGCCCAGAAGCGCCACTGAAATCCCTCGACGGGCGCGATGGCGGTCCGTCGACGACGCAGTTCTCGTGCCAGAGGTGCGTACCGGTTGAGGAACTGCGCGTAGCGGTCGTCGATGGCGGTGAGATCCCAGCAGCGGGAGACAATCCGGCCCGCCTCCTCGGCCGGCAAGTGCGCGCCGGCGAAGACGTGGACGTCCGGACCGGCCTTCAGTTCGCCCAGGACGGCGGCGACCTCCTCGGCGCGTGCGAACGCCGAAATGACCACGCCCGGTTGGAGGGAGCCATATCCGAGCCACATCAGTCGAGTCCGCAGATGGTGACGTGTCAGCCGGCGAGACGGCGGAAGCGAATAGGTGATGATGTGCCACCGACCGTCCCATGCCTGTTCCCGGTCCCCGAAGATGCGGCGATCGCCCTCTTCGAGGAGGGTTCGCCCACGCGGGGTGACGGCGTACGCGCTGCGGCGGCCGAAACGGCGGGCGACGAGCCAGCCGCGCTGCTTCATCCGGGAGAGGGTTGAGCGGGCGGCGCGCTCGCCGACGCCGAGCACCCGAAGGACCTCCAGGAGACCGGCGGTGGGCGCCGCACCGCCCCAGCGGACCAAATAGTCCCCGTACAGGTTGAAGACCAGGTGCTGGGTGCTCGGAGACGGACGGTCAACGTGTCGCATTTCGTGGTCTCAAGGCATAGTAGTGAGACATATACAGCCTAGCATGGTCGGCGGGCGTGTCAACATCGTGACGGGTTTCACGGGGCGGCCGAGGCCGCCCTGCGGATCTCGGCCACGACCATGTCGCCCGCTTGGGAGGTGCTGATCCCGCTGCGGGCGTCGGCGGAGGGGATCGCCCCGGAGGCCAGGAGCGACGCCACGGCGGCCTCGATGCGCCCGGCGGCGTGGGACAGGCCGAGATGCTCGAGCATCATGGAACCCGCCAGGATCGCACCCAGCGGGCAGGCCGCGTTCTGCCCGGCATATTTCGGGGCAGACCCGTGTATCGGCTCGAACATTGAAGTCCGCCCCGGGTGGATGTTGCCGGAGGCGGCGATCCCCATCCCGCCCTGGAGCATCGCCCCGAGGTCGGTGATGATGTCGCCGAAGAGGTTGGTCGTTACGATGACATCGAACCACTCGGGGTTCTTGATCATCCACATGCAGCAGGCGTCGACGTAGGCGTGGTCGGTCTCGATGTCGGGATAGTCGGCGGCCACGGCGGCGAAGGCCCGGGTCCAGATGTCCTGAGGCCGGATGGCGTTGGCCTTGTCGACCAGGGTGACTCGGGGCCTGGCGCCGCCGGGGTGCGGCGACCGCCGTCGGGCCTGTTCGAAAGCGAAACGGATCGCCCGTTCGCATCCTTTCCACGTGTAGACCCCGTTGACCAGGGCGACTTCGTCGGGGGTCCCCTTCTTGAGGATCCCGCCGATCTGCGAGTACAGGCCTTCGGTGTTCTCGCGCACGACGACGAAATCGATGTCGTCCGGACCCTTCTCCTTGAGAGGACAGAGGCGCTCGGCATACAGCTTGATCGGGCGGAGGTTGACGTACAGATCGAGGCCGAAGCGAAGGCCGAGGATCACCGAGCGCTCGACCAGCCCCGGCTCGACATCGGGATGCCCGATCGCGCCGAGCAGCACAGCGTCGAGGCTGCGCCACTCGTCAATGACGCGCTCCGGGACGAGTTCCTTGGTGCGCAGGTAGTGCTCGCCGCTGTAGGGATAGTCGACCCGCTCGAGGCGGAACCCGTCGATCGTCTGAACAGCGTCGAGGACCTTGAGGGCCTCCCGGATGACTTCCGGTCCGATTCCGTCGCCGGGCAGAATGCCGATGGTGTGTGTCTTCATAGAGTCTCCGATGGCAAGGTCATCCCGGCCGCTCGGCCAGGCGCTCCTCGACGTAGGCCAGCAATCCGCCGCGCTGGATGATGCGCTGCAGGAATTCGGGGTAGGGCGCTGCTTGGAATTCGGTGCCTCGCGTCAGGTTGCGGATGACGCCGGTCGCCGGTTCGGCTTCGACCTCGTCGCCGGCTTCGATACCGTCGACGGCCTCGGGACATTCCAGAATCGGGAGACCGATGTTGATCGCATTGCGGAAGAAGATCCGGGCGAACGACTTGGCGATCACAGCCGAGACCCCGGCGGCCTTGATGCTGATCGGCGCGACCTCGCGCGACGAGCCGCACCCGAAGTTGCTGTCGGCGACGATCAAGTCCCCGCGACGGACCTGCTGGGCGAAGGAGGGGTCGGCATCTTCCATGCAGAACTTGGCCAACTCGCGCGGGTCGGCGGTGTTGCAGCGGCGCGCCGGGATGATGGCATCGGTGTCGACGTTGCGACCGAACTTCCAGGCGCGGCCGCGGATCCGGACGCGCTCGCGCAGGTACTCGCGCATCACGGGTCCGCCGCCGCGCCGCGGCAGGGCTTCGAGCACCAGGACTCGATCCGGGACGGCGTATTCCGCCAGATGCTGGGAGGCGTGTTCGAGCAGCGCAGCGACGTCGAGGGACTGGCCGGGGGCCGGCACGACACAGGCGCAGGTGATCTCGCCAAAGATCGCATCGGGGATCCCTACCACGGCCGCCTCGCGCACTCCGGGGAAGGAGCGGAGCAGCATCTCGATCGGCCCGGGGTAGATGCGGAAGCCGGCCCGGTTGATGGCGTCATCGCGGCGGCCGACGATCCGGACGACGCCATCCCCGTCGATCGTCGCCAGATCGCCGGTGTGGAGCCAGCCGTCGCGGTCGAGGACCATCCGAGTCGCCTCGGGATCCTGCCAGTAGCTCTGCATGACGTTGTAGCCGCGCACGCACAGCTCGCCCACCTCGCCGGCCGGCAGCGGATCGTTGGCCTCGGAAACGACGCGCACCTCGACGTCTTCCATCGGTCGGCCGACGGTCTCAGTCGCCGTCACCGGACCGTCATCGAGACGCGTCATCGTGACCGCCGGCGAGGTCTCGGTCAGTCCGTATCCGATAACGACCTGCATACCCATCGACTCCTGCACTCGTCGGACGAGATCGGGAGGACAGGCGGCGCCGGACATAATGCCCACCCGCAGGCTCGCGCACGCCCCCGCCCGGAATTCGGGATGGTTCAGTTCGAGGGCGAACATCGTCGGGACGCCATGATGGACAGTGACCGCGTGTCGCTCGATGGCCTGCAGGGCGGGGCCGGGGTGGTACCGGGGCAGGCTCACCAGGCGTGCCCCGGCGACGACGCAGGCCAGGATCGTCGGCGTGATCCCGAAGACATTGCTGTACGGGACGGCCCCCAGGAAGACGTCCCCGGCGACCGCGTCCAGGACCTCGGCGATCGCAGCGGCGTTGCGTACCAATCCGGCGTGACCCAGGACGGCGCCGCGCGGTTCGCCGGATGAGCCGAGGGTGTGGACGACGGCGGCCGGCATCTCGGGGTCGGAAGCCGGCGGTATCGATCCGGGAGCGGCCGCGAGCTCTTCCCATGTGAGTTCTCCCCCGCCGACTTGGATCAAGGACCGTATTGATCGGACCTGGGGTTGAATCTCCTGGAGAATCTCGACCGCATTCCCCCCCGGAAGCGCTCCTGGATCGGACGGCGCCAGGATCGCTTTCGGCGTCGTTCGCAGCAGCCTGGCTTGAACGTCCTCGGGACTACGCCGGATGTTGATTGGCACGATGATCAGACCGGCGTGGGCGGCGGCGAAGTAGGTCAGGACGGTCTCCGGGAGGTTGGGGAGCCACATCGCCAATCGGTCGCCGGGCTCGAGGTCGAGTGCACGCAGGCCGGCGGCCAGTCGACCGACAACGTCTGCTGCCTGGCCGTACGTCCAGTCGCCGTCCGGCCGAACCAAGAAGACGCGCTCCGGGCTGGCCTCGGCGCGCCAGCGGAGAAGGCGATCGAGCGTGAAGTCGTGGAAGGTAGAGTCGCTCATCGCGGATCCTCAGGAAGGCGAACCGGGAAGGTCGGCCGGAGTGGCGATGTGGCCGGCGACGGCGGTCGCTGCGGCGACGTACGGGTTGGCCAAATAGACCTCGCTTGTCGGGTCGCCCATGCGGCCCCGGAAGTTGCGGTTGCTGGTCGAAACGCAACGCTCGCCGGAGGCCAGCACCCCCATATGCCCGCCGAGACAGGGGCCGCAGGTCGGGGTGCTGACGGCGCAGTTGGCCTCGATGAAGACCTCGATCAGACCCTCGCGCACCGCATCGAGGTACACCTTCTGGCTGCCGGGGATGATGATGGTTCGGAGCCGGGGGTGGATGATTCGGCCGCGGAGGACGTCGGCGGCCGCCCGAAGGTCTTCCAAGTTGCCGTTGGTGCACATCCCGATGACGACCTGATCGATCTCGATGTCGGCGAGCGAAGAGGCCGGCCGAACGTTCTCCGGGAGGTACGGCACGGCCACGTACGGTTCGAAGATCGAGGTATCGAATTCGTACGTCGCCGAATACACCGCGTCGGGGTCCGACTGGAACACGAGACCGGGCGGTGCGCCGCGGGCGCGAATGAAGGCTTCGGTCTTGGCGTCGGCGGGGATCAGCCCGGTCTTGGCGCCGGCTTCGATCGCCATGTTGGCCATGGCGAATCGATCGGCCATCTCCAGGTGATCCAGGGCATCCCCGGTCATCTCGAGGGCCTGGTAGCGGGCTCCCTCGACCCCGAGTTCACCGATCGTCCGCAGGATCAGGTCCTTGCCGCCGACCCAGGCCGGCGGCTTGCCGTGGTAGATGACGCGGACCGTTTCGGGAACCTTGAGCCACATCTCCCCGAGGACCATCGCTGCGGCGGCGTCGGTCGAGCCGATCCCGGTCCCGAAGGCGCCGACGAAGCCGTAGGTGCACGTGTGCGAATCGGCGCCGGCGATGAGGTCTCCCGGGGAGATCAGCCCTTGCTCAGGAAGCAGGATGTGCTGGATCCCGGCGCGTCCGACGTCGTAGAAGCGGACGCCGTGTTGGGCGGCAAAGGTCCGGCAGCGCTTGACGATCTCGGCGCTCTTGATGTCCTTGTTCGGTGTGAAGTGGTCCATCACCAGAACGACGCGGTCTGGGTTGAAGATCGTGGCGCCGCGGATCTTCTCGAACTCCTCGATGGCCACCACGCCCGAGAGTTCGGAGGCCAGGACCAGATCGACCCGGGCGTTGACGAATTCACCCGGGAAGACCTCGTCGCGTCCCGCTTTGACTGCCAGGATCTTCTCGGCCAGGGTATGACCCACGGACTCCTCCTCCCGGCCCGCCGTCAGGCGGCGAGCCAGGCCTCGATCTCCGCCCGACGCGGTGCCGGCAGGCGCCCTTCCTTGTCCCAACCGCGCACGGCGTAGTACTCGTCGAGCATCCTTTCGAAGGCCGCCCGTTCGATGCGGTGCCCCTTGGTGGCCCGGGCGGGCATCGGCTCTTCGAAGGTCCGCCGGGGCAAGGTATCGTCGCGGCGGGTCCGGCCGAATTCGGCGTTGAGCACCCGCTCCAGATCGACGACGTTGACGCCCGCCTGGCGCAGCTCCTGCGGCGTGAACGCCCATCCGGCCGCCGCTTCGATCAGTTGCGCGAAGTGCTCGTAGCCAAGCAGATGGGGGCTGTTGAATCCGTGCGTTACGAACTTGCAGATGCCAAGGCTATCGGCCACGGCGTAGATGTCTTCATGCCAGGCCACCATCCCCGCCTTGCCATCGTAGGCGGTCGGATCGGGGTTGGTTTCGACCCCAAAGATCTCGCGGCGGACGTCGTCGGGGAGACGCAGGATGTCGAGGGTCGGGCGATTGCGCAGGTGGTCGGCGCCCCGACTGGCGACGGCGATCCCGAGCGCGAAGGACTTGATGTAGCGCACATCGTGTGGATCCGACTGGGGGAGATCCTTGATCGCCATCAGGTAGTCGCGTGCCCCGCTGGGGAGGCGGCGCGACGCCTGGCTGCTGTCGGCCAGGACGTCGCCGAAGCCTCGCCGGTAGGTGATCGCCTCAAGCAGCTCGCACACCCGTCCGTAGTCGCCCCATTCGAGCGGGCCGCCGGTGGTGGCCGAGTCGATCAACTTGCGCTGGTAGAGCTCCATCGCCCATCCGATGATCGATCCCGTTGAGGAAGCGTCGAGTCCGAGCTCGTTGACCCGGTTGTTGAGGTCGATGACCTGATCGGTCGGTGCGATCCCGAGGTTGGCGCCGAGCAAGCCGATCGTCGAGTACTCCGGGCCTTCTCCGCCGAGGGTGTTGCGGTGACGACAATGGACCACACACGAGGTGCAGGCGAGCATCCGATCGCTGTACTTCTCGATCTCGGCGGCCTCGAGTGTGTCCTCGAAGAAGTTGTCTTGGCTGTTGCGCGTCCGAATGGCCCCCAGGCGGTTGCTGACGTCGTACAGGAAGGGCGTCCCCGACTTGCCCAGGACCTGGACGACGCGTGAGCCCTTGAGGTACTCGGTCTGCTCGATCCGCAGGTCGCGCAGGCGAGCCGGGTCCTCGACTGGAATCCGACCCGAGCCGATGGCGGCGACCGCCTTGAGACCCTTCGAGCCCATCACCGCCCCCAGCCCGCCGCGTGCGGCAGCGTTCTTCTTGCCGGTCATCACCGCCGCCATGCGGACCTTGTGCTCTCCCGCCGGGCCGATGACGGCTGAGACGGTGCCCGGTCCGTAGCGCCGCCGCAGCTCTTCCTGGGCCTCCCAGACGGTCATTCCCCACAGGCCGTCGGCCGGGACGACCCGCGCCTGGCCATCTTCGAGGAGCAAGACCGAGGGCTGCGAGGCTCGGCCGCGGATGACCAGCCGATCGAAACCAGCCTTGCGCATCGCTGCGGCGAAGAATCCCCCTGCGTTGGCGTCTCCGAGTCCCAGCGTCTCGGGCGACTTGGCGCTGACGTTGAAGCGGGCGGCGTTCGGCGCAATCGTGCCGGTCAACATTCCGGCGCCGATGATCAGTGGGTTCTCCGGGCCAAGCGGATCGACGCGGCCTGCGCCGCCGGCGCGCCGCAGGGCGCGCCCCAACTCGAGCATGTTCAGCCCGCGCCCGCCGAGCAGGCCGCGGAGGGTTGCCTCCGGAACGGGGCGCGTCTCGCAGGCGCCGTTCGTCAGGTCGATGTGCGTGGTGGACGTCGGCCTAGCCACCGGAGAGCGCCCACACAAGCGTGGCTTCCGACCCATCGCGAAGCGGCGCGGCGAGATCGACGATCTGATCGTCGAGGAGCACGGTCGGGGGGACGTCGCCCTCGAGCAGGGCCTCGTACCGGGTCTCGATCGCGGCGAGCAAGTCGGCGACCGTCGCTTCGCCAGGCATTTCGAGCTCGATCTCCCTGACTCCAGCCTGGCGGCGGTAGGGTTCACCCAACCGAACAGTCACGCGCATGATATAGCCCTAGCCGCGCCCGGAGATCGCCGGGGCCAGATCGGCATCGGTCACTTCCTGGCCCCGCCGCAAGCGTTCGCGCATGACGGTCACCATCCGCTCGACCTGCTGTTCGGTGAGGATCGAGTTCGACCGCTTGGCTGCCGTGAGGATCTTCTCGAGGTAGACCGGGTGCACCTCGATTTCATGGACTTGCAGCCAGTAGCGTACGTTGTGTTCGCCGGACATCGGTCCGATTTCGATGCCCTGACGGCGGCCGACCATCGCTGCCGGCACGCCGCAGTACACGCGATCCGCCAACCAGGCGTCGCCCTTCTCCAGGGCCTTGACAACCGCGGCAGCGTGGACGCCGGTTGCGGTGCGGAAAGAGTCCGCCCCCACGATCGGGTAGTTGAAGGGGATCGGCGCTCCGCAAGCCTCGGCGACGACGCGGCAGTACTCGGGGAGGCGAGTGAGGTTCCGATCGGCCAGGCCGAGGAGATTGAGATTGACGAGCAAGATTTCCATGGGGGTGTTGCCCGAGCGTTCCCCGATCCCCAGCGCGCAAGCATGGACCCGGTCGGCTCCGGCCTCGATCGCCGCCAGGGTGTTGATGATGTCCAGGCCGCGATCGCGGTGCCCGTGCCAGTCGATCCCGACGTCCGGAGAGACTTCGTCCCGGACGCTTGCGACGAACCCGACGAGCGCCCGCACGCCGTCCGGGGTGGCGTGTCCGACGGTGTCGGAAATGCACAAGCGCTTCGCACCGCAGCGCATCGCCTCGCTATAGACGGCGCGGAGCGTCTCGGGCTGGGCGCGGGTCGTGTCTTCGGTGACGAACATCACCGGCAGTCCACGTTCGACGGCGAAGGTGACCGACTCGCAGGTGAGTTGGAGCAAGGTATCGAGACCCCACCCTTCGGCGTACTGGCGAATCGGGCTCGAGCCGAGGAAGATGCACGCCTCGATGGGGACGCCAGCCTCCTGCGAAGCCTCGACGATCGGGGCGATGTCGGATTGCACCGTCCGGGCGGCGCTCTGCGGCTGGATCCCCATCCGCTGGTTCACAATCTCACGCGCCAGGACCACGACGTCGTTCTTGAATCGTTCGCCAGCACCGCACAGGCCGAGATCGGCGGCATCCACGCCAAGCTGATTCATCAGATACAGGAGGTAGACCTTGTCCTGGATCGACGGATGCGTGATCGAAGGCGACTGGAGGCCGTCCCGTAGGGTCTCGTCGGTGATCAGTACCCTGGGCTTGGGTGGGACGCCCCTGTCTTTGTCGTTCCAATCGTAGACCAGGTCCTGTCCGCTCGGATTGGTCACGGCGTGCTCCTTTCCGCCAGGCCGCCCAGGGCCTGGGCCATCAGGGCTTCTCCGGCTTCGAAGGCCTGCAGGTTCGCCTTCCGGTACTTCTCCGGAATTCGCTCGCGGATGGTTTCGATCCAGGTCGGACGGGGGATCGGAAGGAGGGCGGCCAGCCCCCCGACCATAACGAGATTCGCCATGCGACCGTCCCCGAGGTCTCGCGCCGCTTCCGCCGCCGGCAGTACCACGACTCGCCCGGCGAGGCCGCGAAGGCGGTCGATGGCGTCGTGGGGGTACTGATCTTCGGCGCCGGCGATCGATCCGGGGATGATCTCGTGATCATTGGCCAGGATGACCCCGTCCGGCGCGACGAAGTGGGCGAAGCGCAGCGCCTCGAGCTTCTCGAGCCCGATGACGACATCGGCCGCGCCCGGCGTGACGACCGGCGACCACACTTTCTCGCCGAAGCGGACGTGCGTTTCGACGCTTCCGCCCCGCTGCGAGACGCCGTGGACCTCGGTCTGCTTGACGTCGAGGCCGGCCCGGACGGCGGCCAGGGCGGTGATCTCGGCGCCGAGCAGCGCACCCTGGCCGCCGACTCCGGCGAAGATCAGGCTGTAGACCTTTCCGCTCATCCGACGGCCTCCGCCGGCGCCGCCAGCAAGATCGCATCCGCCGGGCAAACCTGGGCGCACACGGTGCAGGCCGTGCACTCGGCGGCGTTGATGATTGGGAAGTTCTCGGGCGTACGGGTGATCGCCGGGCACCAGACCTTGAAGCATGCGTCGCACTGGGTGCACAGCGATTCGTCGACGAAGAACGGGACCAGGTCGCGGCCTCGCATCTCGGGCAGGCGCTGGCATGCGCCGCGAGCGATCACAACGGCCGGGCCCTCGTGGGCCAGGGCCTGGCGCAAGCCGCCGGCGACCTGCTTGCGGTCCCAGGTATCCACGACCTGAACGTGGGACACGCCAGCAGCCCGGCACATCGCCTCGAGATCGAGCGCCGGGGCGGGGCGGCCGCGCAAGGTCTTGCCCGAACCCGGGTGGGGCTGGCCGCCGGTCATCCCCGTGGTCGAGTTGTCCAGGATGACCAGCGTCAGGTTGCTGCCGTTGTAGACGGCGTCGATCAGGGAGGGAATCCCGCTGTGGACGAAGGTCGAGTCGCCGATGACCGAGACGACGCGGTCGTGGCCTGCTTGTTCGAGGCCGAGCGCCGTGCCGATCGAGGCGCCCATGTTGAAGGTCGTGTGGGAGGCTTCGTAGGGTGGAAGGGCTCCCATCGTGTAGCATCCGATATCACCGGCGACCGTGACCTTCAACTGGCGCAGCGCGCTGAAGACGGTGCGGTGGCCGCATCCGATGCAAAACATCGGCGGGCGGGGCATCACTCCGGGCAGGGGTGCCGCTACATCGGCCTGGCCCAGGGCCGACGCCAGACGCCCAGGGGAGTACTCCCCGATCACCCCGAAGCGAGCCTTGCCTTCCAGGTTGGTGATTCCCATCGCTCGCATCGCCTCTTCGAGGAAGGCTTCCCCCTCCTCGATGACATAGACGATGCGATGACGCGCGCAAAAGGCGCGCAGGCGCTTCTCCGGGAGCGGATACGTCATCCCCAGGCGGAAGACCGAGGCCTCTGGGAGGACGTCCTTCACGTAGGCGTAGGCGATCCCGCTTGTCACGACGCCCACATCAGTATCACCCGGCTCCTCGCGATTGACCTCGAGCGCCTCGGCGAGCTCCTTGAGGGTATCGAGCCGCGCCTCGACCTGCGGCCGCAAGCGGTGGCGGTAGATCGGGACCGAGAACCGCTTGGGGTCGGCGACGAAGGGACGGGCATCCATCTCGACCCGCCCGCCGAGCTCGACGAGCCCCTTGTGGTGGGCCAGGCGGGTCGTCGTGCGCAGCATCACGGGGATCGCGTGGGCTTCGGAGAGCTCGAGTCCCAGGCCGACGAAGTCCTTGCACTCCTGGGCATCGCTTGGCTCGAGCACCGGCACCTTGGCCATCCGCGCCAGGTAGCGGTTGTCCTGCTCGTTCTGGGACGAGTGCATCCCCGGGTCGTCGGCTGAGACGACGACGAATCCGCCGTTGGTGCCCGAATAGGGGAAGACCATGAAAGAGTCGGCGGCGACGTTCAGGCCGACATGCTTCATTGTGACCAGGACACGCAGACCGCCGATCGCCGCCCCCATGCCCTCCTCGAAGGCGACCTTCTCATTCGGCGACCAGCGGGCTTCCAAGCCCGGGTAGCCGACCAGAGTCTCCAGGATTTCAGTGCTGGGGGTCCCCGGGTAGCCGGCGGCGAAGCGGACACCCGATTCCCAGGCGCCCCGGGCGATCGCAGCATTGCCAAGCATCAGTTCGCGGATCACGGGGCCTCCCGTTCCGGGGCGGGGTGCGGTCGGTCTTGTTCGAGCTTGAGCAATCGGGAAGCATTATCTCCGAGGATCATGGCCTTCGACTCGTCACGCAGGGGGAGGCGGAGGACGGCATCGATGTTCCGACGCAGGTCGGGGTTGCCCGGCCAATCGGACCCGTACACGAACTTCTCGGCGATCTCCTCCAGGCGTGGGAAGTACGTCAGGAGATTCTGGGCCGGAAGGCCGGAGATCTCGAGGTAGACATGGGCATGGCGGCGGGCCATCCAGAAGGCCTGCTCGTACCAGAACGGGCGGCCGCCGTGCGCCATCAGGATCGAGAGATCGGGGAAGTCGATGGCGACATCGTCCAGCAGAAGCGGATCCCCGTACTTGATGCGTGCCCCGCGGAACACGGACGACCCGGTGTGAACCAGGATCGGGATCCCGAGCTCTTGGGCGGCGGCGTAGAGCGGGTACAAGCGGGGATCGTTCGGGTAGTGATACTGGTAGACCGGGTAGAGCTTCAGTCCGCGGAATCCGTCGATCAGGACAAGCTGCTCCAACCGGGCGGCTAGATCCCCGTCGATGTAGGGATTGATACTGGCGAAGGGGATCAGCCGGCCAGCCGGCCCGGAGGCGGGATCGGGTAGCGCATTCGCCCGGCGGACCAGATCGATGGTGTACTCATTGGTGGCCACCCCGGTGGTGATCGGGCTGACCTCGGCAAGGGCGACGGCAAAGTCGATCCCGGTCGCCTGCAGCGTAGCCCGCAGGCCTTGAGGCGTCAGCACGGTCTCGGCCATCGCCTCGAGGTCGCCATCGAATTGCGACCGCATGAATTCGAGGACCCACGGGTGCTCGTGTTCCGGCCGCGAGACGTGGACGTGGAAGTCGATGATCATGGGGTTACCACCGAGCGAACCCCGCGGCCCTGGCGCAGCGCCTCGAAGGCGGCGTTGATCTCATCGAGGGGGAAACGACCCGTGACGAGTTCCGCCAGACGCAGTCGTCCCTGGGCCACCAAGTCGATCACGCGAGGATAATCCACCGACCGGCAGCCGAGCGAGCCGACGATCTCCATCTCGCGGTACATCGTCCGGCCGCTGTCGAGCCGCATCGCCTCCCCGGCGTATCCGACGAGCACGAGCCGCCCGCCGGTCCGGAGGCACGCAAAGGCCTGCTCCTGCGTCTGGGGCAGGCCGATGGCCTCGAACGCTACGTCGGCCCCGCCCCCGGTGACCTTGCGAACGGCTTTGTCGATCCGCTCAACCTGGGCCGGGAGGATCGTCTCTGCCGCGCCCAGGCGTCGTGCCCAGTCGAGCTTCTCTTCGATCACATCGACGGCCACGACGCGGGCTCCGAGCGCGGCGGCGACCTGAACAAGATTGAGGCCGATCCCTCCGCAGCCGAAGACGACGACATGATCGCCTGGCCGGACTCGACCGCGGTGGACAACGGCATGATACGGGGTGGTCAGGGCATCGGCGATGATCGCGCCTTCGACGAGCGGGATTGAATCCGGAAGCCGGTGGGCGTCCTTGGCCGGTGCGACAACCAGCTCGGCATAGCCGCCGTCGACGTTGTTCCCGAACATCACCATCCGGTCGCAGATGTTCTCGCGACCGGTCCGGCATGCCCGGCAGTGGCCGCAGCCGTAGACGGCTGGCAAGAGGACGCGTTCGCCGATCGACCAGTCGTCGACGTCGGGTCCGGAGGCGGCGACCGTCCCGGAGATCTCGTGCCCGAGGATCAGGGGAGGCTTCTTGAATGTGGGCGTTCCGTGGTCGAGGTAGTGCAGGTCGGTGTGGCACACCCCGCAGGCGGCGACCCGGATGAGCAGCTCGCCTGGCGCAGGGGCCGGATCGGGGACTTGTTCGACGACAAGAGGCTGGTGGGCGGCGGTGAAGATGGCGGCTTTCATGACCGTGGCCTCAGGAGGGGGTCGGGCGAAGGCCGCAGGGTGCGGCCTCGGACGACCCGAGTGGGGGGAGTCGGATTGGGGAGGGCGAAGTCGTCAGCAGGACAGCGCCTCAACGTGCCGCAGTTTGTTTGACTGCCGTCCGAAAAGTGAGACATTTCGAGTGTAACACGAGTCCTTCGACGGTCAAGAATGTGAAGGGCATCACACACACGGCCGAAGGTCCCCGAGGGTCGCCGTGGGGTGGCTCGTCGATTGACAACCGAGACCCGGGTGCTATACTTTCTTATGTCTCACTTTGTAGACGGTCAATCGCAAGACGCGATATGTCTCCCCAGCGCTCGACCCGGACCCAGATCCTGCTGTTCACGCTCTACGGGGAATACATCGTCCCGCGCGGAGGCGAGGCCCCGACGGCCGCGTTGCTGGACCTGCTCGGGCTGCTGGGTGTCTCGGAGCGCGCCGCGCGCTCGACGCTGTCGCGCATGAGCCGGCAGGGGTGGCTGGAGTCCCAGCGCGCCGGGAGGCACAGCCGCTACCGGATCACCCGGCGCGGCCTGCGGGTCGTCCGGGGAGGGGAGGTGCGGATCTTCGAGCCGCGCCGAAGCGAGTGGGACGGCCGCTGGCATCTCGTCGTCTACTCGGTGCCCGAGGGGAAGCGTCGCCTGAGGGCCCAGCTGCGGACCCGCCTGGGATGGCTCGGATTCGGCCGCCTGGCGCCAGGGACCTGGCTCTCCCCGTCGGACCGCAGAGCGGAGGTCGAATCCGAGTTGGACGACTTGGGCGCCCGCCGTTACACGACGTACTTCTCCGAGATGCGCCTGCACATGGTCCCCGACGACGAAGTGGTCCAGCGCTGCTGGGACCTGAAGGCGCTGGACCGCGCCTACAGTGCCTTCCTGAAGCGCCACCGGCCAGCCTTGCGGGCGGCGCAGACGGCCTTTGAAGGAGGTCGCCCGTTGCCGGCGTCCGAGTGCTTCCGTCGGCGGTTCTGGCTGACCCTCGACTACGCCGACTTCCCGCGCCGAGATCCCAACCTGCCGGCGCCACTCCTGCCGGCCGGCTGGCGCGGCACCGAGGCCGCCGAGCTCTTCCTGACCTACCACCGACTCCTGCGAGATCCCTCCGAGGACTTCGTGACCCAGACGCTGCGGGGTGAGCCCGCCCCGGCCCTCGTCTGATCCCTGAAGGAGAGACCCATGGACATGACCGAGTTTGTCAACGCCACGTCCGACTACCGTGAGGTCGGCTATGAGGTGAAAGACTGGGTGGCCCGGATCACCATCAACCGGGAGAAAGCCTACAACGCCTACAGCACCCAGGCCCTGGTGGAGCTGGCGCATGCCTTCCGCCGCGCCTCGTTTGACGATCGGGTGGCCGTCATCGTCTATACCGGAGCCGGCACGCGCGCCTTCTGCACCGGGGGCGACGTGAAGGAGTACGCCGCGTCCTACACGGCCCGGCCGCGCGACTACTGGAAGTACATGGTGCTCTTCGGCGCCTACATCGAGAGCATTCTCAACACCGGCAAGCCCGTCGTCGCCCGCTTGAACGGGATGGCGGTAGGTGGGGGGAATGAATCGCAGCTTGCATGCGATCTCTCGGTGATGGCCGAGCACGCCATCATCAAGCAGGTCGGGACGAGCGTTGGGAGTGTAGCCGCCGGCGGATCGACCCAGTGGCTGCCGATCTTCGTCGGCGACCGGCGGGCGCGCTACATCCTGATGACGAACCGCGTGATCCCGGCCCACCAGGCGCTCGAGTGGGGCCTGGTCAACCAGGTCGTCCCGAGCGTGACCAAGGACGGCAACTTCATCGAGCGCGCCACGCAGGAGCAGATCGATGCGGCCCAAAAAGGGAAGGACGGGTATGCGATCGATTTGACCCGTCTCGACGAAGCCGTCGACGCCCTGTGCCAGGAACTGATCGAGAAGTTCCCCGAGTGCATGCGCTACACGAAGCAGCAAGTCAACTTCTGGAAGGATCTCGCCTGGCACCAGACGATCGGCCACGCCCGCGATTGGCTGTCGATCCACTATTCGTCATGGGAACCCCTGGAAGGGATGGGCGCCTTCGTCGAGAAGCGGCCGGTCGACTACCTGAAGCTTCGCAAGCTCGCCGCTGAGGGGGGGTCGAGTGAGTTCCGCTGGGGCCCGTACGCCGTGACGTGTCCCCACTGCGGGGCCGGAGACCTCCCGGCCGGTTTCCATCATTGCGGTGTATGCGGCAAGCCCCTGGACGAAGGAGGTGGCGCATGACCCGCGGATTGACTTTCGAGCAGTTCGATATCGGCGCCGTCTACCGCTCACCCGCCCGGACGGTGACCGAGGCCGACGTCGTCGCCTTCGCCGGGCTTTCGGGGGACTTCAATCCGCTCCATACCGACGCCACGTTCGCGGCCACGACGCCGTTCGGAGAACGAATTGCCCACGGGAGCCTGATCGCCGCGATGGCCACCGGCATGGCGAATTGGACCGGGATCTTTGAAGGCACGACACTGGCGCTGATGGAGCAGGTGATTCAGTACAAGGGTGCCGTCCGTTTCGGAGACACCGTCCACTTGCAGATGACCGTCGCCGAGAAGAAGGAAACTTCCAAGCCGGATCGCGGGATCGTGTTCTTCGATACCGAGATGCAGAACCAGGACGGCCAGGTGGTCCAGGCCGGTCGCTGGACACTGATGATGCGCAGGTCGGGCGAGTAGCTCCGACCGCGGGAGGTTGGTGATGAAACTCAAGGACAAGGTCGCCTGGATTACCGGCGCAGGATCGGGGATTGGGAAGGCGACCGCGGAGCGGTTCGCCGCCGAAGGGGCGCGCCTCTTCCTGACAGATGTCGAGGCTGCCGGGCTGGAGGCTATCGCCTCCGCCCTCGGGCCGGCCGGCGGTGTGACGGTTGCCACCGGTGACGTCTCACAGCGCGAAGATGTGAACCGTCTGGCCGACCAGGCGGTTCAGGCCTTCGGACGCATCGATATCCTGATCAACAACGCCGGCATCAATCGAGACGGCCTGGTGGTCAAGGTCAAGGAAGACGAGGTCCAGACCATGGGCGACGATCGCTGGGATTCTGTCCTCGATGTGAACTTGAAGGGGACTTTCCTGTGCTGTCAGGCGGCGGCGATCCCGATGATGCGCCAGAAGTACGGTCGGATCGTGAACACTTCGTCGATCGGAGCGCTGGGCAATATCGGTCAGGCGAACTACGCCGCCTCCAAGGCGGGCGTCATCGGCTTGACGAAGACGCTGTCGCTGGAGTGGGCCCGCTTCAACATCCTGGTGAATTGCGTCGCGCCCGGAGCGACCGAGACGCGGATGACCGCCGGGATCCCCGAGAAGTTGCGCGAGGCGCTCGTGGAGAAGATCCCGTTGCGCCGCCTGGCCCGGCCCGAGGAAGTTGCCGCCGCGCACCTGTTCCTGGCCTCGGATGAGGCCGGGTACATCACCGGCCAGGTCCTATTTGTCGATGGCGGCATTAGCGTCGGGGTCTGACCCCGCCGGAGGAACCATGACCACTCACGGGGGATCACTCCTGGAAGGGCGGGTTGCCTTGATCACTGGAGGCAGCCTGGGAATCGGGACGGCGATCGTGCTCGATCTGGCCGAGTCCGGCGCGGACGTGGCCTTCACCTATCGCAGCCACCCCGACGAGGCGAAGGCGCTGGCGAAGCAGATCGAGGGCTTGGGCCGCAAAGCCTTGCCCCTCGAAGCGGATGTCGCCTCGTTCGACCGCGCCGAGCAGGTCGTCGGTCAGGTCGCACAAACGCTCGGGCGGATGGATATCCTGGTCAACAACGCCGGGATGAACTGGGACGGCGTCGTTTGGAAGATGACCGAAGAGCAGTGGGACCGGGTCATATCCGTCGATCTCAAAGGTACCTTCAACTACACCCGGGCCGCAGCTGCCCGCTTCAAGGATCAGGGCAGCGGCAAGATCGTCAATATCACCTCGATCAACGGCCTACGCGGAAAGTTCGGCCAATCGAACTACACTGCCGCCAAAGGCGGCGTGATCGCCCTGACCAAGACCGTAGCGCGGGAACTGGGCAAGTTCGGGGTCAATGTCAACGCCGTGGCCCCCGGGCTGATCGAGACGGCGATGGTCCAGCAGGCCCCACAGCAGGTGCGGGACATGGCGCTGGCGGAGATCCTGCTCGGCCGCCTCGGCAAGCCGGAAGAGGTCGCCTGGGTGGTGACCTTCCTGTGCAGCGAGAGAGCCCGCCACATCACCGGTCAGGTCATCTCGGTCGATGGAGGGCAGTACCTCTAGGGCCAGCCATCGTCCGATGGCCATCGGGCCTTGGAATCGAGGGCGAGCGGGGGCCTGAAGCCTTCACAGGCTTTTCGGGCCCCCCGAGGAGAGCGAGCCATGCGCTATACGTCTTCGTACATTCCCTACGGCGCTTACTGGTCCACACCCTTCTGCAGGTGGCAGGGGAGTTTCGCCGCGCTGCATCCGATCCGGTTCGCCGCCGATGTGGCGAAAGGGGCGATGGCCGAACGGAACCTGCCGCCCGATGCGTTCACTGCCTTGCACCTTGGCAACACGGTCCCGGCGCCCAACTCGTTCTACGGTGCGCCCTGGCTGGCCGGGATGCTTGGGGCGGAAGGGATCAGCGGCCCAACGGTCAACCAGGCTTGCGCGACTTCGGCGCGCCTTCTGGCGGGCGCAGCCGGAGAGATCGAGACAGCCGACGGATCGGGGAGCGCAATCCTGTGCATCACCGCTGATCGCACCTCCAACGGCCCGCACCTGGTGTACCCGGATGCCTCCGCGCCGGGCGCCCGGCCGATCGCCGAGGACTGGGTCTGGGACAACTTCCAGCGGGATCCGTTTGCCCGGAACTCGATGCTCGAGACGGCCGAGAACGTCGCCCGGGAAGAAGGCATCTCGACGGAACAGCAGCACGAAGTCGTGCTGCTCCGGCACTCGCAATACCGGCAGGCGCTCGAAAACGACGGGGCGTTTCACAAGCGCTTCATGGTTTCGCCGGTCGACGTCAATCCGACCGGCAAGAAGGTCGTGGGGACGGTTACCGGCGATGAGGGCGTGTTCCCGACCACCCCCGAGGGTTTGGCCAAGCTCAAGCCGGTCTTGCCGGACGGCACGGTGACTTTCGGAGGACAGACCTATCCGGCTGACGGCAATGCTGGAATGGTCGTCACCACCCAAGCTCAAGCCAAGGAGTTCTCGCGCGATCCCGCCATCGAGGTTCAGATACTTTCCTTCGGCCAGGGGAGGGCAAAGCGAGGCTACATGCCCCAGGCCAACTTGCCGGCTGCGCGTCAGGCGTTAGCGGATGCGGGGGTCGAGGTCGTCGATCTGACGGCGGTCAAGACGCACAATCCGTTCGCCGTCAACGACATCTCCTTCTCGAAGGGAATGGGGATCCCGCTCGAGAAGATGAACAACTACGGATCGTCCCTGATCTGGGGGCACCCGCAGGGGCCGACCGGGATGCGACTGATCATCGAGCTGATTGAGGAGCTGGCGCTGCGGGGCGGGGGCTACGGGCTGTTCAGCGGGTGCGCCGCCGGCGACACGGCGGCAGCGATGGTGGTCAGGGTGGGATAGCTTGGCGTTCATCTCCTTCGGGCGGTGACGAAGGAGGCGGCCGATCGATCGGGACCACCGCGAAGGAGGCACGATGGCGTCTTTCACTCTGCTGGTCAACGGAAGATCCCAGGCTGTTGATGTGGATCCCTCGACGCCTTTACTGTGGGTGTTGCGGGACGCGTTGGGATTGACGGGAACCAAGTACGGGTGCGGCATCGGGGTGTGCGGTTGTTGCACAGTGCACGTTGACGGCCGGGCGACTCGTTCGTGCTCCTCGCCTGTGTCAACCGTGGACGGCAGGGCGATCACGACGATTGAAGGTCTGTCAGTAGACGGGAGCCACCCGGTTCAGCAAGCCTGGTTGGCGGAAGGGGTCGCACAGTGCGGCTACTGCCAGCCCGGCCAGATCATGACCGCCGCGGCGCTGTTGCAGACGATGCCCAACCCGACTGACTCGCAGATCGAGGCGGCCATGGCGGGCGGGTTGTGTCGCTGCGGCTCCTACCCGCGCATCCGCAAGGCGGTCCGGCGGGCGGCCGGCGGGGGTGCGCCATGAAGGACGAGACCAGGGTGGGTCGCAGGGAATTCCTTCACGTGACCTCGGCGCTGGGTGGGGGACTCCTGCTGAGCATCTCTCTTCCCGCGTGTGCCCGCCCATCGGACACGCTGGCCCCGACCGTTGGGCCCGTTCCGACACTCGAGGGGCCGGACTCATTCCAGCCGGCCGCCTACGTGCGTCTTGGAACGGACGGCACGATCACGATCACGGTCCACCGCTCCGAAATGGGGCAGGGAGTCCGGACCGCGTTGCCGATGATCCTGGCCGAGGAATTGGATGCCGACTGGTCGAAGATCCGCGTGGAGCAAGCTGACGCCGACACTGACCAAGTCTACGGTGATCAACTGACAGGAGGCAGCACGAGCATCCAGACCTCCTACTTTCGTTTCCGCATGGCGGGCGCGGTGGCGCGCGACCTGCTGCTGAGTGCTGCGGCCCAGGTGTGGGGAGTGGACAAAACGAGGTGTCGGACCGAGAGCGGGCGCGTCATCCGCAAGGATACGTCCGAGAGCCTGCCGTATGAATACCTGGTCCCCCTGGCGGCGACTCTGCCCGTGCCGCCCAGCGCCCAGATCGATCTCAAGAAGGCCGCCGACTTCCGCATCATCGGCACGCGCAAGCCTCGGGTTGACGGTCAGGCCATCGTATCCGGGAAGGCCGAGTATGGGCTCGACACACGTGTGCCGGGGATGCTGTATGCCGTGGTCGCCCGCAGCCCAGCGATCGATGGTCGCCTCGCCGACTTCGACGACAGCAAGGCGAGGTCGCTGCCAGGGGTCCGCCAGATCATCCCGCTGGACAACGCCGTGGCCGTGGTGGCGGAGGGCACTTGGGCGGCGTTGGAAGGACGGCGGGCGCTGGACCTGACGTGGGCCGCCGGTCCGGCGGCGGGCTTCAGCAGCCAGGCGGAGGAGGAGAAGCTGGCAGCGGTGCTGAAGGTCGAGCCGAGGCCCCAGGAGCTTGTCGCCTACTACGTCGTGCCCTTCTACAGCCACTCTCCGATGGAGCCGATGAATTGCCTGGTCGACGCGCGCCCCGATCGGTGTGAGCTGTGGGTATCGACCCAGAATCCGCAGGCTCTCAAGCGCGCCGTCATGGGCCTCACCGGTCTGCCTTCCGACAAGGTCGACCTTCACGTTCCCCTGATCGGGGGTGGGTTCGGCCGCCGGCTCGAAGACAACTCGCCCGTTGCCTTTGTATTTGAGGCCGTCACGATCTCACAGACCCTCGGGGCTCCGGTCAAGCTGATGTGGACCCGCGAGGACGATATCCAGCACGACTACTATCACCCCCTGAGCGTCACCCGCGTCCGGGCGCCGCTCGATACTGTGACGCGGCCGACGATGACGCGGCAGGAAACACGGGCCGTCCCGACCGGTCCCTGGCGTGCCGTGACGAACGTTCCGGAGGCCTTCGCCCGGGAGTCGTTCCTGGACGAGTATGCCCTGGCGTTGGGACAGGATCCGTTGGATCTCCGGCGGAGCATCCACAAGGTCGGGCGGCCCCGTGCCGTCCTCGATGTCGTGGCGGAGAAATCGGGGTGGGGCACTCCGCTCCCCGCGGGTCGCGGCCGGGGCCTGGCGTACCATTCCACCTGGGGTGCCACTCCAGTGGCCCAGGTGGCGGAGGTCACGGTCGACCCCGATGGGCGCGTGCGGGTCGATCGCGTCGTCTGTGCGATCGCCTGCGGGACAGTAATCAATCCCGACATCGTTGAAGCACAGGTTGAGGGCGGGATCGTGTTTGGTCTGACGGCGACCCTGAAGGAAGCCATTCGGATGGAGGATGGGACCGTCCAGCAGGACAACTTCGACAACTATCCGCTCTTGCGGCTTGATGAGACTCCGACGATTGAGGTCCACCTCGTTGCCAGTGAGGATCCGCCAAGCGGAGTCGGCGAGATGGTCAATCCGGTGATCGCGCCGGCTGTGGCGAATGCGGTCTTCGCTGCGACCGGAAGACGCGTTCGCCGGCTGCCGATCCGGCCCGAGGACATCCTCTCGTCCTAGACGCACAAGCCTTGGCGGCAGTGATCGCGGTCAGGGTGGGCTGAGGCATGCCTGGAACCTGCTGCCGCCGGAGGTTCTCTTGGTGACGCTGAGGCGCCCCGGCCATCCTCTGAGCCCGACGCGAAGTCGGGCTCAGTTCGCGTCCGGGTCGGCGCGTCCGGTGCCGTCGCGAAGGCCGCGCAGGAAGTCGCGAACCCCCGCCACCATCGTCTGCCCTTCCCCGAGGACACGATCGGCCAGCGTCCGAGCGCGCTCCAGTCGGATCGAGGGCTCGTCCTGGGTGAGTTCGTACAGTTCGACCAGGACTCCGTGTGTGCTCTCGGGGTGGATGAAGGCGATACGCTTTCCGGCCGTGCCGAGGATCGGGTCGCGGTTGATCAAGCGGACCCCGGCTTCAGCGAGGCGGTCGAGGCACGCCTCGAGGTCGGTCACCTCGAAGCAGATGTGATGGATCCCCGGACCGCGCCGGCTCAAGAACCGGGCGACCCCGCTGGTTTCGCTGGTCGGCTTGACCAGTTCGACTTCGGACTCCCCGGTGGGGAGGAAGGCGACGACGGACTCCTGGTCGGGGACGTCCTCGACGTGGGTCAGGGGGAGCCCGAGGGAATCCCGCCAGAAGCCGAGGGCGGCTTCGATGTCCTCGACGACGATGGCGACGTGGTCGATGCGTTTGATGTGGGTCATCGAGTCCGGTGGCCCTCCAACGGTTGGTGGCATCAATCTACCACGGACTGGGCGGGCGGTATTCTCCCCACACCTGGCGAAGGGAATCGCAGATCTCGCCCAGGGTGAGATCGGCTTCGACGGCCTCGAGGAAGATCGGCATCAGGTTTTCCGGTGTGGCGGCCGCCGACTTGAGCCGGGCGAGGAGCGTCTGGGTTCGGGCGGGATCGCGACGGGCGCGGAGGCTGGCCAACCGCTGTCGTTGGCGGGCCTCGATGCGGGGATCGACCCGGAGCGGTTCCAGGTGGGTCGGTTCGCCCGACGCAAAGGCGTTCACGCCGATCACGAGCGAGTCTCCTCGTTCGACGGCCTGCTGCCAGCGGTAGGCCGATTCGTGGATCTCCATCTGGAGAACGCCGCGCTCGATGGCGGCCAGCGCCCCGCCGAAGGAATCGATCCGGACGATCGTCTCTTCGGCTCGTCGTTCGATCTCGTCGGTCAGGTGCTCGATGGCGTAGCTTCCGGCGACAGGGTCGACGGTGTTGGCCACGCCGGATTCGTGCGCCAGGATCTGTTGGGTGCGCAAGGCGACGCGCACGGCGTCTTCCGTAGGGAGTCCCAGGGCTTCGTCCATGCTGTTGGTGTGAAGCGACTGGGCGCCGCCGAGCACAGCCGCCAGGGCCTGGAGGGTAACCCGGACGACGTTGTTCTCCGGCTGCTGGGCTGTCAGGGTCGAGCCGGCTGTCTGGGTGTGGAAGCGGAGGCGGCAAGAGTCCGGGTTCTGGGCTTGGAATCGATCGGACATGATTCGCGCCCAAAGCCTGCGGGCGGCGCGGAACTTGGCGATCTCCTCCAGCAGGTCATTGTGGGCGTTGAAGAAGAATGCCAGCTGCGGGGCGAAGGCGTCGATCTTCAGACCGGCTCGCAGCGCGGCTTCGACGTAGGCGATGGCATTGGCGAGGGTGAAGGCGACTTCCTGGATGGCGGTCGCTCCGGCTTCGCGAATGTGATAGCCCGAGATCGAAATCGTGTTCCATCGTGGCAGATGCTCACCGCAGTAGGCGAATGTGTCGGTCACGAGGCGCATCGCCGGAGTGGGAGGGTAGATGTAGGTCCCGCGCGCGATGTATTCCTTGAGGATGTCGTTCTGGATCGTCCCGCGGAGTTGGTTCGGCTCGACGCCCTGGCGTCGGGCGACGGCGATGACCATCGCGAGCAGGATGGACGCCGGCGCATTGATCGTCATGCTGGTCGAGACCCGATCGAGCGGGATGCCGTCGAACAGCTCGACCATGTCGTCCAGGCAGGAGATCGATACACCGACGCGGCCGACCTCTCCCAGCGCCAACGGGTGATCGGCGTCGTAGCCGATCTGTGTGGGAAGGTCGAACGCCACTGAGAGCCCGGTCTGCCCCTGGTCCAGAAGATAGCGGAAGCGTCGGTTGGTTTCCTCGGCGGTGGCGTAGCCTGCATACTGACGCATCGTCCACAGGCGCCCGCGGTACATCGTCGGCTGGACACCTCGGGTGAAGGGCGCCTCTCCGGGAAATCCGATGGAGTCCAAGTAGGCGGCTTCCTCCGGCGGGAGGTACAGCCGTTCGAGCGGTATCCCGGAGGCCGTCCTGAACTCGTCCTTGCGCTCGGGCATTCGCTCCAGCGACGGACCCAGGACGTTCCGCTTCCAGGCTTCCATCGGTCGCCCGGTTCGTCGTTTCATGCTCCCCGGACCCCGGCCATCACGTCATCGATGGAAGGCCTGTCGAACGCCGCCAGGGCGTCGAAGGTCGCGTCGGTCGCCGGCCAGTCGTAGCGGGCGCGGAGCGTCTCGAACAGCCCGAGGTAGGTCAGCCCGACACGGTCGGCCCAGTCGAGGCCGAGGGTGGCAGCTGCTGCGCGGACGAGTTCGATGTCGCCGGCCTCGATTTCGACGAACGATCCGAAGGGGAGTTCGTCGAGCATCACCGTCGCCTGCCCAAGCTGGTAGACCTCGCGCTCCTTCTCATACACGAAGATTACCTGGTAGCCGAGCGCCTCGAGCAGAAGGCGCGCCCGGTCGGAATCATCGACCTCGACTTCGATCTCCAGGCGATGCTCGGGGTCGGGGCCAGGTGCCTTGAGCGTGAGCGTGTTCTCTCGGCCCTGGCGCACGCGCAGGACGTCTCCGGCGGCGCGAAGGGAGGCATCGGCCCGGTCGAAGCGCCAATTGGTCTCGCGGTGACAGGGAACGGTCTGGCGGGCGGACGCGGCCTGCAGGCGATCGCGGAACGGCGAAAGTCCTGAAACGACGAACTTGGCCTCGATCTCGATGGGGGGCGCGGGCATCGTCACCCCAGGGTGATCAGCACTTGGTTCTGCTCGACGCGCTCGCCGGCGGCCACCCGGACCTGTTGCACCGTGCCGTCGCGCGGCGCGCGCAACTCATTCTGCATCTTCATCGATTCAAGGATGACCAGATTCTGTCCACGTTCTACGGCCTGGCCAGCTTCGACCGGGACGGCGACGATCAGTCCAGGCATGGGGGCCTTGAGGTGGACTTCGCCGCCCGACTTCGGCTCGAACCCGGAGGCCTGCCGCAACCGCCGCTGGCGTTCATCCTCGACCTCGACCTCGTACAGCTGTCCGCGCAGCATTACCTGCAGGGTGGCGTCGCTTCCGCTGACGTAGGCCTCGTACGACTCGTGGCCAAGGAGCATCGAGTACACCGGCTGGTCCGCCAGCGATTGAAAATCGACCCGCATGACCTGGCCGTTGAGGACGATCTCCGTTTCGGAGCGGACCTCGACTTCGTGGGTTTCCCCATCGAGGGTAACGACGTATTTCATCGGAGTCCGATGCCAGACGGCCGGTCGAGGTCGATCATCGGTGCATCCGCTCCCAGCGTCCGACCCATTTCCAGTTGCTGGTGTCCCGCTCGCCCCGGCGGACGATCTGGGACGCCTGCTGTCGCTCTCGGTGAGCGACCAGAGTTGCCATGATGGCGGCGATGGCCGTCTGGCGGGTCCGGCCGTCCTCGGCGCCCTCGAGCGAGAACCGCTCTTCCACGAAGCGCGTGTCGAACTGGCCGGCGAGGAAGCGGGTCGAGTCCATCAGGGTCTGGTGGAAGGGGATGTTCGTCTTCACCCCGAGGATCTTGTACTCTTCGAGAGCCCGCCGCATGCGCAGGATCGCTTCGCCGCGCGTTTCGCCCCATACCAGGAGTTTCGAGATCATCGAGTCGTAATACGGCGAGATCTCGAACCCCGGGTAGACCCCGGTGTCGACGCGCACCCCGGGTCCAGTCGGAGGGATGATCAGCTCGAGCCGCCCTGTCGAGGGTAGGAAATTGTTGTACGGATCCTCGGCGTTGACCCGACACTCGATGGCCCAGCCGTTGAAACGGATATCGTCCTGGGTGTAGCGGAGTTTGCGGCCGCGGGCGATGCGCAACTGCTCCTTGACGATGTCGATGCCGGTCGCCAGCTCGGTGACCGGATGTTCGACCTGGAGACGGGTGTTCATTTCGAGGAAGTAGAACTGGCCGTCCGGCTGGAGAAGGAATTCGATCGTCCCGGCGTTGAGGTAGTCGACAGAGCGCGCCGCGGCGCATGCCAGGTCGCCCATTCGCCGCCGCAAGTCCTCGTCCAGGGCGGTGGAGGGAGCCTCTTCGAGAAGCTTCTGATGCCGGCGCTGCAGCGAGCACTCGCGCTCGCCGAGGTGGATGACGTTGCCGTGAGAGTCGGCCATGATCTGGAATTCGATATGGCGGGCGTGCTCGACAAGCTTCTCGAGGTAGACGTTGCCGTCGCCAAAGGCCGACTCGGCCTCGCGCCGGGCGGCCTGCAGAAGCCCTGGCAGTTCATCGAGCGACCGAACTTCGCGCATGCCCTTGCCGCCGCCCCCGGCTGTTGCCTTGACCAGAAGCGGGAAACCGACGGAGGGCGCAACTTGGAGGATCTCATCATCGGAGAGGTTGCCCTCGCCCTCGGTGCCCGGCACCACCGGGACGCCCGCGGCGGCGACGGTGGCCCGCGCCACAGCCTTGTCGCCCATGGCGGCGATCGCCGACGGGCGGGGGCCGATGAATACCAAACCGGCCTCCTCAACGGCTAGGGCGAAATCCTCCCGCTCCGCCAGGAAGCCGTACCCGGGATGGATCGCCCCGGCGTGGGCCTTCCGGGCGACATCGATGATCCGATCGGCGCGCAAATACGATTCGCGTGCCGGCGGCGGACCGATCAAATAGGCTTCGTCGGCCAGGCGGACGTGCAACGCCGAGCGGTCGGCCTCCGAGTAGACGGCCACCGTCTGGACCCCAAGCTCGCGGCAGGCGCGGATGATCCGCACCGCGATTTCGCCTCGGTTGGCAATCAAGACTTTGGTGAACATCGAGGTTCCGCCATTGCGCTGGCGTCGATTCTACATGAGTCCCTGAGGGAACGAAGCGACGTTGTGCTGCAGGCAAACGGTCGACCCATCGGCGGGCTCCGGGCCGGTGCTAGAGGGGGATGTTCCCGTGCTTCTTGGCCGGATTGGCGTCGCGCTTGTTGCTCAGCATCTCCAGGGCGTTGATCAGGCGCGGGCGCGTCAGGCGCGGTTCGATCACGGCATCGAGGTAGCCGCGGCCGGCGGCGACGTACGGATTGGCGAACTTCTCGCGGTACTCGGCGACGAGCTCGGCCCGCCGCTTGTCGGGGTCCTTGGCCTTCTCCAGTTCCCGGCGAAAGATGATGTTGACCGCGCCCTCCGGACCCATGACGGCCAATTCGGCCGTCGGCCAGGCGAAATTCAAGTCGCCACGTATGTGCTTCGATGACATGACGTCGTAGGCCCCGCCATAGGCCTTGCGCGTGATGACGGTCACCTTGGGGACGGTCGCCTCGCAGTACGCGTATAGCAGTTTGGCGCCGTGGCGGATGATGCCCCCGTGCTCCTGGCCCGTTCCCGGCAGGAAGCCGGGGACATCGACGAAGGTGACCAGGGGGATGTTGAAGGCATCGCAGAACCGCACGAAACGCGCCGCCTTGTCGGAGGCGTTGATATCCAGGACCCCGGCGAGGACCGCCGGCTGGTTGGCGACGATCCCGATGCTGTGGCCTCCCAGGCGGGCGAATCCGACGACGATGTTCGGGGCATACAACTCATGGATCTCGAAGAACGTCCCGTTGTCGACCACGGCGCGGATGACATCGCGGATCTCGTACGGCTTGCTGGGATCATCCGGGATGATCGTGTCGAGCGACTCCTCGGTCCGCAGGCGGTCATCCATCGTCGCCAGGAAGGGAGGATCCTCCATGTTGTTCTGGGGGATGTAGGAGAGCAGCATTCGGATCAGGTACAGGCAGTCGGCCTCGCTCTCCGCCACTTTGTGGCAGACCCCGGAGGTGGTGGCGTGGACTTCGGCGCCGCCGAGTTGCTCGAAATCGACTTCCTCGTGTGTCACCGAGCGGACGACGTCGGGGCCGGTGACGAACATGTAGGACGAGTTGCGAACCATGAGGATGAAGTCGTTCAGGGCGGGGGAGTACACGGCTCCGCCGGCGCAGGGTCCCATGATGGCGCTGATCTGGGGGATGACGCCGGAGGCCATGGTATTGCGTAGGAAGATATCGGCGTAGCCCCCCAGCGAGACGACTCCTTCCTGGATTCGTGCTCCGCCCGAGTCGTTGAGGCCGACAATCGGCGCACCATTGCGAACGGCCATATCCATGATCTTGCAGACCTTCTCGGCGTGGGCTTCCCCGAGGCTGCCGCCGAAGACGGTGAAATCCTGAGAGTAGACGTAGACGAGGCGCCCCTCGACCGTTCCCCAACCGGTGATGACGCTGTCCCCCGGGATCTTGCGCTCCTCAAGGCCGAAATCTGTCGTGCGATGGGTGACGAACAGGTCCAGCTCCCGGAACGATCCCTTGTCGAGCAGGAGTTCGAGACGCTCGCGCGCAGTGAGCCGGCCACGCTGGTGTTGGGCGTCGGCCCGAGATGTGTCTCCGCCGGTGATCGCCTGTTCTCGCAGCTGCCGCAGGCGATCGAGTTTGGAAGGTTCACTCATGGGCTCTCTCCCGAAAGAACTCCCGTGCCGAGTTTCGCGTCAGTGCTCCAAGGAGCAAGACGAGCGCGGCTACCGTGACGAGCAGGGCCGCAGGCCGACTGGTCTGGGCGAACTCGGAGCGCAGAAACGCCAGTCGGTCGATCCAGTACCAGGCCAGAT
>DATIPT010000017.1:0-23361 GCA_035471625.1 Anaerolineales bacterium
ATCGCTGGCGATAGAACGAAGTAGTCTCAAAGGAACCGATGGTCTTAACGTCGTCGTGTCTTAAATCTTCGATACTTTTAGGGTTAGAGTCGGGCGCGCGTATTGTGAACTCGATGTTGATCTGCTAGAATGCATGCGTTGCGGACGGAATTGAAGACTCGACGGCGAGGGGGCCGATCCGAGTCGGCGGCAGAGAAGGTCGCGCTTCTTGTTCCCTCCGTCATCAGCGTACATCACGAATCGAGTTTCTGTGGATGGGCCTCGCGTGAGGGACTTGCTCCCGCCGGTGGGGTCTGCGCGGGGAGGTGTGCATGGAAGCAGAGCGGATTTGGGAGGCGGCGCTCGGGCAGCTGCAGCTGGATCTGCCACGCGCGACGTTCGACACCTGGGTCCGCGACGCCGAGCTGCTTACCTACGAGGATGGCACTTTCGTCCTCGGTGTGCACAATGCCTATGCGCGCGAATGGCTGGACCAGCGCCTGAAGGCCACCTTCCGGGACGTCCTGAGCGGCTTGGCCGGCCGGACCGTGGAGGTGCGCTTCGTGCTGTGGCAGGGCGAGCCGCCGGCGGAAGAGGTGCGCCGACCGCTGGCCGACGTGGCTGCGGTGCAGCATCCGACGCCGGCCAACGTCAACCCCCGATACGCGTTTGACTCTTTCGTCGTCGGCCCTGGGAACCGCCTGGCGCACGCCGCCGCGCTCGCGGTGGCCGAGAACCCGGCTCGCGCCTACAACCCGCTGTTCCTGTACGGCGGCGTCGGTTTGGGGAAGACCCACCTGTTGCATGCCGTCGGCCACGCGTGCATGCTGGCGGGCCTGCGGGTGTTGTACGTCTCGTCAGAAGAGTTCACCAACGACTTGATCAACGCCATCCGCGGTCACACGACCGACGCTTTCCGGGAACGCTATCGCCGGATGGAAGTTCTCCTCATCGACGACATCCAGTTCATCGCCGGCAAGGAGTCGACTCAGGAGGAGTTCTTCCACACCTTCAATTCCCTACACGGGCAGGAGAAGCAGCTGGTCATCTCGTCCGACCGCCCCCCGAAGGCCTTGGTGACCCTCGAGGAACGCCTGCGCTCCCGCTTCGAATGGGGTCTGATCGCGGACATCCAGCCGCCCGACTTCGAGACGCGCATGGCCATCCTGCGGTCGAAGGCCGAGCGGGCTCAGCGGGATGTCGATCCGGAGCTGCTGGAGATCATCGCCCGGCGCATCCAGAGCAACATTCGCGAGTTGGAGGGCGCCCTGACCCGATTGCTGGCATTCGCCGACCTGAGTGGCGTCCCGATGACGCGCGAATTGGTCGAAACGACGCTGGTCGACCTGCAATCTCGTCCGAACGAGGTCACGCCCGACCGAATCATCGCCGCCGTCGCCGACCATTTCGGGGTGGACGAAGACCGGCTGCTGAGCCACGACCGGTCGCGCCAGGTGGCGTTGCCGCGCCAGGTGGCGATGTTCCTGATCCGGGAGGGGACGGACGCTTCCCTGCCGAAGATCGGGGAGGTTCTCGGCGGCCGCGATCACACGACGGTGATGTACGGTCTCGACAAGATCGCCGGCCTGCTTGAGACGGATGACGCCCTGCGCCGACAGGTGGCCGCCATTCGGGAAAACCTCTACAACGACGGCAGGCCTGGGGGATAGCCCGAAAGACTCGCCGGTCTTCGGCTATTCGGAGTTCTTCCCTCGGAAGAAGTGTCAGCAGACTGATAGGCACACAGCGCCGGGCGGTCGTGTATTGTGAGTGTGCAACCGCCCGCCGGCCCAGGCGTCGGCAGCCAACAGCGAAAGCTGACGCACGAGCGTCTCGTTGTGCGGACCCTGCGGGGCAACCGCCCGGCGCTCACAACCTGGAGTCACCGTGCTCCGACGCCCCCTCGGGGGCGGTTTGCATTGTGGGGGTGAGCGGTCAGCCTGCAGCCGAGCGGGGTCGATCACTCCAGGGTGACCTCCCCGCTTCGCGTCGCCAGCACAGCGATCAACCGGGGCTGACCGCCTGGTTGGACACTCAGATCGATCCCTAGGACATCCAGGGCACGCCTGACTCCCTGCGCGTCAGGGTGTTCGCCGCGGAGCGAGACGAGCTCGGCTCCACGAGGAGCTGTCGCCGCCGGATGAGGGCCGGTGCCCCAGTCAATGAAAAACGGCACGAGACCACCCGCGACGACGGTTGCAGGGTCGGTGAACCGCCAACGCAGCCTCTCGCCCCTCGGCCCTTGCCTACTCCCGTGGCCGATGTCCCCGAGCCGGATCCCGTTTCGTGAGGCTTCTGTCGCAAGCTTGTCGAGGTCAGAACTCTTCGCGGCCCAAGCGACCAAGCGCGGAGTCTCAAGTCTGTCCAGACCGAACCACAACGGCCGCCGGACATCCGTCTGCGCGGGATCGGGTGCGAGGATTTCCAGGTAGCTTGCGGGGCCGAGGGCGAGGATGGCATTCTGCGTTCCCCTCCCAGGGTGTCGGCCTCCGAAGGAAGCGCGGACGCCGAGGCGATCCTCGATTTCAGCGACCCCGGCCTCCAGATTGGGTGCTGCGAATACGAGGTGATCGACCATCATTTCAGCACCTTCCTGGCCGTCGGGGGAGACGGCTGTGAGCCGAACTTCTTATCCGTCGCCAAGGGTGAGCGCCGGAAAGGTCGTCGCGTGATAGGTCTCGAGACTGAAGCTGTGGATCGATTGCGGGCAGCGCTCGGAGGTCGCCGGGAGTTTCCGAAGGGCTTTCGGCCATCCGGGATCAGCTTTCGCCCGAGAGCTGAGCGGAGGTCGAGGCTGACGACAGACGGCCGACTGCTGATCGCTGTGCCTCTACAACAGACTGACGGGATCCACGTCGACCGCCCAGCCTTCGGGCAGGTCGGGCGGAACGACGGCGACCGGATCGCGACCTCGGAGCAGGATCTGCCAGCGGGAGAGGCCGCGTACGCGGCTGAAGAAGCAGGGAGTCGGACCAAGAATCTCGGGCGGATCCTGCAGGGTGGCGGCCTCGCGCTGGAGCCGGCGCGCCACCCGGGCGGACTCGCGCTGGGCCGCATCGACGGAGGCTGTCCGGAACACCAGCCGGACCAGCCGCCGAAACGGCGGGTAGCCGAGGTTTCGGCGATGGTGAAGCTCGGCCGCAAAGAAGGCAACGTAGTCGTGGGCGGCTGCGGCGCGGACAACCTCGTGCTCGGGATGATACGTCTGCAGGACGACCTGGCCGCCGGCCGGCCCCCGGCCCGCTCGACCGGCGACCTGCGTCAGGACCTGGAAGGTGCGCTCGCCGGAGCGATAGTCGGGCAGGTGCAACCCGGTGTCGGCGGAAATGATGCCGACGAGCGTGACCAGCGGGAGATCGAGGCCCTTGGCCAGCATCTGCGTCCCGATCAGGACGTCCGCCCGGTGAGCAGCGAAGTGGGCCAGGATGACCTCGTGGGCTCCCTTGCGGCGGGTCACGTCCCAGTCCCAGCGCAAGGTTCGAACCCCTGGAAACCTGGCTTCCACTTCGGCCTGGATCCGCTGGGTGCCGGCACCGAAGTACCGAACTCGGGAGCCGCCGCAGTTGGTGCAACGCGAAGGCGCCCTGCGCTGGTATCCGCAGTGATGACATCGCAGGTTCTCGGCCGAAGGGTGATGGATGAGCGGCGTCTCGCATCGTGGACAGCGGGCCGTCCAGCCGCAATCTCGACAGAATACGTAGGTTGCGCTCCCGCGCCGGTTGAGGAAGAGGATCGTCTGCTGACGAGCCTCGAGGGCGTCGGCCAGAGCCCGCTCGAGCCTGCGGCTGAAGAGCGACGTGTTCCCGGCTTTGAGTTCCTGGCGCATGTCGACCACATGGACGGGAGGGAGGTCGATCGTCATGGCATCCCCTTCGAGGGGCTGGTAGGCCGCGGG
Source organism: Anaerolineales bacterium (assembly GCA_035471625.1). Lineage (GTDB taxonomy): Bacteria > Chloroflexota > Anaerolineae > Anaerolineales > E44-bin32 > DATEVL01. The sequence continues at coordinate 3,875 of DATIPT010000017.1, forward strand.
GAGCGAAAACTGGCGCTGCTGGCGGAGTACGGCCTCGCGGTGTGCAAGAACCCGGCGTGGAAGCTCGAGCAGCCGGATCTGGCCGGCCTTCGCCCGGTGGTACGTCACCACGTCGGGTGTGGCGCTGCCGAGCAGGCACACCCCCTGCACGAGACGGGCGTACGCCATGGCGGCGTCCCGGGCATGGAAACGGGGGGCGCGTTCCTGCTCCTTGAATGACTCGTCATGCTCTTCGTCGACGACGAGCAGGCGAAGCCGGGGGAGCGGGGCGAAGAGCGCACTGCGCGGGCCTATGATGACCGAAAGATCGCCCGTGCGCGCTCGGCGCCAGGTATCGTACCGTTCGCCGATGCCAAGGCCTGAGTGGAGGACGCCCACTCGATCGCCGAACCGGGAGACAAACCGCTGCACAGTTTGCGGGGTCAGCGAGATCTCGGGGACAAGGACGATCGCCGATTCCCCGCTGCGGAGCACTTGATCCACGGCTCGCAGGTAGATCTCGGTCTTGCCGGAGCCGGTCACGCCGTGCACGAGATAGGTCGTTCCGGCGGGAGCCAGGAGGGCCTCCTGGATCGTCTGCCAGACGGCCGCTTGATGAGCGGTGAGCTTCGGCGGCTCTGGGGGAGGGGCGACGACATCCGCCAGCGGATCCCGAACGGCTTCGGTCGAGTCGAAGGCGATGAGACCCTTGTCTTCAAGGTAGGTGAGGTCTCCGGGCTTGGCGCCAGCCTCGGCATAGAGCCAGGTGACATCAACGGGGTCGGTTTCGGCGAGGAGGGCCTGCAGGACGGACCTTCGTCGTTCTGCGGCTCCGCCGCGGCCGACATCCGCCATCCGCTCCTGAGCCGCCTCGGGCGCGACGGCAAGCCGGGCCGTCCTCCGGAGTCGCGGCCGCACCCTCGGCATCTCGAGGACTGCCGTCTGTCTGACCACTCCTGCCTGGACCAAGGATCGGGCGGCGCCGCGCCAATCCCGATGGGGAAGGGCTCGTTGAATCTGGCGCCCGCGCATCGGCCCGCGCCGACGCAACAGGTCTACCAGCAGAGTGGAGGTTCCCTGAGGAGGAGTGACAGAGGGGTCGACGAGCTCGTAGGCCTCGTCGGCGTGCTGGCCGAGGCCGGCCGGGAGCATGAAGGAGGCGCACTCGCCGATGGGCGTGCGCGTGGCGTGGCTGATCCAGGCCGCCAGGTCTAGCTGCGCCGGCGTCAGCACCGGATCGCGCTCCACGAGGGATTCGACTGGACGGGTTTCCGGGACGGGCGAGTCGTCGGTGAGGCGGAGGACGATCCCTTGGGCCCGACGGCGCCCGAAGGGGACGACTACCAGGTGGCCGGGTCGGATTAATGGATGAAGCTCGGGCGACAAGTGGTACGTGAAGGTGCCCTGCAGCCTTGCCATATGCAGGGCGACTTCGGCGAAGTGCGGCATCAGGAGCCGGTCTGGCTTGGGTCGGGTTTCGGCGCCGGGGTCAGAGAGACGCGGGCGATTCGGAGTCCGTCGAGGGCCTCGACTCGGAGTTCGGCCCCATCGACGACGACGACATCGCCCACGTGTGCCAGGCGACCCAGGCGGCCGAGGACGAGTCCGGCGAGCGTGTCGTAGTGTGGATCGTCAAGCGACAGTCCGAAGTGTTCGTTGACCTCTTCGATCGGCATCAGCCCGTCGATGAGCGCCGTACCGTCGGGCAGGGGCTGGATCTCAGGTTCATCAAAGGCGTCGGAGACCTCGCCGACGATCTCTTCCGCCAGATCGGCCAGGGTGACGACCCCGGCGGTGCCGCCATACTCGTCCAGGACGATCGCTATGTGTTGTCGCCTGCGGCGAAACCGGGCGAGCAAAGAGGAGACACGCGCCGTCTCGGGGATGTAGAGCGCCTCGCGCATAACGTCGCGGGCCGTCCGCGAATCGGTCTCGGCCTCCTGGAGGACTCGCAGCAGATCCTTCAGGTGGACGATGCCGATGATCTGGTCAAGGTCCCCTTCATAGACCGGGAGTCTGCTGAAGGGGTGCTCGCCGGCGACTCGGACGATATCGGCGAGCGGCGCATCGCTGGGCACGGCGACCATTTCCGTGCGCGGCACCATCACCTGACGGACGAGCGTATCGCCGAAGTCGAAGACCGCCCGCAGCATCACTTCCTCGGCGCCCTCGACGACGCCGCCCTCGGCGCTGGCGGCGACCAACATCTTCAGCTCCTCGACCGAGTGGACTCCGTCGCCGCCCGCAGGGGACCGAAGACGCAGGGTGCGGAGGGCCAGGTTTCCGGCCCACGTGAGGGCGGCGATGATAGGTCGGAAGAGCCAGCCGATCACGTAGAGAGGGCGGGCGATGGCGAGCGCGGTGCCTTCTGGGTTGCTGAGAGCGATCCCCTTGGGCGTCAGCTCGCCCAAGACCACCGTCAGCGCCGTGATGACGGCGAAGGCCAGGGCCGCCGACAAACCGCGCGACACGTCGCCGGCGACGGCGTCCGGGAGCAATGCCACGATCGGCTCGAACAGACCGGAGAGTGCAGGCTCGGCCACCCAACCCAACGCCAGCCCCGCCATGGTGATCCCCAGCTGAGTGGTCGCGATCGAGCGGTCCAGTGTGCGAAGGTGGCGCTCCACCCAGGAGGCGTTGGGCTGGTTCTGCGCAGCCAGCTCGGCCACCCGGGTGCGCCGAACACGGACCAGGGCGTACTCGGCGGCGACGAAGAACGCGTTGGCGAGGACCAGGACGACGACGGCGCCCAGTCCGAGGAGGTCGGAGGCGAGAGGCGTCATCGCTAGGCGGGCCGCAGATCCCCCGGAGGCGCGGCGTAGATCACGGCTGCCGCGTATCCGACAACGGAATCGTGATCGCCGGTGACGTCGCCGGAATGGGCGTAGTGGAGGACCCGAAGATTGCCCGCGCCCAGGTCACGCGCCGCCCACAGGGTGGCGGCCACGGCGGCCTTGCCACAGGCGAACCCCACGCCGCGCGCCTCGGCCTCGAAGATCCGCCCCGGATCGAAGGCTTCCATACGGGCCAGCATCTCTTGATCCAGGCGGCGGGCCGCCCCGGACGGGTAGAAGTGGGAGAGGTCTGAGCTGGCGACGATCAGCGCCGAGGCGCTGCGGACGACCTCGGCAAGGGCATGGCCCACCGCTTCGGCCACGGACGGGGTTTGATCGCGGAGCATCACCGGAAGGATCCGGAAGCCAGGAGACAGGGTTCGCTGCAAGAAGGGAAGTTCGATCTCGAGGGAGTGCTCGGAATCGTGGGCCACCCGGATGAGTTCGACCGAAAAGCCTGTCTCGAGTGCCTGACCCAAGGCTTCGACCAAGTCGGTCGCCACCTCCACCGGGCCGAGAGGCGTCGCGTAGGCCTGATGGGAGGTCGTCAGGACGGAGGCGGGGAAGGGCTGGTGCATCGGTCCGAGGATCGCAACGACTTCGAAGGAGGCGCCTTGGATCAGACGGAAGGCGTGGGCCGCGACGCCGCCGGAATAGCGATGGCCGGCGTGGGGCACGACGAGACCGACGACCCGGCCGGGAGGCGGCTCGTGGTCGACCTCGGCAAGCTGACCGTCGATCGATCTGGCAAGCGCCTGGGCCTCAGCGGGGTACCAGGTCCCGGCTATGGGTGAAGGACGGACGTCGATCATGCCTTCGGGGGAGCCTTCACGGTGGATTGTAGCACACGGGTCCCACCAGTCCGGGGTTGACAACAGCACGGATGTTCTATAGAATGACATAGAACGTCTATTCTATGACCCTGTGGAGTGACTGTGGAGACAACGATCCCCTTGGGAGGACGGGCTGGTCTGGCGCTCTCGACCGGCAGGGAGACCCCCCGGGCCTCAGGCAATGCTCTCGGACGGCTTCTGGAGCGTCCAGCCTTGGCCTTTGGCAGTCCGCCGCCCCTGCTTATGGACCTTCTGGATTGCACCCGGGCCGGGGCCGCTCTGCGGACGCCCATAGGGGTCGCTGCCTCCGGACCCCTGTGGATAAGTCTGGGCCAGGGGTCAGGCGCGCATTGCCTTGTGGTGCAGGCTCAAGGAGCGGCGCGGGCTGACTTCCTCCGAACGGTAGCCCTGGGCCTGGCCCTCGGCGCGCGCCCCATGCACCTGCAAGTGGTTGTCATCGACCTGAGCGGACGAGAGCTCCACCCCCTGGGGACCCTCCCGCATGCCACTGGAAATACGGCCGAGGATGGCATGGCGGCGCGGATGTGGCTCCGCTGGGTGGAAGCGGAATGGAACGCCAGGACCGCCGAGGGCCGTTTCTGGCCCCGCATGCTTGTGGTAGTCGACGATCTGGGATCCCTGATGGGCCTCGCCCCGCGGAGCGTCTCCGGAATGGCAGAGCTCCTCCTTCAGCGCGGCGCGCAAGCAGGCATCCATTTCCTGGCTGGGGTCGACCCTTCGGCGATCGGTCGAGTGCCAAAGGCAAGCCCGGTCTTCAAGCTCTTTCCTGGAGCGATGCCGGGAGCGTACCGCTGCCGAGAACTGGCCCGCGGGGAGGACTTCCAGGCTGCAACTGTTCCTGTCACCGACCTCGATTGGGTAGCGCGCGGTCGCCCGTGGCACCACCGGGGCGATCGGCCGACAGGACCCCATCCTGGCGCCGGCCGCCTGGACGCTCGGAGGAGCGGAGGATGAGCCGCGTTCGGATGTCGCGCGGGGCGGGGGCCGGAGACCCCGTGCATGTCTGGCTGAGGCCCGAGGGAGATGTCCCGGAGGAGTTCGTGTGGCGCGGCCAGCGGCACCGGGTCCGGGCCGTTGAGGCGGAACGCAACCCCGGGGGGCTGCGCCTCAAGGGACTGCGCCGGCTCAGGGTCCGAACGAGTTCCGGGATGCGATGCATCCTGGTCGAGGATGCGGGCATCGGTTCCTGGAGGATGGATCGCTTGATCGCCGCTGGAGGTTCGAGATGAATATCGGGATGCTATGGCTGGATACGGATCACACCGCCGACCTTGAGAGCCGTCTGGGTCGCGCTGCGGCCTACTACGCAGCGAAGTATGGACGCCGGGCGAACCTGTGCATCGTTCACCCCGACATGGTTCGAGAAGGGGGGTTGGCGTCTGTCGGTGAGATGGCGGTGCGCGTCCGGACCGACATTGTCCGAGACCATGTCTGGGTCGGAGTGGAAGACGTCGAAAGCCGGGGTGGCTAGCGGGCCAGGGAGGCGACGAGACTCTCCAGGCCGACCTGCAGGTCGGCTTTCCCCGTCTTCGTCGCCAGGTCGAGAGCGAAAAGCTCGCGGTAGACCAGTTGCAACTGCTCCATGGTGAAACCGAGCGCCTGACGACCGATCTTGTCGGCGGCGAAGCCGGGCAGGCGATGGGGGCTGGCGCACAAGACTTCGTGGGGGGGTCGGCCGTCGTCGAGGGACTGGCGGGCCAGAACGAGCAGCCGGAACTGCCGGGCGACCATGCCGAAGACGTAGCGCGCATCCTCTTCTTCCAGGAGCTGCCACAGGATCCGCACCGCCTGTCTTCCGTTGCGCGTGCCCAGGGCGTCGACGAGGGCGAAGATGCTCGTCTCGGCGTGGAAGGGTGTGAGACGCACCACGTCTTCCCGGTCGATGGGCCGAGAGCCATCGGTGAAATCGACCAGCTTGTGCAGCTCCTGGTCGGCGAGGAGCGTGTCCTCGCTGGAGTATTCCCGCAGGAGCGACGCCCCTTCGGCAGTGATGTCCCCTCCCAGCCGCTGGGCCCGGGTGGCAAGCCAGCGGTCGAACGATGGACCTCGAGGGCTGCGGTGCTCCCGGGCAAGGGAGCGCTCGGGGTGGGCCTGGATCCAGCGATAGACGGGCGAAAGGCGCTGGTGGATGCTGGCGAAATCGGTTGATCCTTGCCCCTTCCCCCGGCCGGCGCGCTTCTCCGCCTGGGCATAGTCGATCCGTTCGATGGCCACGAGGACCGAGGTCGGAGGGATCCCTTCGAGCAACTGGAAGAACCGGTCGGGCAGCCCGGGCGACCGGGCGGGGATCATCCCAAGGTCGAGCACGACCATGCGTCGGGGGGCGAGGAACGGAAACGAGTACAGCTGTGCCTCGAACGCCGCCAGATCGAGGCGGGAGGCGGTGAACCGGGTGAGGTTGGAGTCGGACGTCGTCGGGTCGCCGAGGCGACCAATCAACTCGGCCAAACGCTCCTGGAGGGCGAGTTCGTCATCGCCGAAAAGCAGGATGACTGTTGGCTTTGAGGGTTCCGCCATGGCGCCCGTCCGCAGAGACTCTCCGAGCTCGGGAGCTTGGCCTAGCCGGCCGTGAGGACGCGGTGAAGGGTCACCCGGCCGCGTCGCCACGTCTTGACTTCGGTGATTCTCATGCCCATTGGGTCGGCCTGGGTCGTGACTGAGCGTTGGAGGGCCGTGCCGAGGGGCTGGGCGATGAGGACTCCCAAGAGCGTGACGAAGATAGCAGTCGGAAGACGTTCGACCCGTCGGCGTGTCCCGGATCGACCGGCCAGGCTGACGAACGCTGCCAGTCCTCCGAGGACAGCGGTCGTCATCAGATTGGTGCCGCAATTCGGGTGGATGGAAAGCCTCCGCTCGCCGCCAGCAAGGCGCTGAAGGGCCTCCTGGGCGGTGACCACGACCGCCTCGGAAGGGACATCCCCGAACAAGTAGAAACCGCGCGGGTCGGACCGGCCAACGAGCGTGGCCTGTGGGTGCCGAGCGCTCAATAGATGAATGGTGGCGTGCTCGAGGGCGTGGTTGCGGCGCGTGCGGCTGATGACCGGGCGGTTGAGAATGGACTCAAGCATGATGACGCGGATTATAGCGTGGTCGCGACCGGCGGCGGCGGCTCCGGGCCGATCGAGTGGACCGGATGAGCGGCTGATCGGCCTCCGGGCGTCGCGAGGAGATCGACGAGGGCCCGGAGTCGGATCGGATCGGTCTCGGTGAGAAGCGCCTTGCGCTTGGAGGCGGAACCGCCGAAGTGATCGAGGTAGCGGGCGAGATGCTTTCGGAACAGGATCGTGCCCCGGGCTTCGCCATAGAACTGGAGCATCGCCTCGAGATGTCGGCGGACTACGGCGACGACCTGAGTGGGGGTGGGCGGCGGAGCTCCCTCGAGGAAGATCCATGGATTGCCGACGGCGCCACGGCCGATCATGACGGCGTCGCAGCCGGTCTTCCGCCGGAGGCGGTCGGCGTCGGCGGAGGATCGCACATCGCCATTCCCGATGACCGGGATGGAGACGGCGGCCTTGACCTCCCCGATCGGTTCCCACGCGGCCGCTCCGGTGTAGCCCTGCTGCTTGGTGCGCCCGTGGACCGCCAGGAGTTGAGCGCCGCTGTCCTCGATGATTCGGGCGATCTCCAGGTAGTTGCGTGAGGCATCATCCCAGCCAAGGCGGATCTTGGCTGTCACCGGGATCGGCAGGGCCGCACTAAGGGTCTGCACGATCCGGCCGACCTTGGCTGGATCGCGCAGCAGACCGGCGCCAGCGCCGCGTCCGGCGACGCACCGGGCCGAGCACCCCATGTTGATATCCAGGAAGTCGGGACCGTAGTCCAGGAGGCGCAATGCGGCCTCGCGCAGGCGGTTCTCGTTGTCATCGAATAGCTGGAAGGCGAGCGGATGCTCCTCCGGCGTGTGCGCGAGCGCCTCCTGGGCCTGCGTTGACCCCGACAGGACGGCTGCCGGGCTGACAAACGGAGTGTAGCTGATCGCGGAGCCGAAGGACCGGCTCAGTGAGCGAAAGGGCAGGTCGGACATCCCGTCCATCGGTGCGAGCACACGGTGTCCGTAGACCGGGATTGGGCCGATCTTGAATGAAGGCGCCGGAGGTCTGTCGATGGAACCCATGGGCGGTAGGATAACACGTGGGCGCGGCACGATTCGACTAGAATCGCCTTGATGGGTTGGGACTTGATCGGACACGCGTGGGCGGTGGCGCTGCTGCGGCGACAGATGCAGCGAGGTTCACTGCATCACGCCTATCTCTTCAGCGGACCGGAAGGCGTGGGGAGGCGGCGCCTGGCGATGGCGTTCGCACAGGCGCTCCTGTGCGAGTCTCCGCCCGAGCCCGGAGAGACGTGCGGGGCATGCCGAGGCTGTCGGCAGGTTCCCCAGGAAGCGTACCCGGACCTGCACATGGTGGCCCGTTCCGAGGACAAGCAGGGCCTGGCCGTCGACCAGATCCGAGACTTGCAGCGGCAACTGGCCCTGGCGCCCCTGGCGGGCTCGCGGCGCGTCGCCGTGCTCCTCGATGTGGATCGAGCGAGTCTTGGAGCGGCGAACGCCCTCCTGAAGACCCTCGAGGAGCCGCCGCCGAGAGTGATCCTGCTCCTTACGGCTGTGGATGTGGAGCAGATGCCGGCGACGATTGTCTCCCGGTGCGAGTCCCTGCTGCTGCGACCCGTTGCCACGGGCGAGATCGCCGCGGAGCTGCAACGTCTGGGCGCGAGCTCGGAAGAGGCGCGCACCTGGGCGCAGCAGTCCGCCGGCCGGCCGGAGTGGGGCCGGGCCCTGATGGACGACCCGGAATTCCGGCAACGGCTGGCCGAGCACGCCACGGCCTACCACGAGGTTCTGAGTGCGGATCTGGGTCGGCGTTTCGCGCTCGCCGATTCCTGGAAGGATGACACCCAATTGGAAGAGCGGCTCTCGGTTTGGATCTCCCTGGCCGGCGAGAACCTGCGGGAGCTGACACGCGCGAGCGGCGAGGGGGAGGCAGACCATGATGAGTTGGGGCGCGTGGCGCAAGGGCGGCGGACGATGGATGCGTTGATCCGGACGCTCGATGGACTCCGGCACAATGTGAACACTCGGCTGGCGCTGGAAGGGATGATGCTGGAGCTTCCCCGCTCACCTTGAAACCGGTCTGGCGATGGCGCCGAGAGGCAGGCGCGCCGATCCGGCCGGGAGCGGCGGCACAGTGAGGTCGAACGCGGCCTGAGGGTCAGCGGGGCTCGAGGATCAGGCGGATGGCCGTCCGCTCGTTGCCGTCGATGTCGACCGCCGTGAATTCCGGAAGGCAAACGACCTCGATGCCATCGGGGCGAAGGTAGTCCCTGGCGATGGCCGCCGCCTTGACGGCTTGATTCACGGCCCCGGCACCGATCGCCTGGACCTCAGCGCGGCCGGTTTCGCGAACCATGCCGGCAATGGCGCCGGCTACTGCTGAGGTCCGAGAGCCGGCCGAAACCTTGATGACGGGCAACGGATGTCTCCTTTGGCGAGTTGCGTGCCCGGTTGGATCCTTCCGGGACCGGAGCTGCCCGGCGTCCTGGAGCCGGTGACGTGCGAGCCGGCGTGCCTCCCTCACGGCCAGGGCGGATATCAGTTCGTGCGCCCGTTCACCCTGGCGACTTCCTCCTCGTCAAAGACCACCTCCTCCTTGCCTTCAAGCTTCTCGTAGATCTTGGAAACGATCAGGTCGAGATGGCTGTCGTGGGCCACGTAGTTTAGATCGCTGGCCGGCACGGTCAGGACCGGACACAGGGTGAAGGTTGCGATCCACTCTTCATAAAGGTCATTCAACTGGTTCAGGTACTCCGGCTGGATATCGCGTTCGTAGCTGCGCCCGCGCTGCGCAATCCGGTCGAGGAGGGTTGGGACGTCACACCGTAGGTAGACCACGAGGTCGGGCGCAGGAAGGAACTGGGTCAGGACAGTGTAGAGCTCCCGGTAGCTGCGATAGTCCCGTTCGATCATGAGACCTTGACGGGACAGGTTGCGGGCAAAAACCTCGGCGTCTTCGTAGACGCTGCGATCCTGGATGGAGGACGTCGGATGGTCGCACAGCTCCCGGTGGATGCGGAGCCGGCGGGTGAGGAAGAAGATTTGGGAGTGGAAGGACCATGTGCGCATGTCTCGGTAGAAGTCGGCCAAGTACGGATTCTCGCCGACGGGTTCGAAGAAGGGCTGCCAGGAGAGGCGCTGGGCCAGGAGTTCGACCAGGGTCGACTTCCCCACCCCGATGTTGCCCGCCACTGCGATGAACTTCTTCATCCTCGTCTCCAACCTACGCGCCTTGGTGTACGGACCAGGTTTCGAGGGTGACCTCCCGGTCATCCAGGTACGTTTCGAGTTCGTCAAAGCGCCGTGGCGCGTCCCCATCGGTTAGTCCCAAGGTGGACCGGGCCGCCTCCCATGGGGCCAAGTGGTCCTCGGCCTCCGAGAAAGCGACGAGGGTAGCGACGGCACGATCCCAGGTTTCGAGGAGCGTCCACAGGACGAGGTGGGGATCGTCGGTCTCGAGCAAGGCCTGGAATCCCTTCAAGTAGTACGCTCGTCGTTCCGGGCCGAGATCGGTCTCGGTGGGCAGGTCCTGCAAACTGTCGAAGGCCTTGGCCCAGGCTGCAACCCAGGCCGGCAGGTGATGGGCCCCGCATAGATCGGCGCCGAGCAGCCGCAGGAGGTCGTGATAGGCCTCGGGGTAGCCGGCTTCCTGGGTGGCCGCGCGGAGGGTTGAAAGGACGCGTCGCCCGGCGGAGGGTTGTCCGGCGAGCGACGCCACGGCGTTGGCGCCGCAGGCGGCGGCGCGCAGGAACGAGGCAATCCAGGGACGATCGGATGTGAGCTGGGCCCGGATCCCCCGGGCCCTCTCGAGGAAGGCCTTGGCGCGAGCGAGGCGATGGTCGGGGCGGAGAAACTGCCCGCGGGCGGATGCCTGAGCCCACTCGAAGAAGTGCTCTGGGTCGTAGAGCGGAAGCGGGTCGTAGATGGCCGGGCCCAGCCACGGGTGGTGGCGCAGCAGCCGTGGCTGGGCGTAGCGCTCGCGATGGTGATGGGCGATATCAATGTGGATGTCGTCCGAAAGCGGCACAATCTCGCGTTCCAGCAGCGGCTCCGAGGCGTGGATCAGGACCAGATCGATATCGGCGGCACCGCCGAGGATCGCCTGATCGTGGACGATCGATCCGATCAGGTAGGCGGCCAGGAGCCCGTTGCCGTCGGCGCGACGGTCGACTTCGTCGCGGGCCAGGTCGATCAACTGCGCTTGGGTGACCCTCACGTCGAACCTGCCGAAAAGGGGAGTGCCGGCTGATACGGCGGGATCCCCAACGCGTGACGGATGCGGCCGGCGATGTCGTCGAGATCCGCCGGGTTGCGGACGAAATCGAGTCGGCTCGTGTCGATGACGAGGACGGCATCCCCGTGGTCGGCGGCGAAATGCTCTTCGTAGGCGACGTTGAGGCGGGCGATGTATTCGCGATCCATGTCACGTTCGTACGGGCGATCGCGTAAAGCGATCCGCTGCAAGGCGGTTTCGGTATCGACGCGGAGGTAGACCGTCAGGTCGGGCCGGTGGAGACGTTCGGCGAGGGCGGCGTGCAGCTTGAAGTACGTTTCGAGTTCGTCGCCGTCCAGGTTTAGGCGGGCAAAGAGCGAGTCCTTCTCGAAGGTGTAGTCGGCGATCAAGGAACCGTGCTCGAGCGCGGCCGGGACGCCGTCGCGTTGCTGGTGGTAGCGGCTGAGCAGAAAGAAGATCTGGGTCTGGAAGGCGTAGCGACGCCGGTCGGCGTAGAAGTCCGACAGGAACGGGTTCTCTTCGAACGCCTCCAGGAGCAAGGAGGCATCGAACATGGGATGGAGGAGGCGCGCCAGGCTGGTCTTGCCGACGCCGATAACGCCTTCAATTGCCACATACATCGCCGTGACTCGCGGGGACTGGGCTGGAAATCGAGCCTAGCATACCCGCCTTCAGAGAGTCGCGCAACCAGCGATGGGGCGCGAGGGCATTGGGATTGGCCGGGTGGACTTCCTAGGGCTCATTGCGGAACTGGAGGCAATAGTGATGGAAGGTGTTGCTGACCCAGGCGCTTCCCAGTCCGTACGGTGCCAGCCGGATGTTGTCCTGGCACCAGATCTTTTCATCCTTGAGAGTGTAGGTTGCGCCAAGCGCGCGTCCGAGATCCCAGGCCAAGGGATAGATCCGCCCGCGCTTCTTGACGTTCTTGACGATGATGGTGAGGTAGGCGCCGGCGCGGAGGACGGGTCGCAATCCCACATAGACCTGGACGAGCTGCTCGAGGAAGGTGTCGTAGTCTTTCAGGTTGCCCAGGTCGGCCGGATCCTCGGAGTACGTGACATCCAGCGAGTCCGAGGCGCGCCTTTGTCGCTGCGTGGCGGCGCCACGGGCGTGCAGCATATCCCAGTAGGGCGGCGAGGTGAAGACGTAGTCGCACAGGGGCACATCGAGCTCCCGGATGCGGGCGGCGTCGGCCTGATGCACCTCGAGCCGAAGGTCCGGTTTTGAGGCTTCCAGGCGCGCTTCGGCCAGACGCTGCCGCGCGAGGTCAGCATAGTGAGGATTCAGCTCGATCCCGATGCCGTGGCGGCCGGACTCGAGGCAGGCCAGCAGGGTCGATCCGGTCCCGACCATCGGATCAAGGACGGTCTCGCCGCGATGGGTGAAGAACTCGATGAACTCTCGGGCCAGCGATTCGGGGAACTTCGCTGGATGGCGGAGTACCTCGGCCGAGCGAGGGGGCGGGTTGTGGAGGAACCAGGATTTCTGGAACTTGAGCCATTCCTTGGGCTCGAGGTCGTTGAGCTTGTTCTCGCGGCGCGTCGCTCGGCGCATGGGCTAGGGCGGCGGGGTGGGCGCCGCAGTCGGCGAAGCCCTGGGATCCCGCAGTCCCCGGACGATCAGGTTGTCGAAGGACACGGCAACCTGCCCGGCCGGTCCCGCTCGGGCGACGACGCCGAAGGACCCCTGGGCCAGGGCGCTGTCCCGGGCAGCGATCACCTCAGTGCCGTTCACCAGGAGCTTGAGGTCGAGGCCGTTGGCCCAGACACCAAGGCGGTTGATCGAGGGGGCGCCGGGAATGACCGCCGGCGAGGCGGTCCAGAGGGTCAGCGCACGCGAGCCGGTCTCGAGGGCGCGGGAGATCCGCGCCGTGCCGTCACAGCCGATGACGAATCGATAGTGCTCGCCCAGACTGTTGTTGCGGACCATCAGGCCGAATTCATCTCCCGGTGAACAGACCTCGGTGAAGACGTCGATCTCCGCATAGAAGTCGGTGGCTCCCGGAGGGAGACGGCGCGTGAAATGGTACACGCGCGGCGCCCGGATGGCGAGCGTCAGGCGGCCGTCGCGAATTCCGGCACCGCTGGAAGGCGAGGTCGAGAGGGCCCACGGGCTGGGATCATCGAAGGTATCGCGGAGGAGCGTGGGGCCCAGGCCTTCGCGAAGATCGGCGGTTGGAGAGGGCAAAGGCTCGGAAGTCCATGTGGCGCTCGGGATGATCGTCGGGAAGGCGACGCTGGCGGTGGCCGACGGGATGGGCGAGGCTGGGGGGGTGCTGGGTGCCGGTGGAGGCACAACACAGGAAGCGCTCACGCCGATCAGCGTGAGCGCTATCCATGTCCGGGCGGTTGAGCGTTGCGATCGGGGCCTCAGGCGTCCGCTCCTGGCGAAATCAAGGCGTCAGGCGCCAAAGGGCGAAGTTGTCGAAGTACACGACGACTCCCGGCGTCTGCTGAGCCCAAGCATACAGCGCGAAAGTCCCGTACGCGAAGCTCGGATCTTGAACCGCGTCGCCCAGGGGCTTCCCGTTGGCGAAGGGAGTCAGCTGAGGCCCGCGTGCCAAGAAGCCGATACGATTGAGGGCGTTGGGGCCCTTGACGATGGCATCCGACGCGGTCCAGTTGCGCAGAATGGACTGTGAGCCCTCGGTCAGCTTGCGCAATCGATATTGCCCGTCGCACGAGATGTCAAGCAGGTATCCGCTGTTCCAGGCTGAACCGCCGACGCGAACGGCGAGACCCGCGGCGTCTTGGCCGGCGCAGGTTTGGATCTGGGCATCTACCTCGGCGTAGAGATCGCCGGCACCGGCGTCGGGCACGGTTGCGCTCCACCACACGAAGGGATCGGCGAGGAGGTCGGAGGCCTTCAAGCGGCCATCCACCCAAAGGTTGGAAACGTTCTCGTCGGCCCACTCGCTCCACGTGTAGCGGGCGGAGAAGTCGTCGCTGTAGTCGGGGACGGCGAGATTGAGCGCCAATCCGTAGCGGGGGTCGTCCGTCGGAAGCGGTTGGACCGTGATCGTAGGAGTGGGGCCTGCGGTGCCGCTCGCGATCGCCGACGGAGTCCATGTTTCCGTGGGCGTGATCGTCAGTGACGGCGTTGCCGACGGCGGCGGTGTTCGCGTCGCCGGAAGGGGCGGAGCGGCGGTCAGGGTCGCGGCGACGCCCGTCTCCAGGACGGATGCCGGCGGGGCGGAGGCCGACCGATTGCAGGCCGCCGCGGCGACGGCCACAAGAAGCAGGGCGGGGGCAAAGCGACTCATGGGATGTAGTTGATGTTCCAGTACGCAAAATCGTCGAAGGTCGCAGTCAGATCATACGTCCGGGAGGCGCGGGTGTAAAGGGCGAAGGTGCCGTAGGTATGGCGGTAGTGGACGTCCCAGTACTCGCCGACTTCGACTCCGTTGACGAACAGGTGGAAGCGAGCCTGGTAGGCCCAGATCCCGAGGCGATTGGTCGCCGCCGGTCCGGTGCGAATAGCATCCGACGGGGTCCAGTCGATAAACTCGACCTGATCGCCGCCGATCTGGTGCAACCGGAAGCGCCAGGCCCCGTCGCAAGAGACCTCCAGGGAGTAGCCGCCCGCAGCCGTCTTCTTGTCGACCCGGATTGCCATGCCGACCGAGTCGCGCTGCAGGCATTCCCCATTGGTCGCCGTCACCTCGGCGTAGAGATTGCCTGTGCCCCGATCCGTGTAGGTCCACCAGGTGTAGATCTCTTCCGGTTCGTAGTCCACCCCGAAGAGCTTGCCGTCAGCGACCCAATAGCCGGCACGTCCAGGGGTGTCATAGTCGAACCACAGATCCGGGGTGTCCATCGAGTCGAACTGATCGGGGTGGGCCAGATCGAGGATGGCCCGGATGTCATCTTCCGGCACGGTGAAGGCCGTAGGGGTCGGCGGTAGGTCCAGGCGGCGAGGCCCCTGGGCGGTCGGTTCCAGAGTGGCCTCGATCGCGGCGGCGGCCGATTCCGTGGCCGTCGCTTTGGCTTCCGGCGCCGTGAGTGCCGGTCCGCGAATCACGCGATCGGTGATCGAGCACGCGAGTCCAGATACGGCCAGAGCGGTGAGCACCAACAGGTATTGGTTGCGCGTCTTCATGGATCCCTCCCCGCCTAGGGAGTGAGCATGACCTTCCCCGAATCGCCGGAGGCCATGCGTTCAAAGGCGTCATGGAAATCTTCCAGCGAAAAGCGGTCCGTCACCATAGGAGAGAGGTCCACAGCGCCGGAGCGGATCAGGCCGCGCCCCTGATACCAGGTTTGCCACAGGCGGCGCCCGCTGATGCCCTGGACCTGAGCTGCCTTGAACACGATGTGATGGTTCCAGTCGAAGGTGATCGGGCCCGGGGCCACGCCGAGGAGAGCCGCGTCGCCACCAGGCTTGAGAAGGGAGAATCCTTGATCGATGGCGGCCGGAGCCCCCGACATCTCGAGCAGGACATCCACCCCGTCACCGTCGGTGGCATCCAGGATGGCTTCGCGGACTGGATCCTCGGCGGCGTGAAGAGCCAGATCGGCGCCCATCTGGCGAGCGAAGTCGATGCGGAAGCGGCTGATGTCGGTGGCGTAGATGGCGCGGGCGCCGATGGCCCGCGCCACGGCGATCGTCATCAGGCCGACCGGCCCGCAGCCGGTGACCAAGACCTTCTTGGCGCGCAGGTCGAAGGCGAACGCCGTGTGCACGGCATTGCCGAAGTTCTCCTGAAGGACGGCCACCTCCAGCGGCAGATCCGGCGGATTGGGCCAGGCGTTCTGGGCGGGAATGGCGATGTATTCGGCGAAGCCGCCGTCGCGGTCGATCCCGATCAGGCGGGTATTCTCGCAGATGTGTCCCTGGCCGGTACGGCAGAAGGCGCAGGTGTTGCAGATGACATGCGATTCGAGTGACACGAGGTCGCCAACCATTGGGGTGGTGACGTGGCGGCCCCGCTCGACGACCTCGCCGCAGACCTCATGGCCGACGATCACAGGCGGTCGCACTCGTCCGGCGGCCCACTCGTCCCAGCGGTAGACGTGCAGGTCGGTGCCGCAGATCGAGGCGGCGCGGACGCGGACCAGAACATCGTCCGGCCCGAAGGTGGGGAGCGGTTCCTCCCGCATCTCGAGGCCGGGGCCGGGCGTGGTCTTGACGACGGCACGCATCATCTCAGGCACGTTGGCCGACTCCTTGGTACCTCACCGCCGGGCGCGGGCGAGTATAGCATGCGGGTTTCGGACTTGCCTTCTGTATGGTGCGAGAGCTCTTCGGTGGGCCGAAGCGATTGGCCGGCTGCTAGCCCCGATCGCTGATCACGCGCCTGGCGGTCAGTCGGGCGGAGATCATCGCCGTGGGGACGCCCGATCCCGGATGGGTGCTGGCGCCGACGAAGTAGACATTTCGGATCCGGGGGTGTCGGTTGGCCGGGCGGAAATAGCCCATCTGTTGAAGATTGTGGCTCAGGCCGTGAGTGGATCCGTGGACGAGGTTGAATCGCTCGCGCCAGGTTGGCGGCGTGAAACAGGTTTCGAACTTGATGAACGGCGTGATGTCGCCGGCTTGCGTTTGAGCAAGGCGGTCAAGAGCGGCCCGGCGAGCGCGGTCGCGCAGGGCCGGCCAGTCTTGAGTCCCGGAGGGATCGAGGTGCCCAACCGGAACGATTGCCGTGAGCGTGTCCTGGCCTGGCGGTGCGAGGGCCGGATCGAGGCGGGATGGAGCGTGAACATAGATACTGGGTCGTTCGGGGAGGGTCCGCTGAAGGTCAATCTCGTCGAAGGTCTTGCGATAGGCGTCGCTGAGGAAAAGTGTGTGGGGACCAAGGCCGTCCAGGCGGCGGTCGATCCCCCAGAAGAAGCTGATCACGGAGCAGGAGTACCGCTTCTGGCGGAGAGAGGCGGCCTCAACACTTGGCGGCAACAAGGTCTGGTAGACGTACGGCAAGTCGGCGTTGGCGATGATGACGTCGGCTGTCAGATGACGGCCGTCGGCCATGGCGACCCCGCGCGCAGACCCATCGGCTACGTCGATCCGCTCAACGGGGGCGTTGAACTCGAATTCGGCGCCGGCACGCGTGGCGATCCGCATCAAGGCGGTCACGACCTGAGTCATGCCGCCGCGTGGGAAGAAGACGCCGTCTTCCAGTTCGCTGTAGGGCAGCATCGAGAAGATCGAAGGGGCCTCAAACGGACTGAGTCCCATGTAGACGTCCTGGAACGTGAACGCCGCCTTGAGTCGGGGATGGGAAAAGAAGGCGTCCATGTGCCGGTAGTGAGAACGAAAGGCCTGGGGCCGAAGCAACAGCGGCAGGAGGCGGAGGGAGAAAAGGTCTGCGGCCAATCGGGGTTGGCGATTGACGAGGATCGCCATCGCCAAGGAGTAGAAGGTCCCAGCCTCTTTCAGGTAGCGTTGGTGTGCGGCGTAGCTGCCGGGCTCGATCGCTTCCAGTTGGTGCCGCATCCTAGGGCCATCGGCGGTCAGGGCGAGCGTATCCCCGTCGTCGAAGACAATGTGATACGTGGGGTCGACACGGACGAGATCAACTTCCTGGTCGAGGGAGGTGCCGAGGCAGGCGAACTCGTCGCGGTAGGCGCGGGGCATGACGAACAACGTGGGCCCGGTGTCGAAGTGATGTCCGTCGCGCCAGAAGTGGTCGAGGCGGCCGCCGGGACGGGCGTTCTTCTCGACAACTCGAACGGTGAAGCCGTGGCGTGCGAGATGGGCGGCTGTGGCGATCCCGCCGACGCCGGCGCCGATAATCACGGCAGAAGAGGGACTCATTGGCCCTAACGGAGTCCTTCCGGGCTGGGATGGAAATGCGAGCGGCCGAGTATCCTGCGGATGTCTTGTGCGGCGGGATGGGCCTGGAGGAAGGCACGCGCGGCAAGGCCGGCCGCCTGGGCCTTCCCGGAGGGGGGAAACGCCCGGTCCACCCGGAAGTTCCGTTCCTCGATAGCATCGAGAAGGGTCTCGAATCGGAGGACGTAGATCAGCGTGGCCAGCCGAAAGCGGAAGTGGTCGGCGGCAAGAAGATGCGGCGTTCCAAGCCGGATGGACCTTCGAGCCAGGTGGACGCGTCTGCGGACCCAGGCTCCATAGGCCGGCGTGTCGATCTGGTCGGGCTGGAGGCTGGAGACCGCAAGGACTTCGCTCGGGACGTTGAAATAGCCGAGGCGAAGGTCTTCCTTTGTGTCGCGCAGCATATGGGCGATGTGGGCCCCGGCGACGGCAAGTCGGGCCGGTACGACCGTGGACCGGTCCTCCGGACCCAGGAAGGAATCGAGCGCGAACATTACTCCCGCGGCGAGGTCTCGTGTGTACGCCGCGAGCTCGCATCGAGAGATCGTGCGTCCCCGACGGGAGGCATCGAAGCGCATCACGCGCAACATGCAGCGGATGTAGTTCGCGAGCGACGTCTCAGAGCGCCCGTGGCTGGCCACCAAGTCGATCATCATGCGTTCTTCGGGTTCGGAGGGCGAAGGCGTGCTGCCTTGGTAGCACTCCTCGACGAGATCGGTCTGGTGTTCAAGGAAGGCGAGCCGGTCTTGGAGGTTTGTCCTCTGGGAGTCCAGGGTATCGTCGACCCAGCGGAAGTATGCGTAGGCGCGGAACGCGTCGTCGCGTTGAGCCGGTGCGGCAAGCCACCGGATCAGACTGTAGGTGACTCCACCTTCGGAGCGCGTGATGGTGCGGGCGAGGTTGGCACTCTCGAGGGAGTGCGCGGGCGTGGGACTTGCCTGTGTGCTGGAGATGGCCCCTCCGGTAGTCTCCCCATGCTAGGCCACTCCCCCAGAACGCGGTCGTGCCATGTCTCCTGATATCGCTGATGATGTTCTTCTTGGATGCCGGTCTGAGGTGTTCGTGAGATTCGGAGCGATCAGACCTTGCCCGAGGGGACGGGCCATGAGCCTCAAGGCGAAGTGGATCTGAGATCGAGCCCACCGGGGGCGTCGAAATCAATCCGATCGGCGAAGGCCCGCCCGATCTGCTCGAGCAACTCCACGGCCCATACGGCATCCATACCCATCGAGCCGAGATCGACGCCGGGCGGGATCCTGACGCCAAGTTCCCGCATCACGGCCGGTGTCAGATCCAGCTGGTATCGGCGGAAATCAATCCGTCCGGCCTGGCCGTACTCGCGCCACGTGATGTAGGTTTGCCAATCCGATGAATCCTCGAGCATCTCCTCAAGGACCCAGAGTCCCCAATCGAGGATGTTGGCCTTGCGGGCGTCGATGGCGTGGGGCAGTCGGCCGGTCCCGAAGGAAAGCATCCGGGTCTCGCCGGGTAGAAAGCGGTCCCCGCTGTAGAAGAGGGCTTCGACCGCGGCCTGATAGCACGGGTTGCCAGCGACACCGACGCCGCCATCGACCCAGACGTGTTCGCGACCACGGTGTTGGGCGGCGTGGGGCGGGAAGAAGGTCGGGGCCGCGATGCTGCCCAGGACCGCGTCCTGCAAGGGAAGATCGCCCCATTGCTGCGAGTTGTTCGGCTGGTCGCGAACAAGGAACTCGGTCCGTCCCGTCTGGGTGTTCTTGACGGTGATCAGAGTGTCGATG
>DATIPT010000018.1:0-18780 GCA_035471625.1 Anaerolineales bacterium
GTTCTATCGGCCTTGGCTGTCGCTTCGATGACGCTTGGGAACCTGCTGGCCATCGTCCAGACCAACATCAAGCGGCTGCTCGCCTACTCGTCGATCGCCCATGCCGGCTACGCTTTGATCGGCGTCGTCGCCCTGACGGCCTTCGGCGCGGCGACATCGGTCTTCTACCTGGCGGCCTACGTTGTCACCAACCTGGCCGCCTTCGCCGTCGTGATCCTGTTCGCGCGATCGGCGGGCTCGGAGCGAATCGCCGACTACGCCGGACTCAGTCGACGGTCGCCTGGGCTGGCGTTCGTCCTGCTGGTGGCGATGCTTTCGCTGGCCGGGATGCCTCCGCTGGCCGGCTTTGTGAGCAAGTTCTACGTCTTCGCCGCCGCGGTTGAGAGCGGGCTCGTGTGGCTCGCCGTCATCGGGGTCTTGAACGCCATCATCGGGCTGTACTACTACATGACGGTCCTGAAGGTCGTCTATCTGCACCGCTCGCCGGACGAGGACAAGCCGATCCCGGTGACCCGCCCCTATGCAGTGGCGTTGGTGGCCTGTATGGCCCTGATCGTGGGGATCGGGGTCCTCAGTGGGCCATGGCTCGAGCGGGCAGTGGCTGTCGCGGGTAGTTTGTTCTAGTTGGTGAGGGCAGTGGCTGGGCGCCTCAAGTCGGCCCCGGCGGGATCGTGATATAATTCACCTAAGAGGGTCCACTTTCGATGGCCAAGTCGGACCAGGCTGAAGCGCCTGTCGCAGGACCGATGGAATCCCGATCGGGTGCGCCAGGGATGAGCGAAGGCCTGCGGTTGGTCGGGCGGGCGTCGGGAGTGGGCATCTCCACGGGTTGTCTGACCGCCGTTGGCACGCTGGTGGCGCTGTTTGCCGGGATGTGGCTCGACGGGCAGATGGGGACCCGACCCCTGTTCACCCTGGGGTTCGTGCTGGCCAGTATCCCCCTGATGCTCGGAATGATGACGTGGTGGGTGTTGAAGGAATCCCGAAGAATCGCCGGGGATGGCAGGGCCGCCCCTGGTCCGAAGGAGGAAACGTAGCGTGCGCCGATTGATCACTCCCGTGCTCGCGATCGCCGCGGTCATCTTCTTCTGTGGTCCGGTCACGAGTTTCCTCTTCACCGGGTTGGGTGTTTCCCCGTACGGGGCGTTCCCGGTGGTCGCCCTGCCGGCGGAGCCGGTACCGATCGCGTGGTTCGGCGGCGAGAACATGACGAACACTTGGCTGACGACGCTGATCGTCGACGTTCTCCTCCTGCTGCTGTTCGGCATCACGATGCGCTACGCGCGCCGCGGCGACCTTGTGCCTCCGAAGGGTGTCCTCGCCAACCTCACCGAGGCGATCTCGGAGCTGCTCTACAACTTCGCCAACTCGATCGGCGGCAAGCTCGGGAAGTCGATCTTCCCTCTGGCGGCGACAATCTTCTTCTTGGTTCTCACGGCCAACTGGTTCAAGCTCTTGCCCGGGGCCGAGAGCATCGGGGTGATCGAGGCGCCGCATCTGGCCAACATCAAGGCCTATGCCCCGCGCCTGATCGAGCTCGGCCCGCTCTCCTTCTACACCCTGGATGGGACGCAGCCGCGCGAGGTCTCGCACGACGCCGAACACGGCGAAGGCGGCGAGGTATCGCACGAGGCTGAGTCGTCGCATGCGGAGGGCGCTGTCGCCGAAGCCGGTGTCTGCGAGGCGTGTTCGATTACGCCCTTCGTGCGCGGCCCGGCGACCGACTTGAATTTCACTTTGGCGCTGGCCGTGGTGACGATGGTCATGGTGCAGGTCTGGGGCGTGCGGGTCCTGGGCGCTTCGTACTTCTTCAAGTTCATCAACATCCCGGCGTTGCGCCGGGGGGGCATGGGCATCATGATGTTCCTGGTGGGGTTCCTCGAGATCATCTCCGAGGTCAGCCGGATCATCTCGTTCGCCTTCCGTCTCCTCGGCAACATCTTCGCCGGGACGGTCCTGATCTTCGTGATGTCGTTCCTGATACCCTTCTTCCTTCCGGCCGGCTTCTACGGCATCGAGGTGGCGGTGGGGCTGATCCAGGCGGCGGTGTTTGCGCTCCTGGCCCTGGTCTTCATCAGTATGGCCACCCATGGGCACGGCGAGGAGGCTCACGAGAGCCATCCCGCCGCGCCGGAGGGAGAGCACTAGACCAGGCGTCCTACAACGCCGCATCGATACCGGACTCAACCGAGACAAGAGCGGAGGAAGAAACCTATGGATCTGGCAGCAGCACGGGCACTGGGTGCAGGACTGGCGATCGGCCTGGGAGCGATCGGCCCCGGCATCGGCATCGGTCTCTTGATGTTGGGGGCGCTGCAGGCGATGGGTCGCAACCCGGATGCCTCCGGCACGATCACGACCAACATGATCCTGGGCGTGGCGTTCACAGAAGCGATCGCCATCTACGCCCTGGTCATTTCGCTGATTTTGATCTTCGTCGGCATCTAGCCGGGCGGGAGGTGTGGATTGGAACAGCTAGCACCGCTTGGCATCAACCTGACGTTTCTGATCACGCAGATCTTCAACTTCAT
Source organism: Anaerolineales bacterium (assembly GCA_035471625.1). Taxonomy (GTDB): domain Bacteria; phylum Chloroflexota; class Anaerolineae; order Anaerolineales; family E44-bin32; genus DATEVL01. The sequence goes on from DATIPT010000018.1 coordinate 2,532, forward strand.
TCTGCTGGCGTTCATCCTGTACCGGGTGGCCTGGGCGCCGATCACGGGCATGCTCGACCAGCGGCGGGAGAGGATCGCCCAGGGGCTGGAGGATGCTCGCGTGGCGGCGGAAGCCCGCGCCAACGCCGAGAAGGAAGCCCAGGCGATCCTCGGCCAGGCCCAGGCCGACGCCAACCAGAAGGTGCGGGAGGCATCCGACCGCGCCGAGCAAGTCGCCCGGGAGATCCGGACCGAAGCCGAGAAGGAGGCTATGGCGGTCCGGGAAGCTGCTGCGGCTGAGGCCGACGAGGCCAAGGTCCGGGCGCTCGGTGAGCTGCGCGGCGAAGTGGCGGCGCTCGCCATCGCCGCCGCCCAGAAGCTGATCGGCGAGTCGCTCGACGAGAAGCGCCAACGCAGCCTGGTTCAGGAGTTCTTCAGCGGGATCAAGGACGGACGAGTCGTCGTCCTCGAGGGCGAGACCCTGGAGGGGGCCGGGGCCGAGGTCACGAGCGCGTTGCCGCTGACCGACGGCGAACAAGAAACCGTCCGCAAGGCGCTCGCCAAGCCGCTCGGAGCCGGCGCCAGCCTTTCATTCCGCGTCAATCCGGCGATTCTCGGCGGCCTTATCGTCCGCGTCGGCGACAAGGTCATCGACGGCTCGGTCGCCGGGAAGCTGGAAGGACTGCGCCAGAGCCTGCGCTGACCCCCTTGTGGGGATCCAGGCCCCGCCGCCCGGTAGATGAGGCGGCCGTCCATCCAAAGGACGCCGACTGCTACAGATGCGCCTGCGTGCGCTGCTGGAAGAGGTCCATCCGACCGGCGGTCTGCCCGATCTGGAAATCACAGGGCTGACCGCCGATTCGCGCTCGGTGGGTCCTGGATCGTTGTTCGTTGCGATTCGGGGAGGTTCCACCGACGGACACCGCTTCCTCACCGAGGCGGCCGCCAAGGGCGCGGCATTCCTGGCCGGCGAGGACTCAGACCCGGGCCTCCGGGTACCCTATCTCAAGGTCCCCAACTCCCGCCTGTTCCTGGCTTCCGCCGCCGCCGCTTGGAACGACTACCCGGCCCGCCGGATGGTCATGATCGGCGTCACCGGGACCGATGGGAAGACGACGACGGCGTCGCTGCTCCACCACCTCCTCGAGACGACCGGTCACGCGACTGGTCTGGTGACCAGCGTCGGCGCCCGGGTCGGCGGACGGGAGGTCGACACCGGGTTCCATGTGACGACGCCCGACCCGATCGCCCTGCAAAGCTTCCTGGGCGAGATGGTGGCGGCCGGTCTGACCCACGCCGTCGTCGAGACGACCTCCCACGGCCTCTCCCAGCACCGGGTGGCGGCGTGCGAATTCGACATCGGCATCTTGACGAACGTGACCCACGAACACCTGGACTACCACGGTTCCTTCGATGACTACCTGGCCGCCAAGACGATGCTCTTCTCGGGGTTGTCGGAGGAGTCCGTCAAGGCCCACGGAGTCGAGAGGGCGGCGGTCCTCAACCAGGACGATGGTTCGTATGACTCGATCCGGTCCCGGACGGGCGTTCGGGTTGTTGCCTACGGACTGGCGGGCAAGGGAGACGTCCAGGCGATCGACTGGACGTCTGGGGCCGACGGGATCGCCTTCGACCTGGCTGGTCCGGGATATCGAGTTCCTGTCCGAGTGCCGATTCTGGGAGCGTACAATGTGGCCAACGCGCTCGCGGCGGCGGCCGCGGCGGTCGAGGCCCTCGGCGTCGGACCGTCGGCCGTAGGAGCCGCAATGGGGACCTTCGGCGGCGTGCCCGGGAGGATGGAGCGCGTTGACCTCGGCCAGCCGTTCCTGGCCGTCGTCGATTTCGCGCATACTCCGAACGCCCTCCATCGCGCCCTCTTGTCGGCGCGTGACCTGTCCGAAGGACGAGTGATCGCCGTGTTCGGCTCGGCCGGCCTGCGCGATCGGGAGAAGCGCCGGATGATGGCCGAAACCTCCGTCCGCCTCGCCGACATGACGATCCTGACGGCGGAGGATCCTCGAACCGAGTCCCTCGAAGCGATCCTCGACCGGATGGCTGAAGGTGCCCGGCATGCCGGGGCGACCGAGGGAGAAACCTTCTTGCGGATCCCGGATCGGGGCGAGGCCATCCGCCAGGCCGCCGGGATGGCACAGGCGGGGGATATCGTGATCGTTTGCGGGAAGGGGCATGAGCAATCGATGGCGTTCGGCGATGTCGAGCACCCTTGGGACGATCGGCTCGCGCTGCGAGCGGCGTTGTCCGAACGATTGGGAAGAGTCGGCCCTCCGATGCCCATACTGCCCACGAGCAGGCCGCCCGGAGGATGAGACCCGGCGCGGCTATCAGGGAGGACCAAGAGGGGGTGGACAGCAGGCGAAGTTCTTGCGACCGTAGAGGGGTAGGGCCCGGGCCGCAGGGAGACCTTCGGCCCGGCCACCCCGACCCAGAGGGCGAGGTCCTATGAGTGCAGCATCGGCAGCATCATCGGAAGAGCGAATCCTGGCGTTCCTCGACCTGGCAACCTTCGATGAAGGGGCGGCGTTGCGCGGGGGATGCCTGGTCACCGACGGTTTGACCCGGCCGCTCGAGTTTCGCGTCAGCGGTCCGATCCGACCGACCTCGCTGCAGAAGGTCCTGTACGGCGATACGCTCCAGGAGTACATCTGCACCGACCTAGTGGGCCTGCCAATGCTCCAGGACCTGGAGTCCAAGCCGGAGATCATTCTGGTCCGCGACGCGGAATTCCTCAAACTTCGGCCGCGGGTCGAGATCCCGGTCCTGTGGGTGCGGGGGACCGTCGAAGGGCAGTTCGTCCTGCAGGCCTTTCCCGGCTATGAGCAAGAAGCGGAGGCGGGCCGCGACAGCCTTCCCCGTCGGCTGCGCGGCCGGAGCATCATGGAGCCGTTCCAGCGGATCCACAGCGCGCTTGAAGAGGCGCACAACCAGAAGGTCGGAGAATCCAAGAAGGCCTAGCGTGCCATCCGTCCGCAAGTCGACCGGGCGGGTCGTCACTCCCGTCCGCCAGCCCGAGGTGGCGTCGGCCAAGAAGGCCCAGCTCGAGCCGCCAGCGCTCCTGGCGTTTCCTCTTCGGCACGACATTGCCCTGCACGCGCAGGAAGGGTTCCAGTCCGAGTCGGTCGTCCTGCCCCAGCCGGATCGCATCCGGGCTCCGTTCGCGGCGCCCGCGTCGCCCCCGATCGAGATCCTCGAAGCCCAGGTTCCGCCAGCGGTCATCTCGTCCGACCTGACCGACGCGTTCTCACCGGCATCGACGGAAGGGATCCGATGGTCCTCCGAGAGAGTGGCGGGTGAGGACGAGCCGACGGCTGTCTCCAAGCTGGGTCGTCTCCGGCCGAGGCTGGCGCCCGGGCTGTTGGAAGGTGATACGGCCGCGCGCGCGTTCCCGATTCCCGTGCGAGAGGATCAGATCGAAACCGTTCGCAGGTTGCTCGAGAAGGGAGAGGTCGCCGTGGCGACCGACCCCGGATGCGGCTCTGATGAGTCGGTCGCCCTGGCGATCCGTGAGCTCCTGCGCACGGGAACCATCCGTCGAGGCCTGCTCCTGGCCTCGAGCGAACTCTTCGAGTACTGGCGGCGACTGTTTGAACTCTGGGCACCGGAAGTGTGCCTGGCGTTTTGGCCGACCGGCGGGCAGAAAACGGTCTGGCCGGAGGAAGCCCACATCGTTCTGGCCGACCCGATCCGCTCGGACCCTGTAGGCCTTGAGCCAGCGATCGGGGCGGGGGGCTGCGACCTTGTCGTCCTGACGGCGTTCACGGCCTATCGACGGCGCGGCGGCGATCCGACCTCGCTGCGTGCGATTGCGGCCGGCCGGCGCTGGGTCGTCTCCGGAGGCCCGCCGCCCGAAGCGGAGGACTGGAGGCTTCTTCATCGCTACTTCCATCCACAGTGGGCTGGGAGCGCCGCCCTGGCCGAGATCCAGGATCGTCTGGCGAAGCAGATCGTCCGCCACAAGAAGACCTCCCTTCAGGGCACGCTGCCCCGTCGTTCCCGGATTGAAGTCTGGCTCGCCCTCGATGAAGCGCAAAGGGGAGAGTACGACGAAGCTCTCGAAGAGGAGAGAATCCGTCTGGAGCGGCTGGGCGGAGCGGTGAACCGGACCCACGTCCTTGGCTCGCTGTCGCGCCTCAAGAAGGTCATGGCCTTCCGACCCGGAACCCTCGACGGCGTCAAAGTCCGGGTCCTGGTCGATCTGGTGGAAGAGATCCTGGCGAGCGGGGCCAAGGTTGTCGTCGTCGGGCCGTCCGACCCAGAGGTCCTTGCTGGCCTGATGTCCGTGCTCGAGGCGCATGGGGCGTCACGCCTGGATTCGACCGCGCCAGCCGAAGACCAGGCGCAGATCCTGTCCGACTTCCGGCGCGATCCCCGACGCCGTGTCCTGATCGCCGACACGGAGACGCGGGGAGACGGCGAACCGCTTGAGGGCGCGAGCTACATCATCCACTTCGGGCACGAATGGAATCCCGCCCATCGGCGCAGGACAGAACAGCGGCTCTTCCCCGATCTGGGACCGACCGTCCCGCAAACCGTTTTCGAGCTCTGGATCGCAGACTCGGTCGAGGCCCGCTACCACGCGCTGCTCGCCTCCCAGGGCTTGCTGGCGCGCGACATCGCCCACGAAACGCGTCCGAAGGACATCGAGGAGCGCCTGACGATCCTCGAGTGGCTCAGCACCGTCTTCGAAATCGGATCGGTGCCGGAAAGCGCCTCCGGTCGCGACATCGGGACCGGCAAGCTCCCTGGAACAGGGGCGCTTCAGGAGGCCTGGGCGAAGTTCGACGCCAAGCGGCTGGCGGGCGCCGCCGAAAGCCTCCTGCGGGCGCTTGGTTTCACGCAAGTGGAGCGGGTAGCCCGACCGAACGAATCCGGGTGTGACTTCACCGGATGGCACACGAGCACGGCCGGAGCCGAGCGGATCTTCATTCGCTGCCTGCGCGCCCCGTCGTCCGTCGGCGTTGATGAAGCCCGCCAGGTCCTCGAAGAGATCCCCCGATATGAAGAGTGCGTTGGGGCCTACCTGGTAGCGACCGCTGACTTCACGTCAGCCAGCCGGAAGCTCGCCGAGCAGAGCGAAGGCCGACTGGCTCTGGTCGATGGCCCCGAGTTCTACCGCCACTTGCGCGTCCTTGGCCTGGTAGGCGACCGCTGAGGGATGCCGGCCCGGTATGCCTTCCCCAGAGTAGCCCCTGGGACCGCAATGCCATCGCAATCGAGTGGGACCTCGTAGCACAGACTCCACAACGAGACGGGCCAGTTCAGTCTGCGCGACGGAATGGGACCGGCCTGGCGCGAGGCGATTCAGGCGTCTACGAACGCTCGGTCGGTGGCGGGTTCTGCTTCGCCTGACGAGCGATCCAGACTCGCCGGCCGAAGTAGACGATCATCAAGCCGGCCCCAAGGAGCGCAACCAGACCGAGGGCGGCGAGCAGGATCGTTCCCAAGGAGAGGGCGCCGGCGGGTGGTGCGGGGGGAGACGCTTCGATCGCCAGCGCCGTCCCCGTGGCGGCAACGGCGGCATCGAACTTGGCCAGGGCCGTGCCGGTTGCGGCGACGGCGGTCTCGAAGGAGGGTGGGAACGTTGGGCTGCCTTCGGGGAGGGTCGTCGCACCGATCGTCGGCGTTTCGCTGACGGCCGGTGTGCCCGAACTGGTGGCAATCGCCGTGAGCGTCAGGTCCGGGGTGGAGGTGGCGGCGCCCGGGGTGGTGGGCGTCGAAGTCGGGCCGGGCGTCGACGTCCGGGACGCCGTCGGGCTTGGCCCGGGCGTGTTCGTCCGGGATGGGGTGGGGGTGACCGAAGGCGTCAGCGTGCGGGAGGGCGTGAGCGTCTGGGATGGGGTAAGGGTTCTCGAAGGGGTCTGCGTTGGCGAGGGTGTGTACGTGTGGGTGGCGGTATTGACCGGTGTGTTGCTGGGCGTCGGCGTGTTGGTGGCGGGAGGCGCGAGGACGGTGAATGTGCCGCTACTCAGACTCAGGGGAACCGATCCCCCGCCGCTATCTGAGGCAACCGCCCCAGATAGGCTCAGGCTGTAGTTCCCGGGTGACGCACTCGGATTGACGTTGAAGGCGAGGATCGCCACAGGTCCGTCCGAGATCGCATTGTCGTTCAGCCCCGCTACAACGACGACGCCGGTGCCAATGTTGCACGATGCGGACTTGCCGGCCGAGGCAGCGGCGGAGCCCGTCGAGCACCCGGCCAAAGTCAGTTGGGACGAATTGTATTGAATGGTGAAGTTGATCTGGGTAACGGTTGGGCTTGGCGACGTGGAGAGCGATACCGCCACTCCGATCCCCGTTGCTCCCGGCGCTCCGCTGCCGCTACCGACCGAGAGCGTGGCGCTGGGAGACTGGGCCTGGGCGGGGAAGCCGGGCAGGGCGAGGCTGAGCAGCGCTCCGGCGATCAGCCCGATTCGGGCCAACCCGGAGACCCTCCGCGTCCATCGACGCAACGCCTCACTCGTCAGGAACTGCCCTGCCTGTCGAAGGCGGCTTCCTCGCTCGATCACTGAGTCGATCCTCCGCGCAAACTGCACGATGATATCTCAAGTTCCAAGGATGATGTTGACGATCGCCTGGACGTCGAGCACGTTGGCGCCCCCGTCGCCGTTAACGTCGGCCCGAATGATCACGTCCGGATCCGTCTCGCTCCCCAGGATGACGTTGACGCACAACTGAACGTCGATCACGTTCACCAGACCGTCGAGGTCGAGGTCTCCGGGCAGGCCTGGCCCCCCGGGTGTCGCCGACGGGATCAGCGTGGCCGTTGGGGGCGTGGTGGCCGTCTCCGACGGCGTTGGCGTTGATGTCTCCGTCGGCGTCATCGACGGAATTGGCGTTGCGGTCGGGGTCGCTGACGAGGTTGCGGTGGCCGTGGCCGTCGCCGTGGCCGAGGCCGTCGGCGCCGGCGTGAAGGACACGGTCGCCGTCGGCGTTGCCGTTCGGGTCGCGGTTGCGGTTGGGGTCCACGTGCTCGTCGCTGTGGGCGTGAAGGTCGGCGTCGAGGTGGGGGTCGCGGTGGATGTGGCGGTCGGCGTCGGCGTCGGTGCCGGTGGCTTGAAAGCGTTCTCGGTCGACCAGGCTGGTCCTGCCGGCGTCCCGGCCGGCGCGCGGCGCGCCGGGCTCGGCCCACCCGCGAAGCCGGATGTGTCGTAGATCACGTCGCCGATCCCTTCATCGAGATGGAAGATCGCCAAGGTATTTGCGTCGTTGATATAGGGAGCCGTCGGCTTGGGGAAGCTGACCCGTGTCCGAAGGATGTTCGACACGCGGATTTCATCCATCCAGCCATGGAAGGGAAGTCCCAGGTTGTACTTGTCGGCGCCAAGGACAAGGTACGGATCGGCGGGGGATGCCGCCGTGGCGCTGTCGGGATACGACAGATCTCCCCCGGGTCCGGCTCCCGAGGCCTCCAGAACCCCATCGACGAAGAGCCACATGTACCCGTCGGGCTGGGTGCCGTCCCAACGATTCCGCGAGACGGTAATCAGATGCCACTGGCCGTCGGCGATGTCAGTCGTTCCGCACAGCGTCAGGTTGTCGAGCGCCGGTCCCGTAACGCCGAACACGACCCGGCCGCCCGCCAGGGCGATTCCGAACCCGGCCCCGCCCGTCCTCCGGCGATCCAGGAGGAGGTTGCCCTGCGTCCAGTTGCTGTTCGCGCCGCAGGCGATCGGCGGGGCGCCGTTCGCCCCCGGCATCGCCCGGACCCACAAGTCGATCATGAAGTCGTCGGACGCGCCGACGTCGATCGGGGGACCCCGGCGCGAATCGTTCGGATTGTCGACCGGGATCAACACCCGTCCGGCGGGATTGGCCGCCGAACCGTAGAACTCGAGAGAGGTGTCGATGCCCGTCCCAAAGTAGATGTGATAGTCGTTGACGACCTGGCTGTAGGGATTCAGCGATACGCCGTCGCGTTCGATCGTCCCGCTGTTGTAGGCGACGGTTCCCGGGTGGATCGTCCATCCGGAAAGCTCGACACCTTCGAGGTCAATGTACGCGCCGTTGTACTTGAGGCTCCAGTGAACATGCGGGCCGGTGGCATATCCGCCGGCGCAGATCTCACAGGCGATTGTCCCCAGGGGGTCATTGCGCTCGGCGCCGGTCGCGGCCGTTAGATTCTGCAGGTGGTAGTAGCTCGTCGTCCAGCCGGCCCCGTGGGCAATCTCCAGCCAGCAGCTGTAGCCCCAGGGGCGGTAGGCGCTTCCGGAGGCGGACGCGACCGAGAACAGGTAGTACGGTGCGGCGCACGTGCTACCGCCGATGAAGAAGTCCATCGAGGAAAACGGCGGTGTGCTGTTGCCGTTCCAAGAATGCGGGCCGCCAAAGGTCCAACGCCCTCCGAGTGGGAAGGGGAACTGGAGCATGTTGGCCGGAGGCGTCCCTGGGGGATCGACGAGATTGGAGGCGTCGGCCAAATCCACGGATGGGAACAGGGCTCCGAAGACCTCATCGAAGGATCCAGCGCCGCCCATCGCCAGGGCCTCATCAAAGTTGTTGCGGTCCGAGCTTTCGGCGAGCCGGGCCGCGAGGGCAAAGCTCCCGGAGGGCTCTTCGGCGTCGAACTGGATCACCGTGCCGTCGCGAAGTTGGACCGCTGGCGGGCGGGCATTCTGAACCCGCAGACGCGGCCGCCGGTCGCCCCAAGTGTATAGGTGTTCGTAGTAGGCCGTGGCCATCGTCATCGACGTCTCTTCGATGGCTGCGACGACATCGTCGCGGGTCCAGCCCGAGGGGATCGACGACACGAGGCCCGACTGAAACTCGAGGACTCCCAGGAGCAGCTTTGGATTGACGCTCGTGTAGGACGCCCAGATGGCGATGTCGGCGGCGTAGTCCGCCAGTGGGGAGCCCCGGTTGAGCAGGAAACCCAGGATATCGAAGCGCCCGACATTGGGTCCCCAGACGAACTGCCCGTCGGAGACCGGCGGAGGATCTAGATCAGCCTGGAGGAACCCCGTCGCCGCCACGCCCGCCAGGGGGAAGCCCGGAAGCGAGGCCGACGGGCCCGGGAGATTGAAGTAGGAGGCCGCTTCCGAGATCGAGACCGATTCGCTCAGGAGTCGGAAGGAAGGGCCGACGGCTGGCGCGCCGGCTCCCAGCACGGGGGCGGCGTTGTCGGGGGAGGGGGTCCTGGGGTGTTCTTCTGCGCCGGCCTGGGCATTCGATGGGAGCGGCGCAAGCGCCCCGGAGACGGCCGCTGAGAGAAGCAGGGCAAGGACCAGGCCGACCGCACGGACGGGCCGCGCGCTCATCGCGCCAGCCCTCCGCTCGGATTGGCCAACGGGCGAACGAAGCCCTCCGGGTTCGGCCATAGCCTCCTGGGTGAGCAAGTTCCGTGCCTCGAAAGCTCTTCCCGAGCGACAGGGGTACACGGCTAGCCTGCCAGGATGATGTTCACGATGCGCTGGACGTCGAGGACGTCCACGCCCCCGTCGCCATTGACGTCGGCACGACCGGTCCTGCCGGGATCGCTCTCCGTCCCGAGGATGATGTTCACGCAGAGTTGCACGTCGATGACGTTGACGACTCCGTCGGAGCTGACGTCCCCGGTCGTCGGGGATCCCGGCGTCGAGGTCGGGGTTGGGGTGGGAGGCACCGGACCGGAGATCCGAACGACGGAACCAGAGGCGTAGTCGGTCAGGAGAAGCTCGCCGGCCCCATCTTCGCCGAAGGAAGAGATGGTGTATCCAGTGTCGGCCAGCTCGCCGCCGACCCATACCCCCGGCGAGGTCTGCGAGAGGCCCCAGATCCGTCCGCTGCAGAAGTCGCCATAGAGATAGACACCGCGGAGGGCTGGCGAGAGCGAGCCGCGGTAGACATAGCCGCCGGTGACGGAGCAGTTCCCCGACGCATGGCTGTACTCGGCGACCGGGAGGATCTTGCCGGAGGGATCACAGCCCGTCGAGGGGTTGAAGCACAGGCTCCCTTCCATCACGCGCCAGCCGTAGTTCTGGCCGCCAGGAGAGGTCGAGGGCTCGAAGTCGATCTCTTCGCGGCTCCCCTGGCCGACGTCTCCGATCCACAAGTCGCCGCGGGCGCGGTCGAAAGAGAAACGCCACGGGTTGCGCAAGCCGTACGCCCAGATTTCATGGCGGACCGAAGGGTCGGGATCCGTGACAAATGGATTCTCGGGCGGGATGCCGTACGGCGAGGCCGAATTCACGTCGAGCCTGAGGATCTTGCCGAGCAGGTTTGTGCGGGTCTGTGCGTTGTTTTCAGGATCGCCCGCACCGCCGCCGTCGCCGAGGCCGAGATACAAGTAGCCATCAGGGCCGAAGGTGAGCATGCCGCCATTGTGATTCGATGCGGGCTGCGGAACCGTCAGCAGGATCTGGGCGCTGGAGGCGTCGGCCTGATTGGGATCGCCTGAAGCGGCGTAGCGGGCGAGAATCACAGCGCCGCCATTGTCGGTGTAGACGACGAAGAACTGCCCGTTGGCGCCGTAGTTGGGATGGAAGGCCAGACCGAGCAGGCCCTGTTCGCTCCCGCCGTCGCCGACGAGCGCGGCGATGTCGAGGAAAGCCGTCGACCGCAGTGACCCCCCGGGATCGATGATCCGGATCCGTCCGGCTCGCTCGAGGACAAAGAGTCGCCCGGAGCCGTCGCCGGCATGCGTCACGAACAAAGGTTGCGACAGGCCGCTGGCAATCGGTTGAAAGGTCAGGTCACCGGCCAGATCCGGAGGACTGGCCGGGGTGGGCGTGCCGGCGGGGGTTGAGGTGGCCGTCGGGGTCCGGGTCGAGGTCGGCGAGGGGGAGGCGGTTGGGGAGGCGGTAGGGGTCGGCGTGTCGGATGGCCCAGGAGTGGGTGTCCCCGTGGGCGTCGCAGTCGACGTCCGCGTAGGGGTCGGGGCGGTCGACGTCCGGTACGGGGTTGGCGTCGGTTGCGCGACGAACCAGGGGGAGTCGGTCGTCCACTCCGGACCATTCGTGACCCCGCCGTAGATCCTCAATCCATGGCTCGGGCCGCCGCCGGCACCGGAGACGTCGTGGATCGTGTTGCCGAAGCCCTCGTTGAAGGGATACAGCGCGACGGTGTCGGCGTCGGTCGAGAGCCGACCGGCGGGCCGCGTGAAGGATCCGTCGTAGCGCAGGATCCGGCTGACCCTGAGGTCGTCGATCCAACCGCTGAAGGAAGGGTAGGCCGCGCCGGCGTCGTGTTTCTCGGCGCCCAGGACGAGATACGGATCATTCGGGTGGCTCGAGGCGCGGCCATCGGCGTAGCTCATGTCGCCGACCGGGCCGTATCCTTCGGCGTCGAGCGCGCCATCGACGTAGATCTGAATACGCCCATCGGAGGCGCGTCGGGTGACGGCAACGTGGTGCCAGGTGCCGTCGGCGACCGAGCGGCTCCCGCAGAGGGTCGTGCCATTGGATCCGATGGCGGCTCCGAAGGCCAGGCGTCCTGAGGCGATCGAAACCCCGAAGTCTCCCAGGTCCCCGTCGCCGAAGACGTCGCGGTCGATCAGGATGTTGCCGGTGTTCCACCCGTCGACGGCGCCGCAGGTCACGGAGGTGGAGCGATTGTCGGCGAGGCTGGCCTTCATCCACCACTCGAGGCTGAAGTCGCCGGCTCCGACGTCGACCGGGCGCGCCGGACTATCGAGCGGGATCTTGACCCGGTCGAGGTCGCCGTAGCCGTTCCCGTAATAGCGCAGGGACCAGCCGCCGGGGGGATCCCAGACCGGGGTCAGCACGGTCCCGACGTAGTACCGGTAGAGCATTTCGTCCCACGTCAACTTGTCGTAGCCGTTGTTGCCGATGGCATGGTAGTAGGTGTCCCACTGGGCCATGCACCGTCCAGCCTTGTTGGCGTCGAGACACTGGCTGTACAGGGCTCTGTAGGCCGTCCGCACAAGCATGCCGTCCTTGGTCAGGCGCCAGTTCCAAGTGAAGTCCACGGCCCGGTCGGTCGACGCGTAGGACCGGTTGGCGTTGTAGACCTGGTCGCAGGTGCTGTCGTAGACGTCGGCGTCATTCCACTTGCCGCCGTCGGCGACGATCTGCCAGGCGTACATCTTGACCGCCATGGCGCCGGCCCGGAGCGACTCGGTCGGCCAACTGGTGATCCACTCATTCGGGAGCACATGCTTGACGTATTCCTTGAAGTCGACCGTCTGGACGGTGTAAGGCCGGGTCGTGTCGCAGTAGGCGTAGTTGGTGACGCGGACGCGAATCGTGCTCGGGATCGGTTCATCCATCTGGTCGCCGGCGGCGCCACGCACGGTCTCGATCGCGTCCGTCTGCAGCCAGGCCGGAGTCTCCGAACGCGGTGGGGGAATCACGATCTCGACCGGGTCGACGTCCAGGGCCACATCGAGGAGTAGCGTGTCATTCGGCAGCACCAGCACATCGCGCATAACCCAGTCGCCAAACCCGCTCGCGCGGACTGCGATCGTCACCGGAAGCCCATCGGACGGGGCGTCGATCCCGTCCCAGGAGAAGCGTCCTCCGGAGTCGGACGAAGCCGTCCGACCCAGCTCGACAAGGTCAATCCGGGCGCCTTCCACCGGAAGACGGGTCCGGCCGTCAACGACCGTGCCCTGGACGGCGCCGGCGAGGGCCTCCTGAGCCTCGACCTGACCGGGTCTGATGAGGAGAATCCCGAGGATGGCGAGCACCAGCGCCCCGGCGGTTGCCAGGGGAATAGGTGGCAGACTCAGGCGAGCGGCTTGTCTGGACAACCTCTCCTCGCGGCATGGAGACGGGCGAACCCAGTCCGCGGTGCATGGTACGGGCCCGCCGCCCATCACCCTTGACTCTGCTGGGGCAGTGGTCGGGCTGTCAAGGGGCCATGGGTCCCTCGGCCTCCTCCCGAGGCCTGAAGGCGAGGCCGCTGCGGCCGCCTGCGTTTGACACCATCGGTGCCGGGTGGTAGCATCCAACGACAACCTAGCCCCTACGACACTCTTATCCAGAGAGGCTGAGGGACCGGCCCTTTGAAGCCTCGGCAACCTGTCCCGTCGGACCATCGCTCGATGGGACGTGGTGCCAACTCCGGCAGAACGTCGGTTCTGGAAGATGAGAGGGTGGCCGTCGTCCCAGACACTGCCCCTTCTCACGTGGAAGGGGCAGTCTGGTAGGAGGCCAAGAGAGCCTGTATGACGACCAGTTTCATGACCTCGCCGAAGCTCCTGTTCACCTCAGAATCCGTGACCGAGGGGCATCCCGACAAGATCTGCGACCAGATCTCCGACGCCGTCCTGGATGCGTGCCTGGAGCAGGATCCGGTATCCCGGGTCGCGTGCGAGACCGCTGCCAAGACGGGCTTCGTGATGCTCTTCGGGGAGATTACGACCAGGGCTCAGGTGAACTTCGACGAGCTCGCCCGCAAGGTGATCACCGAGATCGGCTACGACGACAGCCGCAAGGGCTTCGACGGCAATACCTGCGGGGTCCTCGTGGCGCTCGGCCGGCAGAGTCCGAACATCGCCAAGGGCGTGGATGCCGCCCTGGAGACGCGTGACCGCGGCGTGACTCCCGAGGAGGTCGAAAGCCTCGGCGCCGGAGATCAGGGGATGATGTTCGGCTACGCCTGCAATGAGACCGATGCGCTCATGCCCCTGCCGATCGACTTGGCGCACCGCCTCACCCGGCGACTGGCCGAGGCCCGGCGGGCCGACGTTCTCCCTTGGCTCCGTCCGGATGGGAAGGCCCAGGTTACGGTCGAGTATGCCTTCGGGCGCCCGAAGCGCATCGCCACGGTTCTGGTGAGTACTCAGCATGCGCCGGGGACCTCCCCGGGTGAGATCGAAGAAGGCGTGAAGGACGAGATCATCGGGCGAGTCCTGCCCTCCAGTCTGGTCGACAAGGACCTCAAGGTCTACATCAATCCGACCGGGTCCTTCGAGATCGGCGGGCCCATGGGAGACTCCGGCCTGACCGGGCGGAAGATCATCGTCGACACCTACGGCGGAATGGGCCGTCATGGCGGTGGATGCTTCAGCGGCAAGGATCCGACCAAGGTCGACCGTTCCGGCGCCTACGCCGCCCGATGGGTCGCCAAGCACGTCGTCGCAGCAGGGTTGGCGGACCGGTGCGAGATCCAGGTGGCGTATGCCATCGGTGTCGCCCATCCCCTGTCGGTCAATGTTGAGACTTTCGGGACAGGTCGTCTCGCGGATGACGAAATCAGTCAGCTCATTCTGAGCGTCTTCGACCTGCGGCCCGGGGCGATCATCCGCGATCTAGACCTTCGGCGCCCGATCTATCGTTCGACGGCGTCGTACGGGCACTTCGGCCGATCCGATCTTGATCTGCCGTGGGAGCGCCTGGATCGGCTGGATCAAGTTCGAACCGAAGCCGGGGTCCAAGCCGTGGCGGCCGGCTGAGGAAGAGGCTCTTGACTCACGCAGTGGCAGCTCTTTGAATGGCGTTCTGCAACCCGCATCCGAATCCGGCTCCGCCGAGCGCGGGCCTCGGGCACCGCGGTTCTGGTTGACGTCGCGCCCTGGCATCCAACCGACGGCCTCCCGCACGTCTGGGAGGCCGTCGCTCTTGTGAGAGGAAGTTCGACGATGGGGATGACCCTGACCGAGTTGACCGACCGTATGCACGAGTTCGTCCGGAGCCAGGGGTGGTACGAGCCAGACAGCGCACGGCCGCAGACGGTCCGGAACCTGGCGGCCTCGCTGGCGATCGAGGCGGCCGAAGTGCTCGAGCATGTCCAATGGGGTGACGGCCCCCGCGATGCGAAGGCTTTCCGCGAGGAGCTTGCAGATGTCCAGCTCTACTTGCTCCAGCTTGCCAGCATCAGCGGGATCTCGCTGGAGGAGGCGGTCCTGGAGAAGCTCGAGAAGAATGAGGGCCGCCGGTGGTGAAAGCATCGGGAAGCCTGGCGACGGTATACTACCGGGCCGGCCAAATGCATGGCGCAGTGTCTCGGTGTGGCCACAGCATTGCCTGAGGAACCGTCCGTGACCTCTTCGGCGCAGGCCCTTCCCAACTGGGGGTGGCCCTTTTCCTTCTCGGATCTGACCGCTGGGTTGCGGAAGCATCTGTCGGACCCGACGCTGTCGGTCCAAGACGTCCGCCCGATGACGCTCCCCTTCCAGAAGCCCGCCATCGGCCGGGTCCGGGGCCTCGAAGTCGAGTACCGAACCCGCACCGGCATCGGGACGGCGGCGCTCGTCGTCAAGGAGCCGGTCGGCTCGACTCGGATTGGATTGGCCGGGGTTGGCCGGCGGGAGGTCGGGGTGTATCGACGCCTGGCATCCCAGCTGCCGATGGACCTGCCGGCCTTCATCGCCGGCTCGAGCCAGGGGGATTGGCTGTTGTTGGAGGCCATCGCCTTTGGACGATCGCCATCGCGCTGGTCCACGCCGACCTATCGGGAAGCGCTGGCCGGCCTGATTCGACTGCACGACCGTTTCTGGGACCTGGGGGAGGACCTCAGCAGTTTCGCCTGGCTTGGCCGGCCCCTCGAGGGGGATTTCGAGGTGCACGTGACTGCTGCCTCGAACGCCCTGGAGCGCATCACCCAGCAAGGCTCTCCGGCCTCCCTGGCTCAATCCCCGCAGCGCCTGTCGCTCCTGGGAAGGCTGGTCGACCGGGCGGCGGAGATCGCGGGACCGCTGCGGGCCGAGCCGAGCACGCTCCTGCACGGAGACTACTGGCCCGGGAACATCGGTCTCGATCGTCAGAAGCGGCTGCTGGTCTACGATTGGCAGTTGACGAGCATCGGCCCGGCGGTGCTCGACCTGCTCACGTTCGCCAAGAAAACGGAGTGGTGGTATCCCGGAGCGCCGATGGCGGCAGCAGCGGTGGTGGACTACTACCGCAAGGGAATCCAGGAGCTCAACGGGCACCGTTGGACGGATACCGCCTGGGACGAGTTGTGGGATCATGCCTTGATGTGGAGATTCCTGCAGGAGTGGTTGGATCTTCTGGCGGCGATCCCGGAATCGCTGTTGCTCGCTTCGGCCAACCAGCTCGACCGGGTCTGGCTCGATCCGGTCGAAGCCGCAGCGGCGCGCCGCCTGCGGCCGGCCGGGTGAGGTTTCATCGGAGGCATCGGACGGCGTTTGAGGCGGTGGTCCAAGCGCCGGAGACTTTGGATAACGAGGAAGGACGATCGGATGGCTGAAGAACGACTCCCGTCTCGCAGTGAGAACTTTTCTGAGTGGTACAACCAGCTCGTCATGCGGGCCGAGTTGGCCGACTACGCGCCGGTGCGAGGCTGCATGATCGTGCGACCGTACGGGTGGGCGTTGTGGGAGAACCTGACAGCCGCCCTGGACTCGCGCTTCAAG
>DATIPT010000019.1:0-9493 GCA_035471625.1 Anaerolineales bacterium
TAGACGACGTTCTCCACAATGATCGGAGAGGAGGTGATGGCGCGCTTGGCGCGGAAGCGCCACTTGAGCTCCCCGCGCAGATCGACGCAGTAGAAGTCTCCCGACTCGCACCCAAAGTAGACTCGATCGTCGGCGATGCACGGGGTCGACCGGACCGGGCCGTTGGCCTCGGTCCGCCAGGCGCGGCGTCCGTTGGCGACGTTGACGACGTGGACGTGAGCGTCATCCGAGCCGAAGAAGATATGGCCTTCCCAGATTTCGAGGGACGATCGGATCGGGCCCTCGGTGTAGTAGGTCCACGCCAGCTTGCCGCGGTTAGCGGTCACGGCGTGCAGCCGATGGTCCTCCGACCCGACGTAGACCAGATCGTCGAAGGCGGCCGGCCGCCCCGAAATCCCGCCTTCGGTCGGATACTTCCACAGGAATTCACCGTTCTTGGCATTGAAGGCGTACAGGTTGTTGTCGTAGCAGCCGACGTACAGGTTCCCGTTGTGGAAGTAGGGCGTGCCGCGGATCTCGTCCTCGCACTCGAACGACCAGATTTCCTGGACCTCGTTGCGCGGCTGGACGACCGCGCCGCCCTTGGCCGAGACCAGCAAGCCGGTGTGACGGGCGGCGGCCAAGAGGGCGTTCTTCATCGCCTCCGCGGTTGGATAGCGGTCGCGCGGATCGTACTCGAGGGCCTTCTCGATCACTTCAACGACCTCCGGCGAGACGGCCGGATTGAGCTCGCGAATCGGGCGATCGGAGAAGGAGAAGGGGGCCTCGGCGCGCGGGTCGCGCCGGGTGAGCAAGTGGTGCAGGGTCGCCCCCAGGGCGTAGATGTCGCCCGCCGGCGAAGCCTCGCCCCGGTACTGCTCCGGCGGGGAGTAGCCTTCGGTCCCGATCATCGTCCCTTTCTGGCCGGGCGCGAAGATCCGGGCAATCCCGAAATCGATCAGACGCACGTGCTTGTGGTGATCGATCATGATGTTCGACGGCTTGACATCGCGGAAGACTACCGGTTGGGGCTGGTGGTTGTGCAGGTAGCTCAGGACGTCGCACAGCTCGATCGCCCAGGCCACGACTTCGGGTTCCTTGAGGGGTTCGCTGGCCTCCCGGAGGATCGCTTCCAGGTCGCGACCCTCAATGAACTCCATAATCAGGTATGAGCTGGCGTCCGCGGTGAAGTAGTCGTAGATGCGGGGGATCGCCGGGTGGGAGAGAGTCGCCAGCAGGTCGGCCTCCCGCTCGAAGTTGCGTACGATCATCTCGTACATCGTCGGGTCGGACGCCAGGTTGATCATCTCTTTGATGGCGACGAGCTTGGTGACGTTGGGGAAATGCAGGTCGCGGCCCTTGTAGACCGAACTCATCCCGCCCGACCCAAGGATCCCCAGGACGAGGTAGCGGTCCTGTAGGGTCACCCCGGGGTTGAGCTGGCCGAGCTGACCGGTCTCGGGCTGTCCCTCTAGGGTACGAGTCGTCCGCCGCATCGGTTCACCGGGACTTAATCCTGCGGATTATAGCATGAGTGTAGGTCAGCCTTCACCGCCGGTGGATGGTACGAGCGTCTTGCGAGGCCTTTCAGTTGCCTAACGATCTCGATGGAGCAGTCTCGCGGCGAGGGCGCGGAGCTCGGCGGCCGCGGCGGCGCGATCTCCGAGGGCATCGAGGGCCTGCTGGGCCTCGTGGGTGTACCGCTCGGCCTCTGCCTGGGTCGCCTGGCGGGCGCCGGCGGCCTCCAGGAGCTCCTGGAGCGCCGCCACGTCCGACTCGCTGGCCCGTCCCGAAGCCCAGGCCCGATGGAATGGGGGTGAACGTTGCATCCCCAGGAGGACGGGATAGGTCTTCTTGCCCTGGCGCAGGTCGTCCGAATCAGATTTCCCCGTCTCGCGCGGGTCTCCCCAGATGCCGATCAGGTCGTCCATGAGTTGGAAAGCCATCCCGAGGCTCCGGCCGAATCGGCGGCAGGCCTCGGTCGCCTCGGCGCCCGCCTCGGCCACGATCGCCCCGGCAGCGCAGGCGGCACCCAACAGGGCCGCCGTCTTGCCGGCGATCATCGTCAGGTACTCCTGCGAAGCGACCGGATCCCGCGACTCGAACGCGATGTCGAGGTGTTGACCCTGGGAAAGGCTCAAGCAGGCCAGATCGAGCTCGTTTCGTACCGCCAGAACGGCCTCGGCCGGGACCCCCCGTTCCAGCAACCGATGACAGGCGAGGTGGGAGACGACGTACAAGAAGTCGCCTGTGTTGACGGCTTGAGGGATCCCCCATCGAAACCACACCGTCGGGCGGCCGCGGCGCGTTTCGCTGGCGTCCTCGATGTCATCGTGGACCAGCGTGAAGTTGTGGATGAGCTCAATCGCCGCAGCGGCCGGAAGCGCCGTGCGCCAGTCGCCGCCCGTGGCGGCGTTCGACAGAAGTGTGAGGAGCGGCCGGATCCGTTTCCCGCGTGCCTCCGGGGCGTGTGTATCCCACCCGAAGTGGTGTCGCAACATCTCGGCGATACCGCCGTACGGCGCTGGAGCGAAATCCAAGTACGACTGGAGCTCGGCTTCGATCGCTTCCAGCATCTCCGGGGCCAGGTCCGCTTGTGGTTTCACGGTCAGTCGGTGGGAAGAAGTCGCGCCTTGCGTAGAGCCTGAAGATCGGGGGCCCCAACGGCGAACATGACCGTGCGCAGTTCCTTCATCGCCCGCCGGATCTCACGAGCGACGGAGGAAGAAGACTCGGCGGCGGCGCGCAGGAACGGTCCAGCCATACCTGCCAAATCGGCGCCCAGGGCGATCGTTTTCGCAACATCGGTCCCGCTGCGAAGTCCGCCGGAGGCGATCAAAGGAATCCCGGGCAGGGCCGTTCGAACTTGTCGCACGGCCTCGGCCGTCGGCAGGCCCCACCCGACGAAGGCCGCCGCCAGCCGGGCGGCATCCTCATCCGTAGTTCGGTGCATCTCGACCTGGGACCATGAGGTCCCGCCGGCCCCGGCCACATCGATGGCTGCGACGCCCGCCGCGGCAAGTCGGCTCGCGGCCGCGCCGGAGATCCCCCAACCGACTTCCTTGGCGACGACTGGCACCGGCAGGCGGCGGCACACGGCCTCGATCTTGGAAAGCAGACCGGAGAAGCGCGTGTCGCCTTCCGGTTGGAGGGCTTCCTGCAACGCGTTCAGATGAAGGATCAAGGCGTCGGCCTGGACCAGCTCCACGGCACGTAGGCAGTCGTCCGGCGAGATGCCATAGTTGAGCTGGACGGCGCCGAGGTTGGACAGCAGCAGGATATCGGGCGCCACCTGCCGGACCTGGAAGGTCTCCACCAGGGACGGGTCCTCAAGCGCTGCCCGAAGGGAGCCCAGGCCCATGGCGATGGACAGTTCCTGGGCGGCCTCGGCCAATGCCAAGTTGATCTTGCGGGCGGCCGGCGTGCCTCCGGTCATCGAAGAAATCAGGAGGGGGGCCGCCAGCGACCTGCCCAGGAAGGTCGTTTCGATCTGGACGTCGGCGAGGTCGATTTCAGGGAGGGCGTTGTGCTCGAAGCGGAGCCGCTCCAGGCCCGTGGTCAGGGCGGAGGCCACATCCTCTTCCAGGTTGATACGGATGTGGTCCGCCTTCCGCCGGGCGACCGGCGCAACTTTCGGCATCCTGGGGTGTTCCTATGTGGGCGAGGACCAATCCTATCAGCCGGCCCGCGGGGTGTCAACTTGCGGGGGTCGGACATCTGATACAATAGCTCGCAGGAGGGTCTCCATGGCGGACACCTACGAAATGGTGCAAGGTATCATCGTCGAGTTGCTGGGAGTCGACGCGTCGAAGGTGACGCGCGAGGCCCGTTTCCGCGAGGACCTCGAGGCCGATTCCCTCGACCTGGTCGAGCTCATCATGGCCTTCGAAGAGAAATTCGGCGGCGAGATCTCCGACGAGGACGCCCAAAAGATCACGACGGTCGGGGAAGCCGTGTCCTACATTGACGAGCACATGAAGTAGAAACGGGTCGGCCGGACCTCCTCCGATCCGGCCGGATTCATTTTCGCTTGCGTCGGGAGCCGGTTCTGACCGGCTCCTTGGCTTTCCTCTTCCGAGTGGGAGCCGGGCGAAGGAGATCCTCCAACCGCTTCTCCTCACGGGACTGACGGCGCAGGTAGCCTCGCAGGAAGGTTGAGCCGCGCAGCCGCAGGGACATCGGCGCGACGACGCGAACGTCATCGGCGCCGGCGCTTGCCCGGCCGTCGGCGCTGGCATAGGCCCGCGCCGCCTCGAAGAGCGTGATCTCCGCCCGCAGCGAGTCGATCCCCATCTGGCGGACCAGTGTGAGTCCGAACGCTTCGGCTTCCGGATCGAGGCTGACGCCGGGGAGGGCTGAAACGGCGTGGTTGAGTTCGTCGCTCGCCAGCAGCGTATCCTCGTTGAAGCGGCTGGCCAGCAGCCGCGGGCTGTTGCGGAAGGTCACCGAGCGGCGATAGGCCTCCAGCCGATCGGAGGGCGCCGTCAGGCCCCGGACGATGACGCGCAACCCGAACCGGTCCAGAATCTGCGGGCGAAGATCCCCCTCCTCTGGATTCATCGAGCCGATCAGAGCGAACCGAGCCCGATAGGTCGCCGACAGCGAGCCGCGCTGGACGGTGTACACCCCCTGGGCGGCTGCATCGAGGATCGCGTCGACGATCTCGTCGGGAAGCAGATTGACCTCATCGACGTACAGCAGGTTGCGGTCGGCGCGCGCCAGCAAGCCTCGTCGCAGCCGGAGGCGGCCGTGAGCGACGGCGCGCTCATCGATCCCACCGACAACATCTTCCAATCGGGCGTTGAGGGGAAGCTCGATCAGGCGTACGCGGTCAAGGAAGGTCAGGGGTTCACCCTGGCCGAATTTCTGCGCGCAATCGGCGCAGACGGCGTCCATGCCGCCCGTCTCGATGTCCTCCGGCAGGCAACCGTACGGGCACAGGCTGCGGGGGACATCGGGCATCAGGTCGCCCAGGCTCCGGACGGCGGTCGTCTTTCCCGTGCCGCGCGGGCCGAGCAGCAGGACGCCTCCAACGTTGGGATTGACCAGCGAGAGGAGCAGTGCCAGCTTCATCTCTTCCTGGCCCACCAGGGCCAGGAAGGGAAACGCGACCTGCTCGGAGAGCCCAAGGTCTTCCTGGGCGGGGACTTCAAGGAAACGCTGCGAGCCGGCCCGCTGCAACAGTTCCGTCAGGGATCGGACGGGTTCGGTCACTCTCCGTCGTCCTCGCGGTCGCGCTCACGCTGGTCAAGCCGATAGGCCTGGCGGGCCTTGCCCGCCTTCTGGCGCCGGACTTCGGCGTCCGATTGGGCCAGCAGGGGCGGCACCGGGCGCGGTCGGCCGCTCTCGTCCAGGGCGACGTAGACGATGTAGGCGGTGTTGGTATGCGTCCGCTCGCCGGTCACGGGGTTCTCGGCAAGGACGCGAATGCGGGTCTCGAGCGAAGTGCGGCCGACGTAGGTGACTTCGGCTTCGAGGATCACCAGGTCGCCGATGCGGATCGGTTCATGAAACCGCATCTGGTCAATCGCGACCGTGACGACCCGCGCCTGGGCGTGACGCATCGCCGCCAGGGCGCCGGCTTCGTCGGCCAGTTTCATGATCCAGCCGCCGTGGACATCGCCGCGGGAGTTGGCGTGCTCCGGCTGCATCAGTTGACTGAGGGTGACCCTGGAGGCCGCCACCGGTTTGGGCGTCGGCGAAGGGGAGGGGGGCGAGGTCAATCGACGTCGTCCTTCAGCTCCCCGGCATCGACGGTGTGCAGTCGGTCCGGTTCCTCCTCCAGGACGTCGACGACTTCGAAAGGCAGCGACGACATCATCGGGGGGAGGGGGACCGTCGCCGGCGGGCGGATGCGGCCGGGATCTATCGGCGGAATGCGCCGCTCCAGCTCCGTGTCGTACGTACGTTTGCGCAGGATGCGCGGGTCCGCAGTCAGCCAGCCGACATACAGGCCGTGGACGTCGTACACTTGTCGGTCCGGCGTGACCCAGCCGATCCATTCACCCGCAGGGCTGAAGAGGTTGGGGAAGACGAGCAGGGCGCACCAGTCGCCGACTGTCGAGTAGATCGGAATGGCTTTCCCCTTGGATGCCGTCGACATATTCCCCGACCGAAATTATACCGGCGGCGTCCCCGCCTGCGGCCGATCGGCCGACGTCCTTCGGGAGTCGACATCGGCGTAGGTCCAGTACCGGTTGACGAAGAAGTTCCAGAAGAGCACGATGACGACCACCGCTCCCAGGGCGAGGTTCGCTCCCAAAGTATCGGCGGTGGTGACCGCGGCCAGGGCGGGAGAAACGGCCAGGATTGATCCTGCCAGGTCCGTGCAAGGCCCGAGCAACAGGGCGAAGGCCGGCGTACGGATGGCCAGGCCGGCGAGGCTGACGACTCCGAATTGGATCGCCTGCCGCCGTACGGACTTCGTCCGGGAGTCGGGGTAGGTCCAGTAGCGGTTCCACAGGAAGTTGGAGGTGACCGCCGCCAGGAAGGAGACGACCGAGGCCGGGATTTCGGCGACGCCGGCGCGTCCGTGCAAGAGATTGAACGTGCCGAAGTCGATGACGAAGCCGATCGCCCCGACGACGCTGAACTTCAAGAATCGGGTGAGTTCTTTCGGGCGGGTGCTCACATGCGCTCGCGGAAATCGGCGATGGTCCGGGCCAGGCCGGTTTCGAGGTCTACCGTCGGCGCCCAACCCAGGCGGTCTCGGGCGCGCGAGATATCCGGTTGCCGGCGCTCCGGATCAGAGGCGTCCCGGCGCTCTGGCTGGACGACGATCCCGGCTGGATTCTCGGCGAGGCGGTTGGTAATCTCCGCCAGCTCCCGGATCGTGATTTCGTCCGGATTGCCGAGATTCACCGGCTCGTGGACGTCCGAGAGCAATAGGCGGTACAGTCCTTCGATCAGATCGTCGATGTAGCAGAACGAGCGCGTCTGGCTGCCGTCCCCGTACACGGTGAGCGGGAGGCCGGCGAGGGCCTGGGTGATGAAGTTGGGGACGGCCCGCCCGTCGTCCCGGCGCATGCGCGGGCCGTAGGTGTTGAAGATGCGGGCGATGCGTGTGTCGATTCCGTGGAAGCGGTGGTAGGCCATCGTGATCGCTTCGGCGAAGCGCTTGGCTTCATCGTAGACCGAGCGCGGTCCGATGGGGTCGACGCGACCCCAGTACGTCTCAGCCTGAGGATGGATCTCGGGATTGCCGTAGATCTCGGACGTGGATGCAAGCAAGAAGCGCGCCGAGTGGGCACGCGCAACCCCCAGGGCGTTGTGGGTCCCCAGGGCGCCGGCCTTGAGGGTCTGGATCGGCAGCTGCGGATAGCCATACGGGGAAGCCGGATTCGGGCTGGCGGGTGAGGCCAGATGTGCCACCGCGTCGATCTGCCCCGCGGCGAAGATGAAGTTCGAGACATCGTAGCGGATGAAAGCGAAATCCGGCCGCCCGGCGAGGTGGGCGATGTTGTCTGGGTTCCCGGTGATCAGGTTGTCCATCACGATTACCGAGTGGCCCTCGGCCAGGAGACGGTCGCACAAGTGCGAGCCGATGAACCCGGCGCCGCCGGTTAGTAGGACGCGCATAGGACTCCTCCCGGGAAGGGACCGCGCCAGTGACTCACGCGCCCTCCCAATCCATGGCAGTGACTTGGCCGTCGCTGGTCAGGCGCTGCGCCTGACCGGAGGCGACATCGACAATCCACAGATCGCCTTGATAGATCAGCGCCAATCGCTCCCCGTCGGGCGACCATGAGACGCGATGGGACTCGAGGCCGGGTTCGCCCTCGCCAGGGAAGATGACGCGCGCATTGCTTCCGTCGCGGTCCATGACCACGAGCTGGTATCGGCTGGTTTCGCTTTCGAGCGGGGTCAGGGCCTGCAGGAAGGCGACGCGGTGATCCAACTCCCCATTCGAAAGAACGCGCGGCGGCGAGACCACGGGCTCAGCGAACATGCCGCTGCGGCTTCGCAGGGGTAGCACGGCCCCCGTCGTCGGCTGAAGGACGACCAGATCGAAGGCCGGGGATGACGCCTCGGTCTCGAGGCCGACCGGAGGCGCGTGGTTGACGGTGAACAGCGTGCGTCCGTCCCAACCCCAGCTGATCCCCGGAACCCAGGCCCAATCCCCGAGGGTCTGGTAGGGCGGCATCTCGAGAATCGGATTCAGACTTGGATCGTCCATCTCGATGACTCCGACGCCGTCGGGCCGAGCGTACGCCAGTCGTGAACCGTCGTCCGACCAAGCGAACGAGGATCCCCACCAGCCGTACGCCCCTCCGGAGTTCGACGGGATCAGGGTCCGCGTGGGACCTGCCCGACCCCCATCCTGTTCGGCGCGGACCGCCACCAGGATCAGGTCATTGTTGGCCTGCCATCCGGGGGCGGCCGGTCGGGGCTCGACGGTGCTATAGGCGACGGCGAGAGTCCCATCTTCGGGCGACCAGTCGGCGAAATGGACGATGTTCTTCCCGCCCAGGGGGAAGGGATCCGCGGTCCTCCCGACCGCGGCCACCGCCCACAGCGAATTGATTTCTCCTTCGGCCTCCGGATCCTGTCGGGTGAAGGTGATCCACGCTCGATCGGGCGAGATCTCGAGGATTCGCCCGTCGGCGTCGCCTTCGATCGTAATCGGCGTTCGGCTGCCGCTGTCTCCAGAGATCGTCCAGACATTCCCCGAGGTGACGTAGGCCAGCGTGCCGTCGATCGGGACCGGGCTGTAGGCGGTGAGCGCCCCGACCATGCGGATCTCGGGTCGCGGCTCGACGACGACCTGGCTCTTCACCGGGGTGCGTGAGATCTCCACACTCTCCTCGGTGACGATCCGGTAGGTGACTTCTTGAAGTCCATTTTGGCCGGCCTGAAGCAACCGGGTCTCGCCTTCCGGGAGCGAGTCGTTCCGAATCGTCTGCTGCGGGAAGGGAAGGGTGATTTGCTCGATCTCGAAGGACTCGACGAGGCGGGTGATCTCGATCCGGGTACCGTCGGTGACCAGCGTGTAGGCCGGAGGGTCGACGCGGTCGAGTTCGCCCAGGTCCACCCCGGCGGCTTCGACGGCCTGCAGCACCGTGGAGCCGGCCGGCGCCGAGGCGCGAATCTCCTTGTCGTCGACGGCGACAACGATCGCGACGGCGCCCGCGGTGGCCTGGGGGCCGACGCACCCTGCGAGCACCAGGACGAGGGCGACGATAGAGAACCCTGCGGCCGGGGTGCGCCGCGTCGATCGTGCTGACGAGGTCGGCTGGTATAATCCGTTCACGTGGGCTCAGCGAAGTTCGGCGACGATTGCGAGTTCACCGTCCGCGACGGCGACCGAGGTCACCCGAATTCCTGTGGCCAGGGTCCCCAGCGGCCCAACGAGCGCCTCGCTCAGCATGCCGGAGATGCTGGCGCGTATTCCCTCGGATGCAGGAAACGGACCGAAGTCGGCCGAGGTCAGCTCGAAGCGAAGTTGGCCGTCGCTGGTTAGGACGGGTGTGATCTCGAGGCGGACGGAAACCTCGAAGGGGCCTTGCTGCGCGAC
>DATIPT010000020.1:0-39060 GCA_035471625.1 Anaerolineales bacterium
CGCGGCGTCGGCACCGGCGAGGATCACTCGGAGGCCGCGCCCGGCAAGGCCGCCGACCGCTTCCGGAGAGAGGCCGCGGTCGGAGATCAGCGCCTGCACCTGCTCGATCGGCGCGATTTCGTAGTTCGAGACCACGCCCCACTTCGAGGAGTCGGCAACGACGGCGGCGGTCCCGCGCGTCCGCTCCAACATCAGGCGGGCGATCTCGGCCTCGGCCGATACCGGCGTGGTCAGGCCGCCCCGCAGACTGAAACCGTCCACCCCGAGGAAGCACCGATCGGCGTTGACTTGGGTCAGGGCGCGCCGGGCCAGGTCGCCTGAGACCGCGTTTGACTCCGGCCGGAATTGTCCCCCGAGCAGGATCAGTTCGAGGTCGGGGTTTCGCACCTCCAGTGCGCCGCGGACGTTTGTGGTCAGGACGGTGACGCGGTTCAGGTCGCGTCGGGCGTCGAGCTGGCGCAAGACCTCGGTCGTCGTCGTGCCGCTATTGACCAGCAGCGTCTCGCCATCGGCCACCAGGGCGGCAGCCGACCGTCCGATGGCGCGCTTCTCGTCCGGATACTCGTCGGCGCTCAGGGCGTAGATCGGCTCGATTGGAAGCCGGCGAGTGAGGATCGCTCCGCCGTGCGTCCGCTCGAGGGTCCCCTCGGCTTCCAGGGCCTCGAGGTCGCGGCGGACGGTCGCCTCTGAGACTCCCAGCAAGTCGCTGAGTTGGGCGATGCTGGCGACGCGCTGCCGCTCGAGCACGGCCCGAATCTGGTCATGGCGCTGGGCGGGGATCAGGGACTTAGCCACGAGAAGGCCTAGGAGTGATTTCGACCATTATGAAAGATTCCGAAGGGTTTTGCAAGATCCTGGCGCCTGATGTAGAATACTGGAGCGTTCCCGGGAGACCATGGGCGTATGGCGAACAAGCCGATAGGGATGGGCCCACAGGACGCCGCCGAGCGTCAGCGGTTCGAGGACGAGGTCCGGCGGATCCTGGACGCGGCCGCGCAGGCCGACGTCGTCCTGCGTCTGCTGGGGTCGCTCGCTTTTCAGGTCCACTGCCCGCGATTCGGCGGCCTACAGGCCAAGATGGGCCGGGCCTACACCGATATCGACTTCGCCAGCTACTCCAAGCAATCGAAGCCGGTCCGCGAGCTCCTCGAGCAGTTGGGCTATCAAGAGAACCGCGAGATCTACGTCGTGACCGAGGGCACCCGGGCGATCTTCGAAAACCCCTCCAGCAAGATGCACGTCGACGTTTTCTATGAGAAGCTCGATTTCTGCCACGTGATCCCCTGGAATGGGCGGCTCGAAGCGGATTCGCCGACCATCCCGCTGGCCGAACTTCTCCTCGAGAAGATGCAAATCGTGCAGATCAACGAGAAGGATGTGATCGACACGATCATGCTCCTGCTCGAACATCCCGTTGGTGCGAGCGATGACGAGACCATCAACCTGGACCGGGTCTCGGCGCTGTGCGCCGGCGATTGGGGCCTGTGGCGCACGGTGACGATGAACCTCGACAAGGTCCGGCAGCTGGCGCCAAAGTACGACCAGCTCGAGGCGGCGCAGAAAGCGCGGGTGACGGAGCAAGTCGAGGCGGCGCTGGCCCGGATCGATGCGGAGCCGAAATCGATGGCCTGGCGCCTGCGCTCCCGGGTCGGCGATCGAGTGAAGTGGTACAAGGATGTCGACGAGGTCCACTGAGGCCACATCGGAGGGCGGAGGATGAACACGCTCGTGCGCGACCGGATGGGCCGTGGGTTGATCACCTGCGCCATGGGGGCCTCCCTGGGCGACGTCGCCGCGCTGCTGACCGAGAATCGGGTACACGCCGTCGTCGTCGTCGACGGCGCCGGCAAGGCCGTCGGCCTGCTTTCGGATTTCGACCTGCTGGCCGGGGAATGGCTTTCGGCCGATCCCGAAAGTCTGGCGGCGATGCGCAAGATGACCGCCGGCGAATTGATGTCGTCGCCGCTCAACACAATCGACTCCGGGGAACCGATCGCCGCCGCCGCGGCTCACATGCGGCGCCTGGGTGTCCACCGCCTGGTCGTGACCGAGGCCGGGGAGCCGGCCGGCGTGATCTCGATGTCGGATCTGGTGGCGCACCTGGCGGCGCAGGAGCCGGTCGGGCGGGCGACCGTGGGCGACGTCATGTCGCACGTCATGCTGGTCTGCCGTCCGGAGACTCCGGCGCTGGATCTGGCGCGCGGGCTGACCGACTCGCGGTTCCGATCCGTCCTGGTGCTCGACGACGATGGACGCTTGCTCGGGCTGATCAGCGGCTGGGACCTGTTGGCCTGCGTCGACGGCGACCTCTGCGCCGGCAAGACCGCTGTCGATCTGATGCACCCGGTGTTCAAGATCCGACGCCAGGCCTCGCTCCATGAAGCGGCCAGCGAAATGGTGAAACACCATCGCCATCGCCTGGTGGTGGTCGACTCAGAGGATGAGCAGGTGCCCCCGGTCGGGGTGATTTCGAGTATCGATATCGTCAACGAGATGGCTCGCCCCGGCTCCGTCTGGCGCTCCTGAAGAAGGTCGCGCCGCCGAACGACCCGGGATGGGCCCTTCCATGCGTCGCGCAAATGCCATCGGCGCGCTCCGGCGAGGACCTCCGCCGAAAGGCGCCGTGAGCTTGGAGAAGCCGCAGGGGCCTGCGAGCCAAGGATAGGGGATCCTGGCCGCAGCCCGTGGCTCGAGGAGACAAACCATGCCGTCTGAGTTCCCCACCCAGGCCCGGGTCGTCATCATCGGCGGCGGCGTCGGCGGCTGCAGCATCGCCTATCACCTGACCAAGATGGGCTGGACCGACGTCGTCGTGCTCGAGCGCGGCGAGCTCACCTGCGGCTCGACCTGGCACTCGGCCGGGTTGGTCGGACAGCTGCGCTCGGACTTCAACCTGACGCGCATGATGAAGTACAGCACCGACCTGTATCGCAGCCTGAAGGACGAGACCGGTATCGACACCGGGTGGCGCGAAGTCGGCGGCCTGCGACTGGCCTCGTCGCCCGAACGGATGGAGGAGCTCAAGCGCCAGGTCGGATTCGCCCGCTCGTTCGGGATGCCGCTCGAGCTCATCAGCACCGAACAGGCCCACAAGATGTGGCCGCTGATGAATCCGGAGGGCGTCCTGGGTGCGG
Source organism: Anaerolineales bacterium (assembly GCA_035471625.1). GTDB lineage: Bacteria > Chloroflexota > Anaerolineae > Anaerolineales > E44-bin32 > DATEVL01. The sequence continues at coordinate 3,135 of DATIPT010000020.1, forward strand.
TCTACACGCCGACCGACGGCAGCATCGATCCGACCGGGCTGACCAACGCCCTGGCGGCCGGGGCCAAGAGCCGCGGGGCGCGCATTTTCGAAGAGACGACCGTCACCGGGATCGGCTTGAAGAAGGGCAGTGTCGAGAAGGTCGTCACCGATCGCGGGACGATCCAGACTGAGATCGTCGTCAACGCCACCGGCCAGTGGGGCAACGAGATCGCCCGGATGGTCGGGATCACCCTGCCGATCATCCCGTTCGCCCACCTGTACCTGATCACCAAGCCGATCGAGGGGCTCGACCACGACGTGCCGACCATGCGCGACCCGGACCACCTGGTGTACTGGCGCGAGGAAGTCGGCGGGTTGATCACCGGCGGCTATGAGCGCAATCCGGCGCCTTTCGGCCTCAATGGGATCCCGGACGACTTCAAGTACAAGCTGTTGCCGCCGGATTGGGAACGGTTCACCCCCCTGATGGAGAACTCGATCCACCGCGTTCCGGCGGTCGAGAAAGCCGAGATCGTCCAGCTGCTCAATGGACCGGAAGGCTTCACCCCGGACGGCGAATTCCTGCTTGGCCCGACCGACGTCCGCGGTTTCTGGGTGGCGGCGGCCTTCTGCGCCCACGGCCTGGCGGGGGCCGGCGGGCTGGGCAAGGCGATGGCCGAGTGGATCATCGAAGGGACGCCCGAGTGGAACTGTTGGCGCCTGGATGTGCGCCGCTTCGGCCCGCACTACGTCTCCCAGTCATTCACCCTGAACCGAACGATCGAGAGCAACTCGCGCTACTACGACATCCACCTTCCCGGCGAGGAGCGCCAGACCGAGCGTGGCTTCCGCCTCAGCCCGGCCTACACCCGCGAGCATGAGCTGGGCGCCGTCTTCGGCGAGAAGTTCGGCTGGGAGCGCCCGAACTGGTACGCGCCGCACGAGGCCAAGGCCGATCACGCCTACCGGCCGCGCGGCTGGGCCGGGATCCATTGGTCGCCGGCGATCGGCTACGAGCACCTGCAGACCCGCGCCGCCGCCGGACTGTTCGATGAATCCTCATTCAGCAAGATCGAGGTCCGCGGGCCCGGAGCGGCGAACTTCCTCCAATACATGTGCGCCAACGACGTCGACCGCCCGGTGGGAGACGTCGTCTACACCTCGATGCTCAACGAGCGGGGCGGGATCGAGTGCGATTTCACCGTCACCCGCCTGGCGGACGATCGGTTCCTGATCATCACCGGCACCGCCTTCGGTGTCCACGATCTGAACTGGATCCGGGTCCACGCTCCGGATGACGGCTCGGTAGCCGTCGACGATGTCACCGGTAGCCGGATGTGCCTTGGATTGTGGGGCCCGAACGCCCGGACGATCGTGGAGAGCGTGACCCGCGACGACGTCTCGAATGCCGGTTTCCCGTACATGACCGCCCGGCGCATCACCGTGGGGAACGTCCCGACGCTGGCGATGCGCGTGACCTACGTCGGCGAGCTCGGCTGGGAGTTCTACTGCGGGATGGAGTACGGCCAGGCGTTGTGGGACTCGCTGTGGGAGGCCGGCCAGCCGCACGGGCTGGTGCCGGCCGGCTACAAGGCGATCGACACGCTGCGCCTCGAGAAGGGCTACCGCTACTGGAGCGCCGACATCTCGCCGGATTACACGCCGTACGAGACCGGTATGGGGTATTTTGTGAAGCTCGAGAAGGGCGACTTCCGCGGCAAGAAGGCGCTTGAGAAGCAGAAGAAGGAAGGCATACGGCGCAGGCTGTGCTGCTTCAGCCTGGACGATCACACCGCCACCGGCCTGGGCAATGAACCGATCTTCTATGACGGCAAGGTCGTAGGGTGGATCACCTCCGGCGGCTACGGCTACTCGGTGAGGAAGAGCATCGCCTACGGCTACCTGCCGCTTGAGCTGGCCAAGCCGGGGACGAGGTTGAAGACGGAGCTGTTCGGCGAGTCGCTGGGATTGACGGTCGAAAGGGAGCCCCTCTTCGATCCCAAGGGGGAGCGGATCAAGGCCTGAATCTCGCTACCTCTACAGCTACAGCCCTGCCGGGGACTTGAAGCCAGGCCCGGCTCTCCCAGTGTCGTTGGGCGACGGGCGTGCGCTCGACTTCCGTTCAAGTCGGCCAGCCGTCCGTCGCCCGATGTACCCTGGTGAGCCAGGCCTGGACCGAAGTCCCCGGCAGGGCCATGAGTCCGTCGACTCTCACCCTTCGAAGGCCTTCACCACATCGGCGACGTGCACGACCCCGTCGCGCACGACTTGCGCCGGACCCTTCTTGAGGGCGGCCGCCTCGCCGCCCGGATCGCCCAGGGTCGAAACGATGATCTCGGCTTGGGAAAGGTCTTCCTTCTCCGTATAGACATTCGTCGTCGCCAGGACCTTCATCCCGGCGGCCTTGGCCGCCAGGACGCCGTTGCGCGAGTCTTCGACGACGAAGGCTTCCTCGGGGCGCAGGCCGCTCTTCTCCAGCCCCAGGTTGTAGATGTCGGGCGCCGGTTTCTTCTTCTCGACGACGTCGCCGGCCAGGACGAACTCGAACGGGATATCCTTCAGCATCCCGCGGGCGATCGCCTGAGCGGCCTTTTCGTTCGAGGTGGTGCACACGCCGAGGCGCAACCCGGCGGCGACGGCCTCCTGCATGAAGCGGCGGATCCCGGGGCGGAGCGGCAGGCGGCCGCTCTCGATCATCTCGATGAACATCGCCGTCTTGCGCTTGTGCATGCGGGCGATCAGTTCGTCGACATCGCCCTCGACCGGCTTGCCGAAGCCCTTGGTCTGATAGTAGTGCTTCATCCGCTCCTTGCCGCCGGCGACCTGGAGCAGCTCGTGATACTCCTCGACGCTCCACTCGAAGTCGTAGCCGAGCTCCTTGAAGGTCTCGTTGAAGGAGACGCGGTGGCCGTCGCGCTCGGTGTCGATGATCACTCCGTCTTGGTCGAAGAAGATCGCCTGGATCTTCGGCATGGGGTCCTCCGTCCTAGCTCTGGTAGAAATCGCGAATCGCCTCGATCGCCAGGCGGTTCTCTTCTTCAGATCCGATCGTGATGCGGAACCATCCGTCGCTACCGTACATATCCGACTGGCCGCGGAAGATCAAACCGCGCTGGAGGGCGAAATCAACCATGTCTTTGCCCTTCTTGCCGGTGGCTTTGCCGTCGAACAGGATGTAGTTGCCGTAGGAGTGGAAGATCGTCAGGCCGGGGATCTCGCTCAGGGATTCCTCGATGAACATGACCTCGCGGTTGTTGAAGTCGGCGCGTGCCTTCAGGCCGTCGGTGTCCTCGAGCGCCGCCAAGCCGGCCCACATGGCGATCGTCCCCAGGTTCCACGGGATCAGCATGGCCGCAATCGAAGCCACGACTTCCGGGTCGGCCAACAGGTAGCCGAAGCGCAGCCCGGCCAGGCCGTAGGCTTTCGAGAGGGTGCGGGTGATGATGACGTTCTTGTACTTCTTCGTCAGCGCCACCTGCGAACGTTCCAATCCGGCGAATTCGACGTAGGCCTCGTCGACGACGAACGGTACGCCGGTCTCGGCGATCTGGACGAACCCTTCTGGCTCCATGAAGTTGCCGGTCGGGTTGTTCGGGTTGGCGACGACGATGACCTTGGTCTTGGGCGTGATGGCGGCGAGAATCGCCTCCGGGTCGTACACGAGCTGGTCCTTCTCGTAGCGCATCGGGACGGAGACGAGCTTGCCCCCGACGGCGGCGCAGCGCAGCTTGTAGATTCCGAAGCACGGGGTGTGCTGGATGACCTCTTCGCCCGGAGCCACCAGGCTGCGCCAGATCATGTCGTAGATCTCGCTCGACCCGTTGCCGAGCATGACGTTCTCGGGTCCGGCCAGGCCGTTGATCTCGGCGATCTTGCCCCGCACGACCAGACCCTGGTCGGGGTAGCGGTGGGCCATCCGGGCGTATTTCTCAATCGCCTGAACGACTTTCTCCGACGGTGGGTTGGGGTTCTCGTTCGACATCATGCGGTGCAGGCTGGGGTCGCGCCAGGCCAGCTCGATGTGCGACGAGATATACATCTTCTGGCCTTTGAGCCACGGGACGTAATACTCTTCCATCGGTTTCATGCGTCGTCTCCTGGGTTCGCCTGGGCTTCCGGGAAGGCTGGTCTCTACGCCTTGCCCGGGCTCTTGAGCATCTCCATCCAGTGGATCACCGCCTTGCGGGTGGCATCGCGAGCCGCGGCGTCGATCTTCCCGGGATCGTACTCCTCCCGCTTGGCGTGAATGTAGTCATAGGTCGCGTCGATCAGGGTGTACTTGAGCTCGGTCGAGACGTTGAATTTCGATCCGCCGACGGCGATCAGCCGCTCGACATACTCCGGCGGAAGCCCGGTCCCGCCGTGGACGACCAGCGGAACTTTCACCCCGCTGCCGTTGAGCATCTGGTGGACCTTCTCCAGGCGGTCGAAGTGGACCTTCGGCTCCTTCGTCTTGTAGACGCCATGGGCCGTACCGATCGCCGGGGCGAACAGGTCGACCCCGGTGCGCTCGACGAACTCGACCGCCTGCTCGGGGTTGGCCAGCTGGGCTTCGTCTTCGGCGACCTTGATCTGGTCCTCGACGCCGCCGACCGTGCCGAGCTCGCCTTCGACCGAGACGTTGCCGAGGCGGTGACAGTGATCGACGACTTCTTTGGTCTGCCGGATGTTCTCGTCGAAGGATTGCTTAGAGGCGTCGATCATGATGTTGGTATAGCCGGCGTCGGCGCACGTCTTGCAGTAGGTGACGTCGGTGCAGTGGTCGAGGTGGAGCGCCATCGGGACTGGAGCCGACTCGGCCAGGGTGCGGTAGATGGCCACCAGGACCTCCGGCTTGTAGAACTGCGACGGCTTGACCGACGTCTGGATGATGACCGGCGACCGGGTCTCGACGGCGGCGTCGACGACGGCCTCGAGCTGGACCAGGCTGGTGATGTTGAACGCGCCGACGGCGTACTTGCCCTTGGTGGCTTCGATCAACATCTCTTTGGCGGTGGCGATGGTCATGCGTTCCTCCGTGGGTTGGCGGCGTATTGGCCGGATTCGACGCGAAAGGTGTAGCGATCACCGCGGTAATGGGCCTGGAGAATCTCCAGGCATCGACCGTCGGCATCCGAGGTCAGGCTCTCGAGGAACATGCAAGGAATCTCGGTCGAGATCCCCAGGTGCGCCGCGACCCCGCGCGGCGGTAGGACGGCGCGCAGCGTCTGGAGCGAGTGGTCCAGGTCGGCGGCGAACTCGCGGATCAAGAGCTGGTAGAGCGATCCGGTGATGTCGATCTCGAGCAGCCGGCCGAAGCGGGAGTGGTCGTAGTACTGGCGTTCGAAGACGTACGGCACGCCGTCGGCCAGCCGCAGCCGGTCGATCCGGACGAGATCGGCGGCAGGGGCCAGGCCGAGCTTGTCGGCGAGGTCCTTGGAGGCGCGCACCTTGTCTCGGCTGAGCAGGCGGTCTTCGGTTTCGGCCTCGCCCAGGCTGAAATCGTCGACGAAGGACGTGATCCGGTCGAGGCGGTGGATCGGGGCCAGCAGGCGGGAGCGTTCGACGAAGCTGCCGACGCCGCGTTCGGTGCGGACCAGGCCATTGGCCGCAAGGAGCGAGAGGGCGTGGCGGACGGTGTTGCGGTTGAGGCCATACTGCCGGGCGAGTTCTTCTTCACCAGGAAGGCGGCCGCCGACGGGGTAGGCGCCTTCGGCGATCAACGCCTCGATCCGTCCGGCAAGCTGGACATAGAGCGGGATTGGGCTGGCCTTGTCGAGGGTAGGAGAGGCGAACATGTCTACCTGTATAACTATATATACAGGTTCGCGCAGGTCGTCAAGGGTGCGTCGCAACGGCCCGGAAGGCTCCGTTGGCTGGGCGGAATCCTTTGGGATCGGGAGGATGGGAAGCGGCGGACTCGAGGGGTTCGATGGCCGGCTCCGTCGTGGCTTGCCCACCCGAGCGGTAGACCGACGGCGGCGCGGATGACCCCTATCGCGCGAGCTCGGCGGGGGAAGGATCGGGACTTCCCAGGACCGAGGCCGCGATCGCCTCGGCCAGGGCAACGGCCTCTTCCGTCGCCAGCAGGCCGCCAGCAGTCCAGGCCGCCTCGAAGCCCGATTTCCCCAGCGCGGCTTCGGTGGCGGACGCCATCGAGCGCAGGCGCTCGTCAAAGACCGGCGGCCGGGGTATGCCGAGAGCCAGCCTCAGGGCATGGGTGCTTCCGAGGAGTCGGGCGGCGCTCTCAGGATCGTCGCGGACCGACGCCAGTTCCGCCGTCGTTTCGATCACGAGGAGCAACCCTGCGGCGTCTTGGATGTCGGTGTGCTGACGAAGACTCTGTCCGATGCGCCGCGCCGCCGCACTCGCGTCGCTGCGTTGGAGAGCGGCGCGGGCCTGCACGTGGAGGCAGACGGCGACGGCCAGGCGGTCGCCGACCTCTCGGGCCATCGCCTCGGCGGCAAGGGCGTGCGCCTCGGAGCTCTCGTCTTCGAGGAGAACCTCCAGCAGGGCGCGCGCCGAAAGCGCCTCGACCACGCCCCACCGCGTGCCGAGCTCCTGGCTCAACATCACTGCCCGATCCAGGTGGGCCTTGGCGTCGTCGAAGCGAGCCTGGTGCAAGGCCGCAATGCCCAACTGGGTCAGGACGTCGACCTCCCGCTGGGGAGCCTCGATGCCCCGACTGATGTCCAGGGCCTCTTCCAGGCTGGCGTTCCCGGCCTGGTATTCGCCCATCGCGCACTGGACGGCACCGAGATACGTGAGGGCAACGGCGACGCCGGTGCTCCATCCGATCGATCGCCATCCCTCAAGGCAGTTGAGCATCCGGGCGGCCGATTGATCGAACTTCCCGAGGTCGGCCTCCACGAGACTCAGGTTGGTCTGGGCCACCAGGGTCCCCTTGTAGTCTCCGAGTTCCTCGAAGATCGCCAGGCTCTCCCGAAGAGACGCTTCGGCGCCCTCGGGATCGTGTTGATGCACAGCCAGACGGCCGAGATTCGAAAGGGTTCGGGCGGTCCATAGAGGATCGCCCCGGGCGCGACTGAGCTCGAGGGCGTTCCGGTAGTGGGCCTCCGAGACCTGCGGCAACCCCAACTCGAGGGTCATCAATCCCGCAGCGTCTTCGAGCGGGATCCGCAGTGGGCCCTGGCCCGCGCCGCTGCCGTCCATGGCCAGGACGCGGGTCAGCCACCGGTGACCTTCGAGGAACGCCCCGCGGACCTGCCAGAAGCGGTGGAGGGCGACGGTCAGGCGCGCCGCTCCGAGGCCATCCCCGGAAGTGATCATCCATTCCAGGGCAGCGCGCAGGTTGTCGAGGTCGAATTCCAGACGGCGGTACCACGTTTCCTCTTCGGCGCCCATCCACTGCGCACTGGCGCTCTCCGCCAAGGCGAGGAAATGATCGGCGTGTTGCCCGCAGACTCTCTCGGTTTCGCCTTCCCGGCTCAGCTCGAGGCGGGCGTAGTCGCGCACGGTCTCGAGGAGACTGAATCGCACTCCGTGTTCGTCTTCGCTCTGGTGAACGAGGCTCTTGTCGATCAGGGACGCCAGGGCGTTCCACACCTCCACCGGCGAACTGACGCCCCCCTGGCAGACGGCCTCGGCCGACTCCACCGACCAGGTTCCGGTGAACACCCCGAGGCGTCGGAAGATCTTCTTCTCGGTGGGGCTCAAGAGTCCATAGCTCCACGCCATCGCGTCTTCCAGGGCGTTGTGGCGCTCGCCGAGGAGGCCGCTCGCGTGATTGGCGATCATGTCGATCGGAAGGGTTCCGGAGTCTTCGGTCAGCCGGTCGAGGAGCTGCTGGGGAGACAAGATCCGGACGCGCGGTGCGACCAGTTCGATCGCCAGGGGCAAGCCGTCGAGGCGAGAGCAGAGGGCGCCGATGACCGCGGCGTTGGCGGAGGTCAAGGTGAAACTTGGCTGCGCCGACTTCGCACAGGCGACAAACAGGTCCACGGCCGAGTAGGAGGCTTCCGCCCCCACCGGCTCGCCGCGCCCAGGAAAGGTCAGCGGGGCCAGGTGATGCCGCCGTTCCATCGCCAGATGCGTGGTCTCCCGGCTGGTGACGAGGACCCTGACCCCGGGGCACTGGGCCAAGACTGGCGGCAGGGACGGCCCGGCGGCGAGGACGTGCTCGAAGTTGTCGAGGATCAGGAGCAGTTTTCGCTTGCGCAGCAACGCGGTCAGGGCCGCGGCGCTGGAGGCCTGGTCGTGGGCCCGACGGCGGACGCCGACCGTTTCGCCGATGGCCGACAGCACGAGTTGATCATCGGCAAGTGTCGCCAGAGGGACGAACCATACCCCATCCGAGAACTCGCCGAGGCAGGCGTGACCGACGGCCAGCGCCAGAGTGGTCTTGCCCACGCCAGCCGGCCCGGTGATGGTCAGCAGCTGCCTCCCCGGTTCGCGCAGGCCGGCCTGGACGGCCTCAAGATCCGAGGCCCTGCCGACAAGAGGGGAGGTCTCCGCGGGGAGATTGGAAAGAGTCCGTTGCCTTCGGGGGGGGACCGGGGCCGCCCTCGCCGTCTCGAGGAAGGCCGTGCGGTCGGCCGGAGGCACGCCCAGCCGCTGGGCGAGCAGTTCGGCCATCTGCACTGACGGGCGACGCTCGCCGCCTTCGAGCTTCCGAATGGTGATCGCCGAGCAGCCGACCCGGTCGCCGAGGGCCTGCTGTGTCAGGCCCTGTCCTTCCCGAAGGCTGCGCAGGAGCTCCCCGAACGTGGCGTTGGCTGGCATGGCCGGCGGCCCGAAACTGCGGCCGCAAGTGTATCACTTCGGTATCGGTTCGGCGTGATAAGGTCAAACTGACCTTTTTGGTAGAGATGGGCCGCTCCGGATGTCGGAACACATTCGGCTCCTTCAGGACTACCTCTTGAGCCACAACCCGGCCCGCTTCTTTGCGGACGACGCGACTCTCGAGGACGTCCTTGCAGGCGGAATCTGGCGTGGGTGGGAGGCCATCGACGCCTGGCACCGCCAGGCCTCGCCAAGTGCCGTGCTCGAAGGCCAGGCCGAACTGGTCCGTCTGATAGAGGGCGACGGCGTGGTCGCCGCCGAGTTGTTGGTCGTGGGGGCCCCCGACTCGAACGGAAACGCCGTCCGGCTTCCAATGGTGGGGATCTACGAAGTGGCCGGCCGGATGATCCACCGGGCGCGCCTGTACTTCGACCCCGCCCGTCCTATCGCGAGGACGCTTAAGGAGTTGGGAGCGGACTCCCGGTGACGACGAGCGCCAACGGCCCCCATCCGCCATCCTCCGCAGGTTTCCCTCAAAGGAGAGAGACGCAATGAGAACGAATCCGCACAGACCGATCCTCGTCGTCGTCGCCATCGGGCTGGCCATGCTGGCCTGCGGCCCGGGGGGCGCTGCCACCGGCTCAGCGCCGGCTCCAGCCGGGGGGAAGACGGGCGCTGGCGTCGTCACCTCGGTTGAGGACGTGAGAAACGCGACGATCTACATCCTCGCCGAGGGCAGTCTGATCGAACCGGGCGGCGCGATCCCCAATGCTCAGTGGACCGGCTCCGGTTTCATCATCGACCCGTCCGGCATCGCCGTGACCAACAACCACGTGGTGACCGGCGCAGCCCGGATGAAGGTCTACCTGTCGGGGGAGGGAGAGCCGTACAACGCGCGGGTGTTGGGCGTCTCGGAGTGCTCCGACCTGGCGGTGATCGACATCGACGGTGACGGCTTCCCGTACCTCGACTGGCACAGCGGCGCGGCCGATGTCGGCCTCCAGGTTTTCGCCGCCGGTTTCCCGCTCAGCGACCCTGAGTACACCCTGACCAACGGGATTGTGGCCAAGGCCCGGGCCGACGGTGACGTCCCGTGGGCCTCGGTGGCCTACACGCTCGAGCACACCGCCACCATCCACCCGGGCAACTCCGGTGGACCGTTGGTCGATGAGGACGGCCGCGTTGTGGGAATCAACTACGCCGGGGGGCAGGTCGGTGGCGCCTCGACGGCGCAGTTCTACGCCATTGCCCAGGCGGAGGCGCTCCCGGTGATCGAGCAACTTCGCGGCGGGGAAGACGTCAATTCGATCGGGGTCAACGGGGACGCCTTTGTCGATCAAGACTCGGGCTTCTCGGGCATCTGGGTGGCGTCGGTCGCCTCGGGATCGCCGGCGGACAAGGCCGGAGTGCGGGCGGGTGACATCATCTCGGCGATGGAGAGCATCTCGCTCGGGCGCGCCGGGACGAAGGGCGAGTACTGCGACGTGCTGAAGAGTCATTCGCCGGACGACGCACTGGCCATCGAGGTGATCCGGTTCGCCACCGGCGAGGTCCTCGAGGGTCAGCTCAACGGCCGCGAACTGGCGACGTCGTATGTCTTCGATCCCAACGCCGGGGGCAACACCGGAGGCAACACGGGGGGTAACACGGGCGGGGCCGCGTCAGGCTACGTCGACGTGAGCGATGCCTACAGCGCGATCGCCGTCGAGATCCCGGCGGCATGGACCGACACCGACGGCTCGGCCTGGGTGGACGGCAGTGACGTCATCGGGGCGATGGTCGCCGCCTCCCCCGACCTGCAGTCATACCTGAATGGCTGGACGACGCCGGGGATGCTCTTCCGGGTCTCCGACGACTTGGCCCTGCTGGGTGGCTACGTCCAGGTGCTGGACGCGTGGCGCCCGACGTACAGCTCGAGCTGCAAGCTTGACGGGCGCTACGACTACAACGACGGCTACTACCGCGGCAAGATGGATCTCTTCACCAGTTGCGGCGGCCCGGGTGGATCGTCGGCGATGGTGCTCTCGGCCGTGCCGACCGACAACTCGCAGGCATTCATCGTCGTGCTCGAAATGCAATGGGTGGACCCGGCCGACGAAGAGATCGCCGTGCACGCCCTCGAAACCTTCCGGGTGATCGGCTCGCTGCCGTAGCCAGACGCGATGTGTGAGGCGGGAGGCCATTCGGCCTCCCGCCTTCAGACAAGCCCGAAATGTGCAGGCCGCTTCTTGGAGGAAGGCGACCGGCTTCTCCAAGCGGGGAGGGGAATCCCATGAACGTCGCAGGCGGCCTCGGCACGGATCCGGCCGCCATTCTCCGTCATCAGAGGAATTGTGCTCGGGGGTCGCTGATCTGGGCGGCGTTGGTCCTCGTGGGATCGCCAGATCCGAAAGACTGCAGGAGATGGAGGTAGGGATGCGATTCTCGATCGCACTTGGCCTGCTGGCGATGGCGTTCGGCCTGGCCTGCTCGTTGACCACGGTTGAGCCGCCCGGTGGGCCGGCGACCGCCCAGCCTGGGGGCTCAGAGGGAACCTCGGTCCCGGAACCTCAGGCGACGGAGGCGGAAGCGCCGGTGGTGATGGCCACGGAAGGGCCGGACTCGCTGAACCCGGATGGGCCGTACGTCCTGTTCGAGGGCTACGGTGGGATCTGGATCGCCAACCCGGACGGCTCGATCCCGACGAGGGTGTTCCCTGAAGGGATCGGCAGTCCCTATCGCGACCTGCACCAGGCCGTCTCACCGACGGGCGATCGCCTGGCCCTGATCCGGTCGTCGGATAGCGGTGCCGACTTGCTGATCGTCCATCTCCCGGACGGCGAAGTCGAAACCACGATCCGCCTGGCGGATCGGCCGGAGCCTGCAAACCAACTGACTTCTCTGGGCCTGGCCTTCCACGCCATCAGCAACTACGACATGGTCGCCTGGCAGCCCAGCGGCGGACGGCTGCTGGCCTTCGTCGGGGCGATGGATGGCCCGACGGCTGATCTCTACCTGTACGACACGCAAACCCGGGAGATCACGCGCCTGACCGACGGGCCATCGCAGGCCCTTGCGCCGACCTGGTCGCCGGATGGTGACTATGTCCTGCACTTCGGCGGCAGTTGGATCGAGCCGCTGGGCGGAGCGCTCATCGGCTACAACCGACCGGACGGTTCGTGGGCGGTTCGCATCGAGGACGGCGCCGTGATCACCCAGCCCGGGAAGGACTACCGGGAGACCAACTTCCTCGGTTGGATCGATGATGGCCACTACTTGATTTCCCGGATCGACGAAGCGTGCTCCAAACGGAACATCGACTCGGTCTCGGTCGCCGACGGGCGAAAAGAGCGAGTGTTCGACGGTTGCTTTGACGGCTACCAGGATTTCTCCCCCGACAGCGGGGCCGTGCTCCTCTCGAGCTCAGCCTGCAGCGGATGTCCTCTGGGGGAAGGCACCTTTCTGCTCGTGCCGGGGGAGGCCGAGCCGCGCCGAATCTGGGATGAGAAGGCTTGGGAGATCACCTACCTCCCGGAGAGCCGGGCCTTCGATGTGTACGAGCTGGGGGTCGTCACCGATCAGGGCTCGCTCCTGCCGGTACCGGCCGACACCTCCCTCATCGCTGTCTCCCGCCAGGGCTACGTTGCCTGGTTGGAGATGGTCGGTCAGCAGGAGTGGCAGGTCCAGGTTGGCCGGCCGCTCGACGGCATGCAGGTTATCGACCTACCGCTGGGCGCCCTGATCTGGGACCCGATCGAGGGGACCACACTTGTCGGCTCCGCCGGCGGCAAGGTGTACGCCGCCTCCGCACCTGACTTCCGCGTCCGAGAGGTTGGAGAGCTCGGCGACGGCGCCGAGCAGGCGATCTGGGTTCCCTGATCCGCCGGGCGCATCCGACGGCAGATGAAGACGGGCGCCCTCGATCCGATGGCGCCCGTCTGGATTCGATCTACTGGACTTCGAATTGGACCGTCGTCGTCAGTGTGCCGTCCAGGTACAGATCGATCTTGTACGTCCCGATCGGCCACAGGCCGTCGTTGGTCAGATCGAACGTGACGGTACTGCTCCCGGTCTCGAGTTCCGCTTCGGCGATCACCAGATTGGGTTCGGTGTCCTGGACGTTCACGGCCGTCCAAACGCCCTTGATCAAGGTCCCGTCCGGGGCATTGCGCAGATCGGCCTGCGCATAGAAGGTCGCCTCCTGAGTGTAGACGGTCGTGCGGTTGGCGCCGTCCGCATCCGTCGACATCCAGGCATCGGCGATGTTGGCGGTGCTGGTACTGGATTCGCAGGCGACGATCGAGAGTACGATGGCGAGGGCAAAGGCGGCAAGGGGAGTGCGGGTGGCACGCATGCCATTGAACTCCTGGGCGCTGGGCCGGTGGGATGCGGGATTATAGCGCCCGGCCGGATTCTTGCGGAGACCGGGCCCCGGATGGCTAGTCACGGCGGTAGCGAATGGCGGCTCCGATTGGCGGGCAGATGGATTGTCGGCCAAGGCTGTCTTCTCGGGAAGACGAGGAGGGACTAGAATCGGCCGCCTGCGAAGGCGCCGGTCCGGCGGCGCCGATCCAACTCCCGGGAGGGGAAGACAAGAATGCGAAGGATAGGTGTGACGTTTGTGTTGTTGGCCCTCGTGACGGCTGCGCTGGCTTGCGGCCCCCTGGGCGACCTAGGGAGTCTGACCGGAGGCGGTCAGGCCGGGTCGGTCAATTCGCTCTGGTCGGATGTCCCGGCCTATCCGGGCGCAACCCGGGTCGATGTCGAGATGCCGTTGCCCTTGCGGATGGCCGTGGAAGCCATGGGCAACGTGATCGCGCTGCCGGACTTCGGGGGAACCGACACCTTGCAGCAACTGCAGTTCATCGCTTACTCTACGTCCGACTCCGCAGAGCAGATCCAGGCCTTCTACACGAATCAGCGGATGGCCGGAGACGGGTGGGATTCCGGTGAGGGTCCAGGATGCCTTGCGCCCGAGGCCGGCGCAGAGCAGTTCGGCGCGATGTGCGTGTTCGGCAAGGAGACCGCGACCCAAGGCTCGGCCCTGTTCATCGTGGCCACGGCCGGGGACAGCGGCGAATCGGTCATCTTCTACGTCCGGGCCGACGGGACACCCTAAACCTCGCGCCTGCAAGGCTCACCATCGGGGATCTTCCTTGGGTGATTCCCGGTGGTGAGCCACGTACGATCCGCGGCGGGGTCGCTCCGTCGCCACATCCACGATCTCTCCACGACCTGACCGGGAGGGCCTTCCATGTCGGACCCGAACACGCCCGAGTCCCATTTGCACGCCCTCTTCCGGGAGGAGTGGGAGTCCCACCTGAAAGCCGATCCGTTCTTCGCCTCTGTGATCGGCGACAGGCGCTACAACGACCGGCTTCCGGAGGCCACGGAGGAGGCCTTCGCCCGCCAGGCGGACGATCTGCGCCGCTTCCTCGGTCGCCTGGAGAAGATCGAGCGCGCCGCGCTCTCGGAAGCCGATCGCCTCAACTACGACATCTTCCGGCGCTTGAAGACCGACGCCCTGCGCGAGCTCGAGTTCCCCGTCTACCGGATGCCGTTGGACCGGCTCGAGAGCTATCACACCTTCTTCGCTGACCTCACTTCCCTCGTGTCTTTCGATGAAGTCGAAGACTACGAGGCCTACCTTTCCCGACTGGCGGGCTTTTCTATGTACTCGGACGGGAAGATCGAAATGATGCGCGAGGGGTTGCGGTCGGGGTGGACTCAGCCTCGGCGAGCCCTCGAAGGCATGGAAAAGTCGATGGATAGCTTCCTCGTCGACGATCCCAGGAAGAGCGTGTTCCAGGCTCCCCTGGAAGACTTCCCAGAATCGGTGAACGGCGCCGCACGAAGTCGCCTTCAGGAAGAAGTCATGAGGGTGGTTGGGGAGTCGGTCATCCCGGCCTACCGCCGTCTGCTGACGTTCTTCGAGGAGGAGTACTTGCCGGGATGCCGTACCGACATCGGGGCCTCGGGCCTGCCCGATGGCCGCCAGTTCTATGAACACCGGGTTCGGATGAATGTATCCTTCGATACATCACCGGAAGAAGTCCACGCGATCGGCCTGAAGGAGGTCGATCGGATCCGCGAAGAGATGGAAGCCCTCCGGAAGCAGGTTGACTTCCCGGGAGACCACGCCGCCTTTGGCGACTTCCTGCGAACCGATCCCCGCTTCTACGCTGAGTCCCCGGACCAGCTGATGAAGGAGGTCGCCTTCGTCCTGAAGCGGATGGATGGGGAACTGCCAGGGCTTTTTGGCAGGTTGCCGCGCCTCCCGTATGGGATCAAGCCGATTCCGGACTACCAGGCGCCCCACACGACGACTGCCTATTACCGTGGTGGCAGTGGCGACGGGACGCGCGCCGGGTGCTACTACGTCAACACCTACGATCTGAAGAGCCGGCCGCTATACGAGATCGAGGCACTCTCGCTGCACGAAGCGGTTCCGGGGCATCACCTTCAAATCGCCCTGCAGCAGGAGCTCAGCGACCTCCCCGAGTTCCGGCGCTTCGAAGGCTTCACCGCCTTTGTCGAGGGATGGGGGCTGTATGCCGAGCGGCTCGGGCTGGAGGTCGGCTTCTATACCGACCCGTACAGCGACTACGGCCGCCTGACGTACGAGATGTGGCGCGCCTGCCGCCTGGTCGTCGACACCGGGATGCACGCCTTCGGATGGACCCGCCAGCAGGCGGTCGACTTCATGGTCGAACACACCGCGCTGACCGAGTTGAAC
The DNA here is from genome assembly GCA_035471625.1 of Anaerolineales bacterium. Classification (GTDB taxonomy): domain Bacteria; phylum Chloroflexota; class Anaerolineae; order Anaerolineales; family E44-bin32; genus DATEVL01. The sequence goes on from DATIPT010000020.1 coordinate 18,552, forward strand.
GTCCGCAACGAGGTCGATCGCTACATCACCTGGCCGGGCCAGGCGCTGGCCTACAAGATGGGCGAACTCAAGATTCGGGAGCTGCGGGCCCGGGCCGAGAAGGCCCTCGGCGGGGATTTCGACGTGCGCGCCTTTCACGACGTCGTCCTGCGCGACGGCGCTGTGCCGCTGGACGTCCTCGAGGGGAAGATTGAGACCTGGCTGGAGGCCGGCCGTTAGCCTATTGTCGGGGATGGCGCCGGCATGGGCTGCGCCGACCCCGCTCGTTTCCCATCGCCTTCCACGGCGACATCGAGGCCATATGCGTTCTCGATCAACTCGACCAGCCGGCGGGTGAACCGGGTGGCCGGGCCCCCGTCGATCACGTCGTGATCGAACGCCACCGTCAGGCTGAGGATGTCACGCGTCTCGATGCGGCCATCGACGGCGGCTGGCTTCGACGCGATCCCACCCACCACCAGTCCCAGGGAACGGCCGGTGGTGGTTAGCCCCCACCCGCTGTGACCTCCGCCGAACATGCCCACGGACGTGATGTCGACCGTTCCTGCCATCGAGGCGAGCATGGCAGGATCCCGGCGGGACGCCCAGGAGACCAGGGTCTTGGCCGCATTCGAGAGAGGCCAGGGGAGCAGCATGAGCGACCGATACCACCCCGGCATTCCCCTGCCCGCGGGCGGCGGCTCCGACTGGACCCGGCGGATCTCGCGGTGGATCTCCGGGAAAGTCCTGTGATTGACACTTCGCAGGACATGTCCCATCAAGGAGCGTTGACCGGCGTGCTGGTTCTCGACCATGATGGCCACATCCACATCTTCAAAGACGACGATCTGCCGGCGGCCCTTGCGGTAGGCCTGAACGGTCTTGTCTTCGTCGACGGCGCGCGCCAGGCAACAGGCGAGGAAGGCCGTGAACGACAGCCCTTCGCCGGTCTTCGCCTTGTGAGCCGCCATCAGCCTGCGGGGATGGGTGACGTCCACCTCCAGCAGCCCGAAGATGGGATGCCTCGTCCAGGAGAGGTCGAGGGTCTGGAGCCAGATCCTGCGGCCCGGGGTAAGGTCCACGATCTTGTGGGGAAGACTCCGCTTGTTCATCGATTCCCTTTCTGCACAGGGCCCCGACCGCGCATCCCGCCCAGGATTGAAACGCCCCAACCGCTGCGCACGACCGAGCCGATCCAGGCCAGCCCTCCGCTGATCCGGGCGATCCAGGCGAGGTCGGGAAAGTAGAGGTTCATGAAGCGGAGGAGGCCGCTGAAACGTAGATACCCCAAGAGCGCGAGCAGCATGAGGTCTGCGCCGAGTGGAACCACGACCGGGCGCCACGGCGGCTCGCGGCGCGGGTGCGAGGCGGCTCGGCCGCTCCAACGTCGCAGGTGACGCAAGGTGGCGAACAGGCCGGCCAGCTGGGAGAACGGGATGAACAGCGACGCGCGCATCATCCACGGCAGGAACCCGAACCGAATCGGCGGAGGCTGGTGGCCTGCGAGCAGGGCGCCGATTCCCTCCCCGACTTCGGACAGGACAAAGGGGAGGCCGTGATCGGCGTTGGTGAGCAGGACGATTGCCCTTTTCCGTTCTGGCAGAAGTCCCAGGAACGAGGAGAACTCGGGAAGGTTTCCGCCGTGGGACACCAGTTTCGTCCCGTCGACCGGGCTAATGAACCAACCCATGCCGTAGGATGTGACGACCTTGCCCAGGATGCGCTGGTCTGCGGCGGCGTGTTGCATTGCTGCGATGCCGGCGCGGGAAAGAATCCGGGCTTCGCCAAGGCGACCCCCGTTCAGAAGGGCCATCAAGTACCGACTGAGGTCCTCGCCGGTGGACACCAGGCCGCCGGCGGCAAGCGAACCGGGAGGGAAGGGGATCTCCGGCGCCGGGATGGGAAAACCGAACCAGTATCGGTGTCCTTGTGCCAGGCCGTGCCGACGGGCCTCGGCCCGGGTGGTGAAGGTATGGCGCATCCCCAGCGGTTTGAAGATGTGCTCCCGGAGGTAGGCGGCGTAAGACTGTCCGCTCGCCGCTTCGACAATCAGGCCCAGCAGGTTGTAGTTCAGATTGCAGTATTGGAAGGTGGTTCCCACGGGGCGGCTGAGCTTGAGGGTGGAGAGCGCTCGCGCCTGCCGCTCAGGAGAAACCGGCTTGCCGTCGATGTCACCCAGGACGGCCGTGCCGGCGACCATCGATAGGCCGCTGGTCTGGTTCAGGAGATGGCGCACCGTCATTCTGGCGGAAGCTTCGGGATCGGCCACGCGGAACCAGGGCAGGTAGCGCCGGACAGGAGCCTCCAGCTCGATGGTTCCGGCCTCGACGAGCTGCATCACCGCCAGGGCTGTAAAGGACTTGGTCGTCGATCCGAGGGCGAAGGGCGTCCGCAGCGAGGGGACCTCACCGCCGGGACGGGCGTGGCCGAAGCCCCGCTGATGGACCACGCGGTCCCCTTCGATGATGGCGAACGCTGCGCCGGGGATCCTCAGGCGGCGGAGCTGCCGTTCGAGAAAGGCATCGATGGCATCGAAAGATGGGCTAGCCGGGGATCGATGAGGGCGCCCGGTCGCGGTGAAGAGCGAACGGGTCAACGCCACACCGGTACCCACGGCGACCGATCCCAGCAGGAGATGCTTGGGTTTCATGGCTTGCCCTCTCGGCGGCGCGGCTCCATGGGTTGCTTCAGAGCCGCATGGCCCGACGCAGCTCGCCCGCGCCTGCGCGGGCTCGATAGCTTCAAGCGAGGCTGGGGGCCTTGCGGAGATCTGGGGTATCGAGGAGTTGCCAAGGGCTGATTGAATGCCCTCGACCGCGAGCTCAGTATAGGGGAGGGGCCTCCCGACCGGATATGACAGAAAGCCCCACCTTCGGCATGGGGGATGACCGGATTGGGCGGGTCGGGGAAGATGGTCCGGGGACGAGCTGAATCCGGCGTTCGTCGCTACGCGGGTAGCGAAATGCTCAGTCCATGTGCTGGATCACGGCGTCGCTGAATTCGGAGCAGCGGACCTTGGTCGCCCCGTCCATCAGGCGGTGGAAATCGTAGGTGACGGTCTTGGCGGCGATGGCGCCTTCCATCCCACGGACGATCCGGTCGGCCGCCTCGGTCCAGCCCAGGTAGCGGAACATCATCTCCCCCGAGAGGATCACCGACCCGGGGTTGACGACGTCCTTGTCGGCATACTTCGGCGCGGTGCCGTGGGTTGCCTCGAAGACGGCATGCCCGGTCTCGTAGTTGATGTTGCCTCCAGGAGCGATCCCGATCCCGCCGACCTGGGCCGCCAGGGCGTCGGACAAGTAGTCGCCGTTGAGGTTCATCGTGGCGATCACGTCGAACTCTTTGGCCCGCGTAATCGTTTGCTGGAAGGCGATGTCGGCGATGACGTCCTTGATCAGGAGCCGGCCGGATTGCAGGGCGGTCTTCTGCTCGGCGTTGGCCGCCTCTTCGCCCCGGGCATCCTTGGTGGCGTCCCACTGCCGCCAGGTGTAGACCCGGTCGCCGAATTCGCGCTCGGCCAGATCGTAGCCCCAGTTGCGGAAGGCGCCCTCGGTAAACTTCATGATGTTGCCCTTGTGCACGAGCGTCACGGAGCCTCGATCATTCTCGAGAGCCCAGCGGATGGCGGCCCGGACCAGGCGGTCGGTGCCCTCTCGTGATATTGGCTTGATCCCAAATCCGGCCGTCTCGGGGAAGCGGATCTTGCGGAAATCGTTGGGGTAGTCCGAGGCCATCCAGCGTTTGAGTCCTTCGGTCGGTTCGCTGCCGGCCTCGAACTCGATCCCGGTGTAGAGGTCTTCGGTGTTCTCCCGGAAGATCACCATGTCGACATCCTGGGGCCGCTTGACCGGGGACGGCACGCCCTCGAAGTAGCGCACCGGCCGCAGACAGACGTACAGGTCGAGCTGTTTCCGCAAGGCGACGTTCAGCGAGCGGATCCCGCCGCCGACCGGGGTCGTCAGTGGTCCCTTGATCCCGACCAGGAACTCGCGGAAGGCGTCGACCGTCTCGTCCGGCAACCAACTCTGGTAGCGGTCGAACGACTTCTGGCCGGCGAAGACCTCCATCCAGGCGACGTGGCGGCGACCGGCGTAGGCCTTCTCGACGGCGGCATCGAAGACGCGAACGGATGCGCGCCAGATGTCGCGGCCGGTTCCATCGCCCTCAATGAAGGGGATGATCGGCCGATCGGGGACGATGAGCCGTTCGCCGGCGAGGCGGATCGGTTCGCCTTCCGGCGGAATCTGCGCGTGCTGATAGGGCATGGGCTCTCCCGAGGGTCTTGCGGTGTAGTCAAAGGCGATTATAGCAGGCGGAGGAATGGCTCTAGTCGGAATACCCTGTCGGATGTGCCCGGAGCCACTCCCAGGCCGAGGCAAGGATCGACTCCAGGGAGGGGTGGCGCGGCTCCCATCCGAGTTCGCGCTTGGCCTTCGTCGAAGAGGCGACCAGGCGCGCCGGATCCCCGGGGCGGCGGGGATCGATTTCGGCCGGGATCGGGTGGCCGGTGACGCGGCGGGCGGTTTCGATGACTTCGTGAACGGAGTAGCCGTCGCCGCTGCCGAGGTTGTAGACCAGTCGGGGTGCTTGGTCGAGAGCTTGGAGGGCGAGGAGGTGGGCGGCCACCAGGTCGGCGACGTGGATGTAGTCCCGGATGCAGGTGCCGTCCGGCGTCGGGTAGTCGTCGCCGAAGATCCGGGCCGCCGGTCGCTGGCCAAGGGCGACCCGGAGCACCAGAGGGATCAGGTGGCTTTCCGGCTGGTGGGCCTCGCCGCGGTCGCCGCTGGCGCCGGCGGCGTTGAAGTAGCGCAGGGCGGCGAAGCGCAGCCCATGGATCTGGTGATACCAGTCTAGGACCTGCTCGATCATGAGCTTCGTCTGCCCGTAGACATTGGCCGGGCCGAGGGGCGAGTCCTCGGAGAGCGGCTCGTCGCTGGTCTGATACACGGCGGCCGTCGACGACAGGACGAATCTCGGCACGCCGGCTCGCTGGCAGGCATCGAGCAGGTCGAGCGAGCACCCCAGATTGTTGCGGAAGTACTTCGCCGGATCGGTCATGCTTTCGCCGGCCTCGATGAAGGCGGCGAAGTGCATCACGGCGTCGAACCCCCCGCCTTGGAGAGTCGCCTCCAGAGAACTTCGATCGGCGAGGTCGGCGTGGACGAAGGTGGCGCCGCTCGGAATGGCGGCGCGGTGACCGGTGACCAGGGAGTCAACCACGGTGATGTCATGCCCGGCGGCAAGCAGCTCGGCGGCGGCGATTGAGCCGATGTAGCCGGCTCCTCCGGTCACGAGGATCTTCATGCGTTTCTCTCCCGGCGCTCTTCGAGGACGTCCAGGGGCGCCAGCGAAGCCGCCAGCCGCTTGACCCCGCCCGACTCGAACTGAATCGTGACGATCTCGTCCTCCCGATCGAGCTGGGAGTCGAGGACGATCCCGTCGCCGAAGGCCGCATGGGCGACGCGCATCCCGCTGCGGAAGCGCGGCTCCGGAGTCGACGGCGCGGCCGGTTCCCATATCGTCTGACGATCGTAGACGGCGCGAGCGCGCGTTGGCCCGGAAGCGCCATCGATCCGGTCGGCCGGGATGTCTTCGAGGAAGCGGGACGGCTCACACACACCGCCGGTGCCGAAGCTGTGGCGCCGGAAGGCGCGCACGAGGAAGACCCGGTCCTTGGCCCGCGTCAGGCCGACGTAGAGGAGGCGGCGCTCCTCGGCCATGGCTTCGCCGTCGTCGAGCGATCGGTAGTGCGGAAGGAGACCCTCGTCCAACCCGACGATCAAGACGACCGGGAACTCGAGCCCCTTGGCGGCGTGCAAAGTCAGAAGGACCGGCGCGTTCATGTCTTCGGTCAGGGTGTCTTGATCGGAGACAAGGGCGACCTGTTCCAGGAACAGGGTCAGGCTGAGATCCGGGTCCTCGGCGGCGAGGCCGCGCAGTTCCAGGACGTTGTCCCACCGCTCGGCGCCCTCGTCGCTTCCATCGTCCAGGAACCGGCGGTACTCACTGTCGGCCAGGATTCGTTCGAGGAGCGCCGCCAGCCCGCCAGCCTCGGAGAGATCGCGCCAGGAAGCGAGGAACGCTCCGAATTGGGTCGCGGCGGTTGCGGACCGCCCGGTCAGCCCGGGCGGGGGTCCGGCCAGGCCTTGCCCCAGACGGAGGAGATACTCCCCGGCGGAAACGGCGTCGGCCCGGGCTGCGGCCAGCAACGCCTCGACCGATTTGGCCCCGATGCCCCGCGGCGGGGTGTTGAGCACCCGCAGCAGGCTGACCTCGTCAGCGGGATTGTGCACCAGCCGCAGGTAGGCGATCAGATCCTTGACCTCGCGGCGCCCGTAAAAGCGCTGCGCCCCGACCAGACGGTAGGGCAGATTGGCGCGCAGGAAGGCCTCTTCGAGGGCGCGCGACTGGGCGTTGGTCCGGTACATCACGGCGCACTCGCGCGGTTCGACTCCCTGGGTGGTGAGGACGGCGATCGTCTGCAACACGTGGGCGGCCTCGTCGTCCTCGTCATAGGCTTCGTGGAAGCCGATCTCCATGCCCTGGCCCCGTTCGGTGTGCAGGCGCTTGCGGGTCCGGCCGGGCTGGCGGTCGATGACTCCCATGGCCACATCCAGGATCGTCTGCGTTGAGCGGTAGTTCTGCTCGAGCAGGATCAGGCGGTGGTTCGGGTAGTCTTTCTGAAAGCGCTGCACGTTGCGGTAGTCGGCGCCGCGCCAGCGATAGATCGATTGATCCGGATCGCCGACGGCGAACAAGTCGGGGTCCTGGGGGGTCAGCAACCGTAGGAGTTCGTACTGGACGGTGTTGGTGTCCTGGAACTCGTCGACGAGAAGATGCCGGAAGCGCGTGCGGTAGGCCGTCCGGATATCCTCGTGATCGCGCAAGAGGCGGACGGTCCAGACAAGCAGGTCGTCGAAGTCGAGGGCCCGGTTGTCGCGCAGCAGAGCCTCGTAGCGCGGATACACGCGTCGGACGATCTCGCCGAAGTAGCTTGTGGACGGATAGGACTCGGGCGGGACGAGTTCATTCTTGGCGGCCGAGATCGCCGCCAGGATCTTGGCCGGCGAATGCTGGCGCGGATCGACGTTGTTCTCCTTGAGGGCCTGGCGGGCGAGTGACTCCTGGTCGGAGTCATCGAAGATGACGAAGGTCGACGGGAGGCCGAGGCGGTCGCCGTCCCGGCGGAGGGTACGCGCACACAGAGCGTGGAACGTCCCCAGGCTGACCTGAGCGGCGGTGCGCGGATTCTCGAGGAGCGAAACGACTCGGCCCTTCATTTCGCGGGCCGCCTTGTTGGTGAAGGTCACGGCGACGATGTGGCGGGGGTCAGCGGCGGCTTGCGTGATCAGATACGCGATCCGGTGGGTCAGGACGCGGGTCTTGCCCGATCCGGGGCCGGCCAGGACGAGCACCGGTCCGGGCGGGGCGGTCACCGCCTGACGTTGTTGCGGGTTGAGTCCTTCCAGCAGATCCATGCCCATCGCCTAGCGCGGGAGCATTCTACACGCTGATGGCGGGTCTTGTCTTGACCGGGAGTCGGACGGCGCTTATGATTTGCGCTTCGAACCGAACCTGGCCCTGCGTGAGGGAGGAATGGGAATGAAGCGAACATCGTGGAGGTTCGCGCTGGGCATGGCTCTGGTGGCGGGCGCCCTGGCCGGTTGCGCCGGAGCCCCAGGACGCGATCCGGGCGACATGGCCCCGGCGTTCTCGCTGCCATCCGTCGGCGGGGGCGAGGTTGCCCTGGCGGATTTCTCCGGGAAACCGGTCTTGCTGTACTTTCACATGGCGGTCGGTTGACCGCCGTGCCTGCAGCAGATCGTTGATCTGCAGCGGAGTGAGGCGTTCCAGCGGCTGTCCGTTCCTCTGGTGAGCGTCGCCTTCGACAGCGTCGAGGAGCAGGCGCCGGAGATCGCGGCGATCGGCGCGGATCCGACTTTGATCCTGAGTGACTTCGATGGAAGCGTCTCGGAGGCCTACGGGGTCCTCGAGTGGGCAGTCGCCACCGGGGAGCCCGGTCACACCTTCGTCCTGGTCGGGCACGATGGTCGGATCGTCTGGACCCAGGACTACGGAGCGCAGGAGAATGGCGGCCGGATGTACGTTCCGGTCGAAGAGCTTGTGGCCAAGATCATCGACTCGTTCGGCCAGCGCTGAACGAGCTCTGGCGCGATGACAGGACGGATGGCGGGGCGCTCGGGCGCCCCGCTGCGGTTTCGTCGTCGCGCAGGCCTAGCCCCGGGGGGCAAGATCCAGAAGGCCGCCGCGCAGGAGTTCCCCCAGGGGGCTCTCTCGGAGCGGGATGACCCGGCTGTCGGCGAAATAGGCAAAGTCGAAGTGGACCTCGTCTCCGGCGGACTTCCCCGGGATCGGCATCAGGCGCGCCGTGAGGGGTTTGTTGAGGCGGAGGGCCAGGGCGCCGAGATCGAGCAGTACGCCTGTTAGTCCATCGACGCTCGAGTCGCCGGGGAGCGGGACGGCATCGAGCCCGGCGCCGCAGACCGCTGAGAACAGCAGCAGGTCGTTCACTGTCAGGTCCCCATCGGCGGCGCGTGACGCCAGGGTCTCGTCCTCCAGTACGGTCAGAAAGATCCCGCAGAAACCGGTTCGCCGAAACTGGGCTCGCTCCAGACAGTCGGCCAGGAAGGCGACGGCGGTGAGCGTTCCGCCGCGGCCGGCGACGGTTGCTCCGATGGCCTCGATCGCAGTCCCGATCGAACGGAAGTGGTCGGGGAACGGCGCCAGGGAGAAATCGATCCCCAAGAAGCGGATCTCGTTCTCGGCGGCAAGCGTCTGCAGGGGCCGCGTCAGAGCGGCGGCGTGCGCGTCGATCATGCCGACCAGCCGTCGACGAGCCGTGCCGAGTGACGAGACTTCGCGCATAGCGTCGACGGCGAGCTCGGCCGCTTCGGTGGCGACGGCGATCGCCGGCTCTCCGCCTCCATGGTAGGCGGCGGGGAAGAAGGGGGATCCCGGCGGTACGTTGGCCAGCGCGGCAAATCGCAGGTTGGAGAAGCCGTCGGGTGAGAGCCGAGACACATCTCGGATCGCCTGGGCGCAGCCGCGCGCGGCTGCCGCGGAGAGTCCGCTTTCGGGATCACTGAAGATGGCCGAGGTGAACACATTCTCGGTCGCGCCGAGGATATCGGGGACGGCCGCCAGTCCTCCGCTCTCGTCGGGGAGGGCCGGACCGATGCTGGCGTAGTCAATGCCGTTGACAAAACACTCCGCCTCGAGCTTGCCGGCCAAATCGGCGCGTTCGTTCGGGGGGACCGGACGGCTCATCTCCACCGGCGGCGGCGTCGCCAGGCGCAGCGTCTGCACCGGATAGCCGGCCGCCTCGAGCTGGGCGCGGGCGGTCTTGAGGATGCCGGCCAACGACGCGATGCGGCGGCTTTCGAGCGGCCACCCCGGATCCAGGAAACCGGTCAGAGCGCGAATGTTCATGGGAGACCTCGCTGGCGTCGTATCTCGAAGAGCAGGACGGCCGCAGCTGCAGCCGTGTTCAGCGATTCGGCTTCAGGCACCGTCGGGATGGTCACGACGACGATGTCATCGCTCCGCCACGCGTCCGCCGGACCGCGGGCCTCGCCCCCAACGACGAGCGCCACAGGCTGTCGGGCGTCGAGCTGGTAGACTGGCCGGCCGCGATGCGGATCGGCGACCCAGATGGCCAGATCCTGGAGTCGCCGGCGGATGGACCCTGGCGATTCCGTCACAATCGGCAGGTGGAAATGGGCGCCCATCGCCGCCCGCACGACTTTCGGATTGTAGGCGTCAACGGTGCCAGAGGTGAGGAAGACGGCCTCCACGCCGGCGGCCAGCGCCGTCCGGAGGACGGCGCCCAGGTTTCCGGGATCAGCCAGGCCGTCCGCGATCAGTGCCAGGGTGTAGCGGTCGGGCAGGGGAGGGTTGGGAAAGGGGACGACGGCCACTAGGCCTTGCGGCGTCTCGGTCGCGGCGCAGGCCCGCAGGACATTCTCCGAGACGAGCAAGGTAGGCGCGCCGCTCTCGGCAAACCCTTCAATGAGCTTGCGTCCGCGTTCACCAATGTCGTTCGTATGCAAGACGAAACGGGGGACTACGGCCGCGGTCAGGGCCTCTTGGGCGAGGCGAAGACCCTCGATCACGAAGGCGCCCTCCTCCTCCCGGGCGCGGCGCTTGCGCTGGAGGGATCGAATCCACTGGACGCGAGGGTTGGTCGTCGACGTGATCATCCGATCGGCCCGCCCGAGGTCATGGTCGGCCGGGTGCCGCGCCGGGCGGGTTGACGGTCGTGAACCGGGCACGAAAAGCGTCTTCGAAGACAGCCAGGGTCGGGCCGTCGAACAGGGTCACCTCTACATGCCGGACCGGGCTGTTCGGGGATGCGGCGAAAAACGCGGCAATGGCTTCAAGAACGATCGGCGCAGCCCGTTGCACCGGGAAGCCGTAGACCCCGGTAGAGATCGCCGGCATCCCGAGGCTGGAGAAGCCCCGTTGCGATGCAAGTGCGAGGCTTGACTGCACGGCGACGGCAAGCTTTCGGTCCTCGTCGCCTTCCCCCCAGATCGGGCCGACGGCATGGATTACGGCGCGGCATGGGAGGTCCCCTGCGCCGGTGATGGCCGGGCGGTCGAAACGCGCCGGGCCATGCTCCCGCACCCAGGCGTTGCTCTCGCGTTGGATGCTCTTCCCGCCGCGTCGGGCGATGGCGCCGGCGAGGCCGCCGCCATGTTGGAGCTGGGGGTTGGCGGCGTTGACGATCGCCTCGAGCTGGACCTCGGTCAGATCACCCTGGACCAGGGCGAGGAGCGCGCCGTCGGGGAAACGATACTCGAGGACCGTGCGCGACATGGGGCCGGGTTCGTCGCTCGGTCGGATCCGGACGCGACGACGCGGTCATTGTACACGCGTCCGCCCGGGTCTAGCGACGCGAAGACCGGAGCCTTGCGGCTCCGGTCGGGAATGGACGCGGCGAAAGGATCAGGAGGCGGCCGAAGCGACGATCTGGCTGAAGGCCTGCGGATCGCGCACGGCCAGATCGGCCAGCATCTTGCGATTGAGCTGGATGTCGGCGGCCCGAAGATCGTGCATCAAGCGGCTGTAAGTCGTCCCATTGAGGCGGGCGGCGGCATTGATGCGGACGATCCAGAGGCGGCGCAGGTCGCGGCGGCGCGTGCGGCGATCGCGGAACGCATACCACAGGCTCTTGAGCATCGCTTCGTTGGCGCGGCGGAACAGGCGGTGGCGCGACCCGTACATGCCGCTGGTCATTCGGAGGACTTTCTTGTGGCGTCGGCGGGTGGTCGTCCCGCCCTTCACTCGTGTCACAGCCTTCTCTCCTGCGGTCCCCTGGGCGCCGGCATCCGACGGGGATGCCCGTTAGGCGCGCCCAACGGCCGCTCCGGGAAACGGACTACTTGCTCTTCCCGCCGCTTTTGGCGTTGGGATTGGCCTTGTACTTGTTGAGGTAGGGGGCCAGCCGGTGGACGCGCTTCGCCAGGCCGCGGGTCTCGACGGGGAGCATCTCCGAGAGCTGCGCCTTGGCACGGGCCGACCGCTTGCGCCGCAAATGGCTCTTGTTGCCCTTGGTGCGGACGAGCTTGCCCGACCCCGTCACCCGGAAGCGCTTGGCGGTCGCCTTGTGTGTCTTGATCTTGTATTTGCCCTTGCTTTTCGACTTGCGTGGCACGACCGATCTCCTTGAATCCCGCCGGCAGGCTACTTGGCCCGGCCTGGCGATAGCATCATCAGCATCGTGCGCCCTTCCATCATCGGCGCCTGCTCAATCATCCCGACGTCGGCCAACTCCTCAGCGATGCGCTTGAGATCGTTCAGCGCGATCTCGGGATATGTGATCTCCTGCCCGCGAAACCGGATCCGGACCCGGACCTTCTTGCCCTCGGTCAGCCAGCGCCGGGCGTTGCGGACCTTGAACGACCGGTGGTGCTCAGAGGTCTTCGGCCGCATCCGGATTTCCTTGATCTCGACCTTGGTCTGAGCCTTGCGCGCTTCCCGTTCCTTCTTGTTCTTCTCGTACAGGAACTTTCCGTAGTCGAGGACCCGACACACCGGGGGAGCCGAGTTCGGAGCGACCTCGACGAGGTCGAGGCCGGCCTGCTGGGCGATCTGGAGCGCCTGCGAGATCGCCACGACTCCGACGTTCTGCCCGTCCGGCCCAATCAGCCGCACCTCCGGAACGCGGATGTCCTCGTTGATACGGTATTCGGATGCGCTGATCGCGTTCTCCTTGGCAGGAATAGTCGGGCCGCCTAGCGTTTCCCGGCGGCCCGGCTCGGAGGTCGATAATACCACAGGGGCGGATGGAGCGTCAAACGGCATTGGGCGGCGCCAGGGATGGGGTCGTGGCTGCTCCCCGGGGTCCGGTTGCCTGCGCCTGGGGGCTGGCCGGGAGGGTTGGGACGGTGATCGGATAGAGCGGCGTAGCTAGGAAGGAGGTACCGATTGTGAACCGGGCGGGATGTGAGACCGTAACCGAAGTCCCGTTTCTCCGACCCCCTACCTGGGGAGAACGCGGGCTCTGGGGGAGAGCCCCCTGGTAGGAGAGGTCGTGTTCAAGGGATGGTTCCGAAGGGACAACGAGAGGCGGACGGCCCTGGCGGGGGCGATCGTCATTCCTGAGGCGATCCGCTGCGTCGAGTGCGGGATCTGCTCGTTCAACTGCCCCCTGGGAATCGACGTCCGTTCGCATGCCCGCCGCGGTCTGACGGTGTCCGAAAGCTACTGCCTCTCGTGCGGGGAGTGCGTTGCCCGCTGTCCACGGGGGACCCTCCGGATGGAGCAGGCGCCCCTGTTTGCGGGGGCTTCGCCAGGGGATCCCGGATGACGGCGAAATACGTAATCGTCGGGAACGGACCCGCCGGGGTGGCGGCTGCAGAGGCGATCCGAGCCCGGGATTCGGCTGGAGAGATCCTGATCCTCGGAGATGAACGCGCCGGCTTCTACTCGCGTCCCGGCCTGGCCTATCTCCTGACCGGAAGCATCCCCGAGAAGCAGCTCTACTCTCGTTCGGATGAGACCTACCGTCGCCTTCGCGTTCGCCGCGGCATCGCCCGGGCGGTTGGTCTGGACGTGGACGCGCACAGACTCGCCCTGGAGGGAGGTCAGCAGGTTGGCTACGACCGGCTCCTCTTGGCGGTCGGCGCCCGGGCGATTCGGCCGGGTATCCCAGGCATCAACCTGCCCGAAGTTGTGACCCTCGATAATCTGGACGATGCACGCTCCATCCTGAAGATCGCACGCCGCACCCGGCGGGCGGTCGTGGTCGGGGGCGGGATCACGGCGGTCGAACTGGCGGAAGGCCTGGCGAGCCAGGGCGTGGAGGTCCACTACTTGTTGCGGAAGGAGCGCTATTGGGGGGCGGTGCTGGACCCGCACGAGTCGGCATTGGTCGAGGAGCGCTTGGAGGAGGAGGGAATTCGCCTCCATCGCAACACCGAACTCTCCCAGGTTCTGGCGAAGCGGGGAGGCGTTGTAGGTGTGGAACTCGTCGACGGACGGCGATTGGCGTGCGGCATGCTCGCGGTCGCCATCGGAATCCGGCCGAAGCTGGAACTGGCCCAGGCAGGAGGCCTGGCGACGGACCGGGGCGTTTTGACCGACGAGTATCTGCGGACGAGCGACCCGGACATCTTCGCTGCCGGGGACGTCGCCGAGGTTCTCGACCCGGAACGTGGGGTGCGGGTACTCGATTCCCTGTGGTCCACGGCGCTCAGTCAGGGTGCGGCGGCCGGCGGCAACATGGCCGGAGCGGGCGAGCCTTACCCGCGCGGCATTCCCTTCAACGTGACCCGGGTCGGCGGCGTAACGGTGACCTTGATCGGGACGGTCGGATCGGGGGTCGAGGAGGGTGATCTGGTGTCGATCGCCCGCGGGGATAGTGAGGCCTGGCGCGGCCGGGTCGATGCTTTTGCCATCGAAGCGGAAGCGGAACGCAGCCGGATCCGAATTCTCGTCGGACGGGATCGGCTGGTCGGAGCCGTCGTGATGGGCGATCAGACTTGGTCTCGGCCTCTTCAGCGCTTGATCGCCGGGCGGGTCGGCATCGCCGATGTCCGGCCTATCCTCGTCGACCGACCCGAGCGGATGCTGGGCGTCCTGGAAGACCTGTGGAAGGAGGCCCAGCGTGCGGCCTAGCAAGGAGTTGATCCTCTCCCTGGTCGCGATCGTGACGATCAGCGGGTTGTATGCCGCGACCGTGAGCCGCATCGGGATTCCGGCGGCCAGTGGGTTCCTCGGGCACTCCCTGGGCGTCCTCGGTTTCGGGCTGATGCTGATGACGGAGACGTTCTACTCGCTGCGAAAGCGGGCCGTGCGCCGACCGTGGGGGACGATGCGGTCGTGGCTGCAGTTTCACATCTTCACCGGGATTGTCGGTCCTTTCCTCGTGGTCCTGCATTCGGCCTGGGCCTTCCAGGGTCTCGCCGGGGTGGCAACCCTCCTGACGCTTGTCGTTGTCGCCAGCGGTTTCGTCGGGCGGTACATTTACACCGCGGTACCGCGCTCGGCCGACGGCGTCCAGATGGAGGCGAGCCTACTGGAGGAACAAGTCGCCCAGGCCAAGTCCGCCCTGGCGCAGGCCTCGGCCACTGCGCTCACGGTGGACCGCAGGGCTCTCCGGGCGGATGAGCGGCGACTCAAGACCCTTGAGCGGCAACTCGGCGCCATGCGCTGGTCGCGGCGGATGCTGGCCGTATGGCACACGGTGCACATTCCCTTGGGGATGGTCTTGTTCGTCACGGCGATCGTGCATGCCGCTGCGGCGATGTATTACGCGACGCTCTTGCGCTAGGGACCCCGGTGGGCATGAAACGCGGGCGACCTCTTGGATGCTTGAGTGGAACAGCGCTGGTCGCGGCATTGCTGGCCGTCGCCGGCGTCGCGGCCGCGGCGGCGGCGAGCGGGAACGGGATCTTCAGCCCGGGTCCGCTGAACGCCGAGGCGGGACCGTCCCCTCACGGAGACATCCGGAGGCACGCCGATCTCGCCCGCCAGTGCGATCGCTGCCATCCGAGTCTGCTGTCCGGAGAGAGGATGGGGGATCGCTGCCTCGACTGCCACGTCGAAGTCTCTGAGGAGATCGCTTCCGAGCGCGGCCTGCATCGGGGTTTCGCAACGCCGGCAAACTGCCGCGCCTGCCATACCGAGCACAAGGGGTCGACGGCGAGCCTGACGCGGGCGAATATCTCCGGCTTCCCCCATGAGCGAAGCGGCTTCTTCTTGTGGACGCACCCGATGTACCTGGATGGCGGAGGCTTCACCTGTGCCGACTGCCATCCGCGGTCGCTGCGTGAGTTCCAGTCGGACACTTGCTACGCTTGTCACTTTCAGCTGGATCCGTCCTACACCGTCCAGCATCGGGCGACCTTCGGCTTGGAATGCCTGGAATGTCACGACGGAATCGACACCTTCGGCGACACCTTCCACCACGACGTGGGACCCTTCCATCTGGAAGGGCGCCATGCGGAGATCGAGTGCGTCTTCTGCCACCAAGGGGGGAAAACCCTGGAGGACCTTCGCCGTACGCCGACGGCTTGTCTGGGCTGTCACCTGGCTCGAGACATCCATGAGGGGCGCCTGGGGAGCGATTGTGGCGAGTGCCACTCGGCCGACGGATGGGGTTCGGCCCGCCTGGACCACGGGCGGACGCGCTTCGCGCTGACCGGCCTGCACCTCTCGGTGCCGTGTGAGGCCTGCCATGTGGGCCGCCAATGGGTGGGCGTCGGCCTGACGTGTGCTGCTTGCCACAGCGGAGAAGATCGCCATGGCGGTCAGTTCCTGCAGGACTGCGACGCCTGCCATGCCACGAGCGGTTGGGGCGACTTGCACTTCGATCACGGCAGTACCCGATTCCCTCTGACCTTCTCCCACGCCACCACAGCGTGCAGCGCCTGCCATCCGGGAGGCCGGTACGTGGGGACCCCCAGCACGTGTGAGGGCTGCCATCTGCCCGAGGACGCGCATGGGGGCCGGTTCGGACAGCAGTGCGGTGCGTGCCACCGCCCGACCCGCTGGTCGGATGCCACGTTCGACCACAACCTGGCGCGTTTCCGCCTGACGGGGGCCCACACTCGGACGGCCTGCACCGCGTGTCATACAAGCGGGGGCTTCGCCGGGACGCCGATGGCGTGTTCGGCCTGTCATGGCCGCCCATCGTCGCATGGGAGCGCCTTCAGTGGAGAGTGCAGCGCGTGTCACTCAACTGCGGCCTGGCGCCCGGCATCGTTCAACGGTCCCCATTCCTTCCCGATGAACCACGGTGGGGCCGGGGGGAGCTGCGGACGCTGCCACCCATCCGGCTTGATGGAGTACACATGCTACACGTGCCACAATGCCGGCGAGATGCAGGACAAGCACAAGGAGATCGGGGGGTTCTCCAGCAGCTGCACTCGCTGTCACGCCTCCGGCGAAGAGGGGGACGACGACTAGGGCAGGCGAGCGCCGCCGGGGAGAGGGGATCGCCAAGGAAGGGGGTTGGGGGGACCTCCGGGCGCCGCCGGATCCCGGCCCGTGACTACTCGATCACAATCGAGACAAGCGTCCCGCCGTCTCGCGGGGCTATGTAGATCCGGGCGTCGGTATCCCCTCGGTCGTAGAGCATCATGCTGTACGAACCAGTCGTGATCGTGTCCATGATCTCTTCCCAGCCTCCACGCTTCATCGCGCCTTCGTAGTAGCTGAGGAGCTCGTCCGGCGGGAGAGCCACCAGGTAGTGGTAATCGCGCCCGATCGTGCCGGCGGCATACGCCGCGCGGTGGACGGGAACCAGGTACCACCAGTCCGGAGCAGGCCCGATCATCGGCTGGATGGTTCCATCCGGGATCTGTGGCAGGGAGAAGACGGGCGCGATGAGATCGCCAGAGCTGAATTCAAGAGGACTGTCGGGTATCGGCGGGATCGTTCCGATGGCCTGGAACCACGACTCGCCTCCCAGGTCGGTGGGGATCCCGGGGAGGAAGTCGCATCCGGCTAGCAGGATCGCCCCGAAGACGATGCCTGCAGCTAGCCCGTGCCAGCCCGGAGTGGATCGCACGGCCTGGGTGGCGATCCGGGATTGCGTTTCAGCGCTTGGAGGGTAACAGGTCATCGATCTGTCACCTTGGGCGGATCGTGGTTGCCGGAGCTCGTCTATTATCGCAGACCTAAGGGTGGATCTGGTTCGCCGACGTGGGCGAGTCGAGGTGTCCCCGGGAGGATCGACTGGACGACGAAGGTTGGAATCGGCGCAGGATGGGGGTCGAGGGCGAGGCGAGCGCCGGTCTACGGCGCCGCAAGACCGAGTCGAGGAGCACGACGACCGCCGCGATCGTGGCCAGGAGGGCAAATGTGCCGTCGAGGATCAGACTGGGATCGGCTGTCCGGATTCCGCTGACCAGATAGGCGACAGCCTGGCCGACGAGGGAAATCAGAATCGGGAGCGCCAGCAGCAGGATCGTCGCCAGGACCATGGTGGTCGCCGCCAGGAGCACGAGGACGTGGAGCGGCATCCGGTCCTGCGGATTGGAGTCGCCTGGGCTTCGGTTCCTCCCCCGGATTTCGGGGAACGGGTCTCGTACGGGAATCAGATCGAGGCAGATCTGGTAGACATCGGTCCTGGCAAAGAGGCGGAACTCGCCCAGAAGGGCGAGCACAGCAAGGAGGAGCCACGCCGCCAAGACGGACTGGACGACCGGCGGCAGGGGCGCGTAGGCCAAGAGAAGGATGAGCGCCGAGGCGACCGTGAAATCCCACAGCAAGCCGGCTCCGTAGATCCGGTAGCGGGCCGGGCGGGGAAGCGCCCAGGCGCCGGAGACGTCGGCCTGGAGGAAGATGCTCCATTGCCGGCGGCCGGGGCGGAGTTGGAAGGGAACCCCTGCGGCGCGTGCTGCAGCGACATGGGCGACTTCATGGATCGCGCGTCGGGTGGTCCAGAACACGATGTTGACGGCAATGACCATGCTGAGCAAGGGCGACCAGAAGAAGTCGGCCGGGACGGGAAGGAGCCACGGTTGGCGGAAGAGCGTTGCGATGGCGGTCCCTAGGAGACCGGCAACCACCAGCAGGGCCGGCCAGGAGAACAGCCAGCGGACGTGTCTTGGTGCGAGCCAGGGAAGCGGGTCGGGGTGCTCGTCGGCGGACGCGACCGGCGCGTCGTCGATCGCCTGGACGAAGCCGAGGTCCAGCAAGTCGGCGACGAACGCAGCCAGGTCGATCGTGCCGTTCCCTTCCGAGTTCACGAGCGCTTCTGTTTGGGCCAGGGTTTGGCCTTGCTGGAGACCCTCGATGATGCGCAGTCCGGTCTTGGGAACCGAGATGAAGATGCCTGTCTCGGTCCTCCCGATGATCGACTCGGCCCCTTGCCGACGCAGGGCAAGCGGATAGAGGGTCAGACGGGTTTCCGGAGAGAAGTTGGTGGTGCCCATCGGGCCCGCAGCGGTCCTTCGCCGTATCGATGACGCGTCGCGGCGCTCGGCCGACGGTGCAGGCTGACGTGCCTTGGGCGGGGCGCACGAGCGTCAGGATCACTGTAGCACGCCGGTTTGCGCGGGGTGCTTACGGACTCCTTGCGGGGGTCACCACAGATCGTGGAGATGCGATGGGCCTCGATGGATGCGAGTCAGGGCGCGGCGAGGGGGGCGGCGTGACCGACGGTGGCACCGCTGGCGGAGGGTCAGGCGAGGGAGCGACGCTTCTGGCGTAGGAGTTGTGGCGGACGAGAAGTGGCCAGCGCGCGTCGACGCCGGGCGGGGGCAGCGTTCCGGGCGGGCCCCAATAGCCGGCGTCGCCGAGCAGCCACAGGGCGAGGGTGGCGTCGTCGACGCCGACCGGCGCGAACAGACTCTCCAGGGCGCGCAGGAAGAGGACGGTATACGCCTCGCGGTCGTAGGCGAGCGGTGCCTCGATCAAATCCCAGGCGCGCGCCTTCTCGGGGCCGGGAACATAAATGAAGCGCAGTCGTTCCCCGGGGCTGAGATCGACGCCGGCGCGGGTGAGTTCGGCGGCGACACGGGCGGCGGGCGTGCGGACGACGAACTCCTCGGGCGGGCGTGACAGATTGTGGGTGACGACGAGTTCGTCGAGCGGGGCGTCGCCGGCGCGCAGCGCCTGCAGCCGGCGGCGGGCGAAGGCGATCGCCTGCGGCAGGTGGCGACGGAACGCCGTGGCATTGGGCGCCGCCGCCAGGATCTCGAGCGAGCCGAGCTGCGTCTCGCGGATGAAGGTCGGGGTGTCGTGGCGCCGAGCCTCGATGCCGCGCACCTTGAGGCTGCCGTCCTCGAAGGCGCCGAAGTAGCGGTTGGCGACGGTGACCCGAGGCTCGACGCGCGACGGGAGGAAGGCCAGCCAGCGGTAGACGCCTTCGAGGGCGATGTGCAGTCCGGTATCGTGCTGGATCTCGTCGAGCAGGCCTTCGTAGTCCGGGCGGGTGGCGGCCCCGGGGCGGTCGATCCACAGGCCGTCGACGTACAGATGCAGAACGCGGAACCCGCGCGCTTCGACGATCTCCTTGGCCCGCAGGAGGACCTCGCGGCCGTAGGCGGTGACGGCTTCGTGGGCTTCGATTCGTCCGAAGCGGGCGTTCTTGTAGCCGAGGTAGCCGAAGCAGGTGACGAGCAGCCATTTGTGGGCGGAGTAGCGTCGCTCGAAGGCCTGCCGGCGGGGATCGTCGACGGGCAGGGAGCGGGCCAGCGCTTTGTAGCGGCGGCGCTTCTCGAGCAGCGGCGCCAGAGTCTCGGGCACCAGACCTTGGCGGTGGCGGCAGACCGGCGTTCCCAACTCGGGGACGGGGACGCCGTCGCAGCACTCGGCGCCGACGGTTTCGGGCGAGATGTTGAAATGCACCATGATGCTCGGATACATGGCGGTGAAGTCGAGCTCGGCGACGTGCTGGTGCAGGCCCGGGGTAGGGGTGTAGACCAGGCCGCCCTTGTCGGCGGTCAGCAGATCGATGCCGCTCTTGAGCGATTCGGGCTGGCGCTTCTGCCACGGGACGAGCACCCCGCGGCGCCAGGCGGTGGCAACCTGCATGGCGCTGATTCCGGTGCCGGTCGAGACCCGGGCGACGGTCTGGACCGGGAGGCCGCAGAGGCGGGCGATCTCGATCGTCCCGTCGAGGCCGTAGTCGTCGGCCAGGAAGGCGTTGTGACGATCGAGGTGCCAGCGGCCGAAGAGCAGATGCTGTTCGTCGCGGAAGATGATGCGCCCGTAAGAAAAGTAGGAGTGCGCCCGCTTGTGGGCGACGGCGCGCCTCGGGTCCCGGTTGAGGGGCAGCGGGATCCCGAAGTGGCGCGAGAGGTGCAGCAGGCGGGGCAGCAGGTAGGAGTCGCCGTAGGCGGTGACGATCAAGTCGGGGTCGTGGCGTTCGAGGAGATGGCGGACCCCCAACAGCAACCGGCGACCGTTGCGGCGCGGGAAGGTGTGGACCCCGCCGTCGACCTCGACGACGAGATCGGCGTGGGACTGACGGGAGCCCTCGGGGGCGTGAGCCGGATCGCCGTGGGTGTCGGAGAGGTACAGGCTCATCGCCCGCAGCGGGGGCAGCGGA